>JBEVKV010000173.1:0-4628 GCA_040509515.1 Pyrinomonadaceae bacterium | reverse complement strand
CTCTTTCTCCTAAGCCGCCTGCGCGCTCGCTCAACGCGTATCGGTTGCGACGACGAGCGGTCGCGCGTCGGCCTCGCGGCGATAGTAGGCCCGCGGGCGTTGCAAGTTGCGCTCGGCGGGGTCTTCGACCTGCTCGTCTCCCTGAACGAACGCCACCTTCACGCCGCGCTTCTCCTGCGCCTCGCGCATCAGCTCGACCTGCAACTGCGGCACGCGCCGCGAGGCGTAGTCGAACCACTCTCTGACGACCACGCGCCCGTCCCGCGGCCCTTCGTCGGCCTTCGCCTGCCTCACGCCCTCCTCGATTAAAGCGTAAGTCAGGAAGCCGTGCCCGAAGCGGGCCGCCTCCTGCGCCGCCTGATAACTCTGCGCGGCGGTGAGGATGTACATCCCTTTCTCGTAGGCGAGCTGCGCCAACCCCTTCGAGTTCATCGGCCCCCGCCGCTTCTCCTCCGACTCCAGCGCCTGACCCGAGTTGCAGGCGTCGATGACCAGCAGGAGCTGCCCCGCGTCGACCCCTTCGAGCGCGTCCTGTAATTCGGCGTCCGAGATGCTGTGCTCAAGGACGGCACGCAGCCCCGCCTCGTCCATCCGGTCGCGGCCGCCCGCGTAGCCGAGGTCGTGTGGGATGAGGTAGAAGCGGTTGGCCTGCGCCGTGCCGTGGCCGGCGAAGTAGATGACCACGGCGTCCTCCGGCTGCGCCTTCGCCCGGAGGTCGGAGAGTGCTTTGAGGATGTTCGCCTTCGTCGCCTCCGAGTCTTTCAGCGAGACGACCTCCGTGCCGGCGAAAGTCTGTAGCTTCGCCTGCTGCCCCCGCCACTCGCGGCCGAAGTCCTCCGCGTCGGCGACGGCGTACTTGAGGTCGAAGTCACGGTTGGCGTAGCTGTTGACGCCGACCGCCAGCACGTAAGCCGTCCCCTTGCGTCGCAAACTCTCGACGCCGTTGACGGTCAGGGTCGCGTCCGGGCTCTTGACGTTGTCGCGGTTGAAGGCGTAGGCCGTCAGACGGTTCTCGCCCGCCAAGAGCTTCACGTCGGCGGCGAGCGTCGCGGCTCCCCGGCCGCCGAGCACGTCGCCGCGCCAGACCTTGACGAGCGAGCCGTTGCGGAACAGGCGCACGTCACGCGCGCCGCCGCCCTGACCCGCGCCCGCCTGTGGCGCGGCTTCGTCGATGTCGAGCGTGACTTTGGCGACGCGCGCGCCCGCACTCGCGTCTCCCACTTTGAGTCTGAGCGATGGCTGGCGGCGGTCGAGTCGCGCGAGGTTCCTCGGCGCGGCGGGGCGCGCGCCCGCGATCAGCTCGTTCAGCAGGCCGGGGTAGTAATACTCGTTGAAGAATGCCTCGACGGGGACGCCGTCGAAGGTGTCGTTGTTGAAGCGCCAGAAGAGTTGTTGCCACGCGCCGTTCGAGCCGTCGAACAGCCCGTCGGGCGTGACGACGAGCCAGCCCCCTTCGAGCGCGAAGAGGCTCGCCAGCTCCGCCCCCGACGCCGAGTCCCACAGCTTCATGCGGCTGTCGGCGCCGCCCGTCAGGATGAACTTGTCGTCGGGGCTGAAGGCGACGGAAGTCACAGAGCTTGAGTGCCCGGCGAGCGTGCGCGCGACGCGGTTCGTCGCCGTGTCCCACAGCTTCACGCCGTCGCCCGCCCCGATTGACGCGAGCAGCCGGCCGTCGTGACTGTAAGCGAGCGGCGAAACGTGGCCTTTCGGGATGAGCGTCGCGGCGACCGCGCCGGTGCCGACGTTCAGGATTTTCAAACCTCCGAGCAGTCCGCCCGCGGCGAGTTGTTTGCCATCGGGGCTGAAGGCGAGGGACTTAATCTGGTCGTCGCCTTTCATCTGGCGCAGCTCCGCGCCGGTCTGCAAATTCCAGACGATGATTTTGTTGTTGTCAGTGCCGCCCGCGAGCAGCGAGCCGTCGCGGCTGACGGCGAAGCAGTCGAAGCTGCTGTTGAACCCGGCCTCGTACTGGCGCAGGACGGCCCACGTCGCGGCGTCGAAGACTTTGAGCGTCCCGCCGGAGATGGCGACGAACAGTTTGCCGTCGGGGCTGTACGCCATGCCCTTCGTGTAGAGCAGCCCGTCGAGTTCTTTGACTTGTTGGCGCGAATTGGTGTCCCACAAACTGCTTCCGCCGAGGCTCGCGCCGGTGACGAGCCGGCGGCCGTCGGGGCTGAACGCGAGCTTCGAGCCGCTCGTCCGCGGTAGCTGCGCCAGCGGCTCGTTGTTGGACGTGCCGCCCCAGAGGTCTACGCTTCGGAAGCCGCCGCCGAGGATGAGCCGCCCCTTCGGGCTGAACGCGACCGTGTCAATCGTGCGGTTGGCACGCGCGGGAATTTCGTACTGTGCGCCCCACGTCGCGGCGTCGTGCATCACGAGTTGCGCGCCGCCGCGCGCGAGCCGCGAGCCGTCGGGGCTGAAGGCGACCGTGTTGGCCTTCAACTTCTCAGGCGACGCGGTCTCGTAACTCACCGCGCCGGTCTGCACGTCCCAGACTTTGTACGACTCGAAGAGGCCCGCGGCGAGACGGTCGCCCGCGGGATTGAACGCGAGCGACTCGACGCGGTCGGTGTGCGCCGCGAGCGTGCGCAACTCCGCGCCTGTCTGCGCGTCCCACACTTTGACGTTCTGCTTGCCCGCGCCGTCGCCGACGCCCGCCGCCGCCACACGGCCGTCCGGGCTCAAAGCGACGGCGTTGACCTCCGCGTCAAGATTTTTAAAGGAGCGCAAGACGCGGCCCGTCGCCACGTCCCACACGGCGACGCTCTTGTCGTTGCTTCCGCTGACGAGGGTGCGCCCGTCGGGACTGAGCGCGATGTCGGAGACCGGTTCGGTGTGTCCCTTGAGCGCGCGGAGCTTGCGGCCGGTCGCCACGTCGAAGAGGACGACGGTGCCGTCCGTGCTGCTGCCGGCGAGAATTTTTCCGTCGCGGCTGACGGCGACGGCGGTGACGACTCCGTCGATCACGACCCCGCCGTACGCGCCGGCCGACAGCTTGAGCGACCGCAGCTCGCGCCCCGTCCTGATGTCCCAGAAGCGGATCGAGCCGCCGAAGTCGCCCGTGACGAGCTGGCGGCCGTCGGGCGTGAAGGTCGTGGAGAAGCACTGCGCGGGCATGTAGATGGTGCGCAACTCTCTCCCGGTCGCCGCGTCGATGATGGAGACGGTGTTCTCGTTGCCGCCGCCGTCGGACGCGAGCAGGCGGCCGTCCGGGCTGAACGAGAGGTCGCCGAACCCGTCGAGGTTGCCCGCGCGCACGACCAGCTCCGGCCTCTGAGCGTAAGCAACGCCGCAGAAGACGACGAGCGGCAGGACGAGACGGCAGAGCGAAAGAAGTGTTCTTCCCATGTGACTGTTCGGTCGTTTCACTGACGGTTTATTGTCGGGAACGCTCAGCGGTGCTTGAGCGTCAGCCTGAAGCCGACGGGCCTTGCGAGCGCGTCCTCGGTGGCGAGCACGTAGCCGTCGTTGTTCTCCTCGACGACCTTGAGGTCGCGCCCGCCGGAGAGGGCGCGCGAGTTGAGCGCGGCGAGAATCTCCTGCTCTTCGGTCTGCGGCGCCTGTGCGGTCGCCGCGCCACCGCCGTCCGCGTTACCCGGCGTGGAGTTTGGTGCGGGCGCGGAAGTCGGTGCCGTGTTCGCGGGCTGTGGCGCGGGGGCGGAAGGCGGAGAGGCCGGCGCGCTTGAAGTGGGCGCGCCCGGCCCCGCGGCGGTCGTGGCCTGCGTGGAGACGTGGACGTTGCCGACGTTGAGCTGCGTGACCTCCTGTATCTCGCGCTTCGACATGATGAAGGTCAGTTGCTCTTCGCCGGGCGTGTTGTCGAACTCGAACCACGCCTGACCCTGCGGCACCGTGTAGTCAGCCGTCAACCCGACGCGGTTGCTCACGCCCTCGTAGGGGAAGAGCATCGTGCGCGCGCCCGAGGAGCCGGTGTTGATGATGACGACGTAGCCGGGGAAGTTCATGTTGAAGTGGAAGCGCACGCGGTCGCCGGCCTGAAAGGTCGTCCGCGGAGAGACCCAGCGGGCGCGCCCGCCGCGCAGCAGCTCAATGCGGACGCGGACGCCGGGCCGCCCGGTCATCACCACGTTGTTGTTCGCCGCGCCCTGACCTTGCGCGGGCGCGACCGGCCCCGCCTCTTTGTAGGTGTTGAAGAGGTCGCGCGGCCCCTTAGGCGTCGGCTTGGGCGTCTGCGCGAACGCCTGCGCCGCGGCGCAGAGCAGGAGGAGTGCGACGGCTTGCGGGATTCTTCTCATGATGTCTCTAGCCTCACTTTCCGCTGTTCGGCGCGGCGGCCTCACTCGGCCTTCAGGCGCACGGCGAGGACGGCGTAGCCGAGCACGCTCCCCTGCCTGACCTCCATCGTGCTGACGAATGACTGATAACCTTCGCGCACGATCTTCACGGGGTAGGTGCCCGATTTAAGGTTCGTGCCCTTCTCCGCCGAGTCGAAGTAGCCGGCCTCGTTCGTCCGCCCGAGCAGCAGAATGTCCTCGCGCTTAATCTCCCCCTTCACGGGCACGACGCCCGGCTTGAAGATGGCGAAAGAGCATTTGTCGAGCAGCTTCCCCGCGTCGTTCGTCACGAGCATGAGCACACGCAGAGGCTCGGGCGAGGCGGCGGCGGTT
>JBEVKV010000172.1:0-9963 GCA_040509515.1 Pyrinomonadaceae bacterium | reverse complement strand
AACTCCATAGGACTCTTCCACCCCTTCCTCGGCGACGCGGGCGGGCACTGGGGGCGCTACGGCGGGCGCTACGTCCCCGAGACGTTGATGGCTCCGCTCGAAGAGCTGACCGAAGCCTTCGACGCGGCGCGTCTTGACGGCGGCTTTCAGTCGGAGTTCGAGGCGCTGCTGCGTGACTACTCGGGACGCCCGACGCCGCTCTTCCGCGCCGCGCGGCTCACGGAGCACGCGGGCGGCAAGGCCGCCATCTACCTCAAACGCGAAGACCTTTCGCACACCGGCTCGCACAAGATAAACAACGCGCTCGGTCAGGTTCTGCTCGCGCGCCGGATGGGCAAGCGCCGCGTCATCGCCGAGACCGGCGCGGGGCAGCACGGCGTGGCGACCGCGACCGTCTGCGCGCTCTTCGGTTTGCAGTGCGTCGTCTACATGGGCACCGAGGACGTGCGGCGGCAGCGCCTCAACGTCTTCCGCATGCGCCTGCTCGGCGCGGAGGTGCGCGAGGTGGACGCCGGGCAGCGCACGCTCAAAGACGCCATCAACGAGGCGCTGCGCGACTGGGTGACGAACGTCGCCGACACTTATTATCTTCTGGGGAGCGCGCTCGGGCCGCACCCGTACCCGCTGATGGTGCGCGAGTTTCAGAGCGTCATCGGGCGCGAGGCGCGCGCGCAGTTTTTGGAGAGGGAAGGGCGTCTGCCCGACGCGCTCGTCGCGTGCGTGGGCGGCGGCTCGAACTCCATAGGACTCTTCCACCCCTTCCTCGGCGACGCGGGCGTGCGGATGGTCGGCGTCGAGGCCGGCGGCACGGGCGCGGAACTCGGGCTCCACGCCGCGCGCTTCAACCAGACCGGCGGCGGACGCCCCGGAGTTCTTCAGGGCACGATGAGTTACGTCTTGCAGGACGAGCGCGGGCAGATCGCTTCGACGCACTCGGTCTCGGCCGGGCTCGACTACCCGTCCATCGGCCCCGAGCACGCGTTCCTCCACGACGCGGGGCGCGTCGAGTACGTCTCCGCCTCGGACGAAGAGGCGCTCGAAGCCTTCCGCCTGACCTCGCAGCTCGAAGGCATCATCCCCGCGCTCGAATCCGCGCACGCCGTCGCGCACGCGCTCAAGCTCGCGGGCGAGATGAAGAGGGGCGAGGCTCTCGTCGTCAACCTCTCCGGCCGCGGCGACAAGGACGTGCAGACCGTGGCCGGGCTGGCGGGCGAGGAGACGGCGTGAGCCGCGCGCGCGCCACGGGCGCGAGTCGCATCGGCGAGGCTTTCAGGAACCTCGACGCCGTCGGCCGGCGCGGCTTCATCCCCTTCATCACGGCCGGCGACCCCGACCTCACAACGACGCGCGCTCTCATCGTCGAACTCGCCCGCGCCGGCGCGACCCTGATCGAGCTGGGCGTTCCCTTCAGCGACCCCGTCGCCGACGGCCCCGTCATCCAGCGCGCCTCCGAACGAGCTTTAAAGCAAGGCGTCGGCCTCGCCGACGTGCTCTCGACGCTCGCGGACGCGCGACGCGACACGGACGTGCCCGTCATCCTCTTCAGTTATTTCAACCCGCTCCTTCAGTTCGGCGTCGAACGTCTGGCCGAAGAGTCCGCGCGCGTCGGCGTCGACGGCATACTCGCCACAGACCTCGTGCCGGAAGAGTCCGCCGAGTTCAACTCGACGCTCGCACGCCACGGCCTCGACCAGATTTTCCTCGTCGCGCCGACCACGACGGACGCGCGCCTGCGCCTCGTCGCCGAGCGCGCCAGCGGCTTCGTCTACGCCGTCTCGCGCGCGGGCGTCACGGGCGCGCGCACGGACTTGAGCGACGAGGCCGCGCGCCTCGTCGGGCGCGTGCGCGGCGTGACAGACCTGCCCGTCGCCGTCGGCTTCGGCATCTCCAGCCCCGAACACGTCGCCGAAGTCTGGCGCTACGCGGACGCGGCGGTCGTCGGCTCCGCCCTCGTCGCCGAGATTGAGAAGCGCGCCGGCAGCCCCGACCTCGTCGCGCGCGTCGGCGAATTCGCGCGCTCGCTGCTGCCCCACTGATTCCGCCGCCCGCGCATCTAAAGCGGGGCTCGACTTGAAAGGGCGGCTGTCGTATATTGTCCCGGCTTCAGGACGGACTTCCGGCATCATCCCCGCCAGGGTGAAAAAATATTTGTTGCAAGTGTGAAACGTTGTTCCATTCTCGCGCCGTTTGTGGTAGACTCTCCGAGTCTTGGGAGTTAAGACACAAATTTAACAGCGTGAGAAAAGGGGACGAGAAAGAGTGGTAGCACAAATGGCTGACAGGCAAGGCGCCGACCGCGGCAAGGCGGTCGAAGCGGCGCTCGCGAACATCGAAAAGAAATTCGGCAAGGGTTCGATCATGCGCCTCGGCGACAAAGAGGTCATCGACATCCCTGCCATCTCGACGACCTCGCTCTCGCTCGACGCCTGCATCGGCGTCGGCGGCATTCCGCGCGGTCGCGTCATCGAAATCTACGGCCCGGAGTCTTCGGGCAAGACCACCCTCGCGCTCCACATCGTGGCCGAGGCGCAGAAGACCGGCGACGTGGCCGCCTACATCGACGCCGAGCACGCGATGGACGCGGAGTACGCGGGCAAACTCGGCGTCAACGTCGAGGAACTCCTCATCTCGCAGCCCGACTCGGGCGAGCAGGCTTTGGAAATCACCGAGGCGCTCGTCCGCTCGAACGGCGTCGGCGTCATCGTTATCGACTCGGTGGCGGCGCTCGTGCCGCGCGCCGAGTTGGACGGCGAGATGGGCGATAGCTTGCCCGGCCTGCAGGCGCGTCTGATGTCGCAGGCGCTGCGCAAGCTGACGGCCATCGTCGGCCAGACGAACACCTGCCTCATCTTCATCAACCAGATTCGCGAGAAGATCGGCGTCATGTTCGGCTCGCCCGAGACGACGACCGGCGGCCGCGCGCTCAAGTTCTACTCGTCGGTGCGCCTCGACATCCGCCGCATCGGCGCGATCAAAGACGGCGACCGCGTCGTGGGCAACCGCACGAAGGTCAAGATCGTGAAGAACAAGGTCGCGCCGCCGTTCCGCGAGTGCGAGTTCGACATCATGTACGGCGAGGGCATCTCGCGCGAGGGCGACGTGCTCGACCTCGCGGTGACGAACCGCGTCGTCGAGAAGTCGGGCGCGTGGTTCTCCTACGGCGGCGAGCGGCTCGGGCAGGGGCGCGAGAACTCGAAGACGACGCTGCGCGAGAACGCCGACATGCTCCACCGCATCGAGAACGACGTGAAGAAGGCGCTCGGCATGCCCGGCTACGGCGAGGAGGCCGAAGAGGCCGCCGCGTCTAAGTAGTAGCCTTACAACAGAACCGCGAGCGGTAGCAAACGGGTCGGAGTCACGCCTTTGAAACCCACCGGCGTAACCGCGACCCGTTTGCTACCGCTCGCGGTTCTGTCTGCCTTTACAGCCCGGCCTTCTCGCGTGGATAATCGCGCGGCAAGAGACTCCGCTTTAAAATTCTCTTCGCCTGAATTCAGATGGAACAGTCTGTCCTCATCAAGGGCGGCGCCGTCGTCACGATGGACGCCTCGGAGACGGTCGTCAAGGGCGACGTGCTCATGCGCGGCGGCCGCGTCGAGGCCGTCGGCGACCTCGCGCACGCGACGGCCGACGTGGAGATAGACGCGCGCGGCTGCGCCGTCCTCCCGGGCTTCGTACAGACCCACGTACACCTCTGCCAGACGCTCTTCCGCGGCGCGGCCGACGACCTC
The DNA here is from genome assembly GCA_040509515.1 of Pyrinomonadaceae bacterium. GTDB lineage: Bacteria > Acidobacteriota > Blastocatellia > Pyrinomonadales > Pyrinomonadaceae > QHXN01. The sequence goes on along the minus strand of JBEVKV010000172.1, from coordinate 6,232 downwards.
TCGCTCTTAGACTGGCTCAAGCGGCGCGTCTGGCCGATGGAGGCCGCGCACGACGCCGCGTCTTTGCGCGCCTCCGCGCGGCTCGGCGTCGCCGAGCTGATTCGCGGCGGCACGACCTGCGCGCTCACGATGGAGACGGTCAACCACACCGAGGAGGTCTTCCGCGTCGTCGAGGAGTCGGGCTTCCGCGCCACCGTCGGCAAGTGCATGATGGACAAGGGCGAGGAGGTGCCCGCGGGGCTCAGGGAAGAGAGCGAAGATTCGATCCGCGAGTCGCTGGCGCTGCTTGAGAAGTGGCACGGCCGCGCCGGCGGGCGCGTCCGCTACTGCTTCGCGCCGCGCTTCGCCGTGAGTTGCACGCGCGGGCTTTTGGAGCGCGTGGCCGCGCTCGCGCGCGAGCACGGAGTGATGATTCACACGCACGCCTCCGAGAACCGCTCGGAGATAGAGCTGGTCGAGCGCGAGACGGGGCTGAGGAACGTCCTGTACCTCGACTCGCTCGGCGTCTCCGGCCCGCACGTCCTGCTCGCGCACTGCGTCCACCTCGACGGGCGCGAGGTGGCGCTGCTCGCGTCGAAGGGGACGCATGTCGCGCACTGCCCGTCGTCGAACATGAAGCTCGGCTCGGGCGTCGCGCCCGTCACGGAGATGCTGGAGGCCGGCGTCTCGGTCTCGCTCGGCGCGGACGGCGCGCCGTGCAACAACCGCCTCGACATGTTCACGGAGATGCGCTCGGCGGCGCTGCTTCAGAAGGTCAGCCGCGGCGCGGACGCGCTGCCGGCGCGGCGCGTCCTGCGGATGGCGACGCGCGACGGCGCGCGCGCCCTCGGGCTCGAAGCCGAGGTCGGGAGCCTTGAGGCCGGCAAGCGCGCGGACGTGACCGTCGTCGAGCTGGGGCGTCTGCACACGACGCCGCTGCCCGACGTGGTCTCGACGCTCGTCTACGCCGCCGAGGCGCGCGACGTGCGCGACGTGCTCGTCGACGGCCGCGTCCTGCTGCGCGGCGGCGAGCTTCAGACGCTGGACGAGCGCGAGGTCGTCGCCGAGGCGTCGAGACAGTACGACCTGCTCGCGGCGCGCTCGGGCGTCTAAAAACAGGGCCGGGCGGTGGAGTCTTTGCGGAGTTTTACGGCGCGGCGTCCGCGGCGGGTTTAGGGCGGGCAAAAATAAGAGTGGCAGCTCGAAGGTAGCGTTTGTGGGGGGCACAATCGGCGTTCGAGCTGCCACTGGCGGGCACTGTCGATGTTCGGGCTTTGGCTGGTTGTCCCTCGCGGGACGCACCGGCTGTTTGGCAACCGGCACCACCCTCAGACGACACGGATTATACACCTTGCCGAAAAACTGTCAACGATTTTTTGTGACGCATTTGACAAAAAACGTACGGAGGGCGTCCCATTTGACAGCCCAGTTTCGCCCCCCTTATACTCTGCCTTCTGTTCGCGCGAGACGGTTTACGGCCAGGTAGCTCAGTTGGTAGAGCACGCGACTGAAAATCGCGGTGTCGGCGGTTCGACTCCGTCCCTGGCCATCGGCAGTGTCAACGAGATACGGGCGTTCTTCGGGGCGCCCGTTTCCTCTTGGCGTGACTCCGGTGCGACAGCCCTTCAGGATCGAACCTCCGACCCTTCCGTTCTCAGCCCGCAACCCGTTTGTTGAATGTTCCGGTCGTGAAACCGCAGCCGCAGCCGATTTATCTCTTCGCCGACAGTCAGCTCCTTTTCTGGCGCGACGGCGGAAATCTCTTCCTCGATTCGGTTGTCCGGCTCGTGACGCGTGACTCACCGGGGGCCGCGTACTTAGGCGCCTCCAACGGCGACGCCCCCGAATACTATTCCATCTTCGAGGCGGCTATGGACGGCGCGGGCGTCCGCAACTGTCGGATGATTCCTCGCTCCTTCCCGGCGGACGCTCGCTCGTTCCTGAGCGAGGCCGACATCATCCTGCTGGCGGGGGGCGATGTCGAAACGGGATGGGACGTGTTTGTCGAGACCGGCATGGGGGAGTTGGTCGTCAGGAGGTATCACGAGGGAGCCGTCCTGATGGGCGTCTCCGCCGGTGCGGCGCAACTCGGGTTGTACGGGCTCTCGGAAAGAGCGGCGTCGGGGGCGGGGCCGGCGGAAACGTTCGGGCTGGTGCCTTTTGTCATAGACGCCCACGACGAGGGACAAGGATGGGGCAGGCTCCGAAGGGCGGTCAGACACCTGAGCGGCGCCGCCAAAGGCATCGGCATCCCGGCGGGCGGAGGGTTGATTTATCACCCCGACCGGCGCGTCGAAGCCATCCGACGCCCCCTGCATGAACTATCGGCCGAGGGCGGAGAGGTCAGGGACGCGTTGTTGCTCCCGAAGCCGCGGGAAGGAGAGAAGCTTGTCGAGGACTGAAGCCGCCGCCGACTCGCCGAGGCGGGTCTACAAGTATTACGACTTCGTCATGGTCGCGTTCGTGACCGTGCTGCTGTGCTCCAGCCTGATCGGCGTCGGAAAAGTTTGCCGAATCGCGGGCTACTCGGTGGGCGCGGGCGTCTTCTTCTTCCCCGTCAGCTACATCTTCGGCGACATCCTGACCGAGGTCTACGGCTACGCGCGCACGCGGCGCGTGATCTGGGCCGGCTTCGCGGCGCTCATCTTCGCGTCGGTGATGAGCCAGGGGGTGATCGCGCTGCCGCCCGCGCCGGACTGGCCGCATCAGGCGGCCTACGAGATCGTCTACGGCTCGACGCCACGCATCGTGGCCGCGTCGCTGGCGGCGTTCTGGGCCGGCGACTTCATCAACTCGTTCGTGCTGGCCAAGCTCAAGCTCAAGACCGAAGGGCGGTTCCTCTGGCTCCGTACCATCGGCTCGACGGTCGTGGGGCAGGGCATCGACTCGCTCATCTTCTACCCGCTCGCCTTCTGGGGCGACTGGCCGCCGCAGTTGGTGTTGGCGGTGATGACATCGAACTTCTTCGTCAAGGTCGGGGTCGAGACGCTGATGACGCCGGCGACCTACCTCGTCGTCGGGTTCCTCAAGCGCGCCGAGCGCGAGGACTTCTACGACCGCGGGACGGACTTCAACCCGTTCACCCTGCGCACCTGAGCTTACCCCGACGTATTCCCGCCGGCGCGACTTCACGGCGCGAACTACGCCCGACAGTTATTGATTGTCAAAGCGCCGGGGTATCTGTTAGCCTGTAGCACCTTTTCACTGCGGGCGGCACCGGCCGCTTTGTACCAAAGTCTCGAACGCCCCATTTGCAGTAGCTTTAGTGCGCTCCCTCAGGCGTGCTTTCGTCCTGTCATGGTGACAGGCGTGGCTACTCTCGCCCGGCTCAAAATTCGACGGCGTCACCTGACTTTGTGAGCGGCGTTCGCACCGACCACTCAGCCGACAGGCGATTCTGTCACCGTTCACAACCGACACCTCTGGAGGCAGAAAAATGCGCAAGAGCCTGCTCGCGGCGTTGCTGGGGTTTGCCCTTTTGGCCACCCCCGTCGCCTTCTCGACCAAGTCCGACGCGGCGAATTTGTTACAACAGGACACGCCGGCCGCCCGGAACCGCCCCACACCTCTCCCGAACTACGACATCCGCCTCGCCGGCCGCAGCGAGTTCACCGAGACCGAACTCAACACCAACGCCGGCAGGCAGAAGGCGACGGGCGGCGCGAACGCGGCGCTCCAGTCGCGCGCCTCGGCCGTCGAAGAACTCCGCGCGTCCCTCGGCGCGCAGCGCGGGCGGAACCTGCGCGCGGAGCTTAACGAGGCCGGCGCTTTGAAGAACCTCTTCGTCGACGGGGCGGCGCTCTCCGAGCCGCAGTCCGACCTCCCCGACAACATCGCGCGCAGATTCCTGAAGGGGCGCGCCTCGCTCTTCGCGCTGACCAACGCGGGCGTCAACAGCCTTAAGCTCAACAAGGAGGACAACGACCGTGGGACTTCGTTCCTCGAATACTCGCAGACCGTCGGCGGCGTCAAGGTCTTCGAGGGCGAGGTCAACGTGGCGGTCGGGCGCGACGGAGAAGTCCTCAACGTCCGGCAGGGCTTCCTCGTCAACGGGCAGCAGCTCAACGTCGCGCCGTCCCTGACGGAGACCGAGGGCATCATGCGCGCCTTCGGGTACGCGGGGCGCGCCGTGCCTCCCATCCTCGCCGAGACCCGCTCGCGACGCTCGAAGACGGAGAATGTCGCCCACGCCAACCCGCTCAGCAATAGCCTTGAGGACGTGACCTCCGAGCTGAACGTCGTCCGCGTGGGCGAGACGGCGCGGCTCGCGTGGCACGTCTACGCGGAGGTCGGCCCCGAAGAGTGGTACGAGATGCTGATCGACGCGCACACGGGCGAGCTTCTGCTGCGCCACAACCTCTACGTCTTCGAGGCGCAGGGCACCGTCTACACCGAAGCGCCCGACAAGGGCACGCGCACCCTCATCTCGTTCGTCGGCGACACCGTCATCAACACGGCCGCCGGGTGGATGGGCGCCTCGACCGTGACGACCGGCAACAACGTCGAAGCCTACCTCGACCGCGACGCCAACAACTCGCCGGACACGACCAGCGGCAACGGGCTCTCGAACGGCCACGCCTCCGCCGCCGACCAGAACTTCACCTTCCCCTTCGACACGACTACCTCGCCGACCACTGCCACGAATCAGGCGGCCGTCGTGGCGAATCTCTTCTACTACAACAACGTCATGCACGACTTCTCCTACAACCTCGGCTTCACGGAGACGGCGCGCAACTTCCAGACGAACAACTACGGGCGCGGCGGCACGGGCAACGACTCCGTCCGCGCCGAGGCGCAGGACGGCTCGGGCACCAATAACGCCAACTTCGCCACGCCGCCCGACGGCTCGCGCCCGCGCATGCAGCAGTACATCTTCACCTCGCCCAACCCCGACCGCGACAGCTCGGTGGACGGCGACGTGGTCTTCCACGAGTACGGCCACGGCATCTCGAACCGGCTCATCGGCAACGGCAGCACCGCGCTCTCGGGCACGCAGTCGGGCGCGATGGGCGAGGGCTGGTCTGACTACTGGGCGACGACGCTCAACAACGACGGCGCGGTCGGCGAATACTCGACCGGCAACCCGAACGGCATCCGCCGCGCGGCCTACACCGTCCCGGCGGCGGCCGTCCACAACTCCTACGCCGACGTGTGCGTCCCGAGCTGCGCCGTCCACGGCGACGGCGAAGTCTGGGCGGCGACGCTCTGGGACTTGCGGACGCAGCTCGGCGCGGCCGTCACGGACTTGATCGTCCTGAACGGCATGAAGTTCACGCCGAACAGGCCCTCGTTCCTGAACGCGCGCGACGGCATCCTGCAAGCCGACCAGAATTTGAACGGCGGCGCGAACCGCTGCGCCATCTGGACGGTCTTCGCGCGGCACGGGATGGGCGTCTCGGCCGTGGGCAACGACGGCACGACGCACACGGCGGCCAGCGACCTTCCGTCCGACTGCGGCGGCACCTGCACCTACTCGATCAGCCCGACCTCTGCGAGCGCCACGGCGGCTGGCGGCTCCGGCACCGTCACGGTGACGGCCGGCGCGGGCTGCGCCTGGACGGCGGTGAGCAACTCAGGCTTCATCGGCGTCACGTCGGGCGCGAGCGGCTCGGGCTCGGGCACGGTGACTTACAGCGTCGGCGCGAACGCGGGCACGACCGCGCGCACGGGGACGCTGACCATCGCGGGTCAGACCTTCACCGTGACGCAGGCGGGCACCGGCGGCGGCGGCACCGAGCTTTTAGTCAACCCCGGCTTCGAGTCGGGCACGACGCCGTGGGTCGTCTCGGGGTCGGTCACGCGCAGCACGGGAACCTTCCCGCACGGCGGCGTGGCCTACATGATCATCAACGGCGTCAACAGCACTACGGGGACGCTCTACCAGACGGTCGCGGTTCCGAGCGCCGGCGGCAACCTCGAATTCTGGCTGAACATCTCGACCGGCGAGGCGGCGGGTGCGGCCGTCTTCGACCGGCTCTTCATCGAGGTGCGCAGCACTTCGGGGACGCTGCTGGCGACGCTCGCGACCTTCAGCAACCAGAACAGCCAGACGGCCGGCGTCTACCTGCTGAGGGGGCCGTACAACCTCAACGCCTTCGCCGGGCAGACCGTGCGGATTCAGTTCCGCGGCACCAACGACATCACGCTGCCCACTTCGTTCCGCGTGGATGACGTGTCGGTCAAATAACTCATGACCCGGACGAAAGCGTCCGGCCTCCGGCAACAAAAAGAGGAGGGCGACCTTTGAAGGGTC
>JBEVKV010000171.1:0-3000 GCA_040509515.1 Pyrinomonadaceae bacterium | reverse complement strand
GGCTCACGGCTCACGGCTTTTAGGACTTCGTTCATCGCGCCCGTGCGGTACCCGTGCAGGTCGAGCGTGACGTAGCGAAAGCCGAGCGCGCGGAAGCGCCGCGCAAGTTCGTCGGCGACCTCGCGCCTGAGCGCCTTGTCCAGTTCGGCGGGCGCGATTTCGAGCCTGACCAGCTCGTCGTGATGCCGGACGCGGAACTCGCGGAATCCCAAGCTCCGCATGACGGCCTCGCCGTCGTCGACGGTTTTCAAACGCTCGATGGTGACGGGCGTGCCGTAGGCGAGGCGCGACGAGAGGCAGGGGCTCGCGGGCTTGTCCCACGTCGGGAGCCCCGCGCGCCGGCTCAGGGTGCGCACGTCGGCCTTGCCCATGCCGGCCTCGACGAGCGGGCTGCGCACGCCGCGCTCGCCGGCCGCCGCGCGCCCCGGCCGGTAATCGCCGAGGTCGTCGGTCGTCGAGCCGTCCACGACGCAAGCGAAGCCGCGCTCTTCCGCCAGCGGCGCGAGCTTCGAGTAGAGTTCGGATTTGCAGAAGTAGCAGCGGTCGGACTCGTTGCGCAGGTAGCGCGGGTCGTCCATCTCGCCGGTCTGGATGTATTCGTGGTGAAGTCCGAGGCTTGAGACGAGCGCGGCGACCTCCTCGCGCTGGTTCGACGCGAGACTCGGCGAGACGCCCGTGACGCAGAGCGCGCTGCGGCCGAGCACCTCGTTGGCGACGTGCGCGAGGTAGGTGCTGTCGACGCCTCCCGAGAAGGCGACCATCGCCGAGCCCATCCCCGAGAGCAGCGCCCGCAGCGCCTCTTCCTTCGCGAGCGCTGCGGAGTCTTCGACGCTCGGGGCGGCCGACTCTTTATTCGACGAAGTCGCCGCCGCTTCGTTCGTGAGCGTCGCGGCGACTCCCCCGCCCCTGACTTCTTCTTCGGCTGCCAGACTGTTCACTCTTCCCTTTTGAGCGCCGCGCCGCGAACGCGCGGCGGCGCCTGCGCAAACCCGTGCGAGATGTCCCGAGTTGTTCTTGTTTTAAGAAGCTTACCGGCCGCGAATGTTAGCGCACGCGCGCGGGGCACGCAACCCGGACGCCCTCGGCGCGGTCGCCGTGTCGCGACGGAAACGTGATAGACGGCCCCGCGCGTGCGTGTTATATTCTGCGCGAAACTCACGCGCGCGTCTCCCAACGTGGGCAGTTTCGGCTCCCGGCGTCTTCCCCTGCGACAAAAGCTTCAGATGATTTACGGCTTCAGCCAACGGCGGCTCGCCTTCGCGCTCGTCTTCGCGCTCGCTTTGGTGTGCGCGCCGGGCGTGCGTGCGCAGGAGACGGACGAGTTCGGCGACACGGCCGCCGACCCCGTCAAGCTCTTCAACCGGGCGCAGGAGGCGCACGGAAAGAAGGACTACGAGCGCGCGCTCGAACTCTACGAAGAGGCTTTGCAGCTCCGGCCCGACTTTCCCGAGGCCGAGTTTCAGAAGGCCGGCGCGCTCGTCGCGCTCAAGCGTCTGCCCGAGGCCGAGAAGTCTTACAGGCGCGCGATGGAGCTGCGCCCGACGTGGTCGCTCTCGCACGCCGCGCTCGGCCTGCTGCTCGTGCGCACCGAGGGGCGCGAGCGCGAGGCCGAGCCGCTGCTCCGCCGCGCGCTCGAACTCGACGCGAAGAATCTGACGGCGGCCGTCGCGCTGGCCGAGTTGCGCACGCGCGCGGGCGACGCGGCCGCGGCCGTCGCGCTCTGGCGTCGCGCGGCCGAGCTTAAGCCGAACGACGCCTCGCTCTGGGTCTCGCTGGCGCGCGCGCAAATCGCGGCGAAGGATACGGTCGGGGCTTTGAAGAGTTTCGAGCAGGCGACGATTCAGGAGCCGTCTAACGTGGAGGCTCGGCTCGGGCGCGCAGACCTCTACCTCGCCTCGGGCGACGCGGAGCACGCGCTCGTCGTCGTCGGCGAGCTGGAAACGCAGGCGAAGGCGACTTCTGATTGGCGGCTGGCTGTCGCGGTCGCGAACCGCTACGGGCTGGCCGGGCGGAAAGAGGAGGCGCGCCGCGTCTACGAATCGCTCCCCGACGAAGCCAAAAATTCCGACGACGGCAGGAAGCTCCTAGCGGCGCTCGCCGACGCGACCTGCGAGGACACGCCCGAGTCGCGCGTCTCGCTCGAACGCCTCGTCGCCGCCGACCCGAAGAACGCGGGCGCGCTCGCCTGCCTCGGCCTGCTCACGCGCACGATCGACCCGGCGGCTTCGGCCGAATTCTACAGGCGCGCGGCCGAGGCCGAGCCGCGCAGCGTCGAGCACGCCGTCGGCTACGCGGCCGCGCTCGTCCAGCTCCGACGCTTCGCGGACGCGGCCTCCATCCTGCGTCGCGTCATAGAGGTTGCGCCCGACAAGTACGAGGCGCACGCGAACCTCGCCGCCGCCCTCTACGAGATGAAGCTTTACAACGAGGCCGTTGTGGAATACAAATGGCTTAGCCGGGCGCGGCCCGAGCTTTCGGTCGTCCACTTTTTCATCGCCACCGCGCACGACCGCCTCGGGGAGTACGAAGCGGCGCTCGAAGCGTACGAGACTTTCCTCTCGCGCGCCGACGCGCGGGTCAATCAGTTGGAGATAGAGAAGGTCAACCTGCGGCTCCCTTCGCTGCGCAATCAAGTGAAGCGCGGCGAGGGGCTCAAGAAAGACAAGAGGGCGCAGTGATGGAAACGAATCGCAGCGCGAGACAGACCGCCCGGACGCACGCCGCCAACAGGCGGCAGACGGCCCGACTCCTAATCCTACTGACGCTCGTCGCGCTCGCGTGCGGCGAGGCGCGCGCGCAGGAGGCGGCGACGCTTCAGCAGCGCGAGGACGGCCCGCCGCCCATGCGCTACCTGCCCGTCGAGCTGCGCGGCCGGCTCGACGCCGAGCGCGACCCGAAGGAGCGCGCGCGACTCGGGATGCTCATCGCCGAGGAGTGTCTCAACCGCGCGACGCAGCTCTCCGACCAGGATCAGTTCGTCGCGGCCACGGGTCAGATCGG
>JBEVKV010000170.1:0-3200 GCA_040509515.1 Pyrinomonadaceae bacterium | reverse complement strand
CTTGTACTCCTTGGGCACCATCTCGACCTCGGCGACCTGCGGCTCGACGCCCGCCTTCTTGACGGCTTCGAGCACGGCGTCGAAGTCCTCGGGCGAGGTGATGATCTCGAAGTTGTCGCCGTCGTCGCGCAGGTCTTCCGCGCCCGCGTCGGTGACGATCTCGAAAAGCTCGTCCTCGGGCTTCGACTCCTTAGCCACGACGATGTAGCCCTTCTTCTCGAACATCCAGTTGACCGCGCCCGAGGTGCCGAGGTTGCCGCCGTTCTTCGAGAAGATGTGTCGAATCTCGGCGACCGTGCGGTTGCGGTTGTCGGTCATCGAATCGACCATCACGGCGACGCCGCCGGGGCCGTAGCCCTCGTACGTAATCTCGTCGTAGGAGACGCCCTCCTCCGCGCCCGTCCCGCGGCGGATGGCGCGCGCGATGGTGTCGTTGGGCATGTTCGCGCCCTTGGCGTCGGAGACGGCCTTGCGCAGTCGCGCGTTGGCGTCCGGGTCGCCGCCGCCCACGCGCGCGGCGACCTGAATCTCCTTAATCAGCTTGGTGAAAACCTTGCCGCGCTTGGCGTCCAGTGCGCCCTTCTTGTGCTTGATAGTGTGCCACTTCGAGTGTCCCGACATGTCTGATGAGTTCCTTGGCTGAGTTTTAAGTTGAACTGTAAGCGGGTCGGAAATATACCACAACGCTTCGGCGCGTGTCGCGCCCGACGCGCACGCCTTCAAACCTGAAGCAGCGTGGCCGCCACGGCGCGCTGAAGCAGCGTGAGCAGGAACAGCACGACGATGGGCGAGATGTCCATCATGCCGACCGGCGGGATGAGCCGGCGGAACGGGCCGAGCAGCGGCTCGGTCGCGCGGATGAGAAAGTGGAGCAGGCGGTTGTGCGGCCCGACGCCCCACGACATGAGGATGCGCGCGAAGATCATCAGCGAGTAGACGGCGAGCGCGCCGAAGATGATGTAGCCGACGAAGGAAATCGGGGCTCCCGCCGCCACGCTCCTGAGCAAGCCCCTCACGGTGTAGAGCACCGCGCCGATGAACTCCGAGGCGAAGTAGCCCGCGAGGATGGCGATGAGGATGACGACCAGCGGCGCCACGTTCGGGCTGAAGCCGGCCTGCACGAGCGGCCTGCGCACGGGGTTGACCATGGGGTCTGTCCAGCGCCGTATGAGGATGACGGGGCGGCTGAAGGGGTTGAGGTCGGCCTTGTTCAGAATCAGGCGCGCCAGCATCAGCACGATGACGACGAGGATGACCGTCGCTATCGCGTACCAAACGAACAGACCCGCCGCGTTGAAGTATAAGTCCATGATGTCGTGAGAAGGCGCACGCCGGACGCCGTCCGGCCCCTCCGGCTTCTAAACCTTTCCGCCGCGCTCGCCGAAGACGGACGTGCCGACGCGGACGAGCGTCGCGCCCTCCTCGACGGCGACCTCGAAGTCGTGGCTCATCCCCATCGAAAGCTCGCCCGCGCCCCCGCCGCCGGCAACGCCGAAAGCCCCTCGCCCGCGCCACTCGTCACGCAACTCGCGGAGCCTGCGGAAGTACGGCCTGACGCGCTCCGCATCGTCGAAGAAGGGCGGGAGCGTCATCAGCCCGCGGCAGCGCACGCGCCCGCAATCTTTCAAAGCCTCGAAGACCTCGGGCAGTTCCTTTTCCGTCACGCCGCTCTTGGTCTCCTCGCCCGCGAGGTCTACCTGCACGAGCACGTCGAGCGAGTCGCGCGCGTCCTCCGCGCAGATGCGTTCGAGCCTCTGGACGAGCGCGGCCGAGTCGACCGTGTGAATCAGGTCGAAGAGCCGCGCCGCGCGCCGCGCCTTGTTCGGCTGGAGGTGCCCGATGAGGTGCCAGCGCGCGTCGGGCAAGTCCGCCTTCAGTTCGGCGATCTTCCCTTCGGCCTCCTGCACGCGGTTCTCGCCGAAGTCTCTGAGCCCGGCGGCCACGGCCTCGCGGACGAGCGCGGCCGGATGAGTCTTGCTGACGGCGACGAGTGTGACCTCGCGCGGGTCTCGGCCGGCGCGCCGCGCCGCCTCGGCGATGCGCCCCAAGACCTGCGCGGCTCGCGCGCGTAAACCCGACGCATCTGGCCCCGCCTCAGCACTCATTGTTGCGATTCCGTTGTGGACGGAGACGACTATAACAAGCGTGCGCGCGCGTCCGCAACCGACCGCCAGACGGGCGTTTGGCCTCGATGCGCAGCGTGTCCTACTTCCGTCACACGAAAAGGTGGGGCGCGATTCCAAATGGTGTGAGGGGTTCGCTAACCCTTTGATTCGTCGTCCGTTTTGCACGACTAAACTCCCCCACGCGCTCTGGCATGAGGGTTGTTATTCTGTTCCGCGGGTTGAGTGGTTTGAGGCGAAACTTTGTGAACGGGGTGAACGGGTTTTTGCAATCCAGGAGGGTTAGGATGACGAAACTGACGGGTCAACGTTACTACATGAGGGCTCTCATGCTCGCGCTCGGGTTCTTCCTGCTGGTGCCGTTGGCGACGACGACCAGCGCGCAGAATCGCCGCGAGCGTCGCGAGGATAGGCGCGAGAGGCGTCAGGAGAGGCGCGATGAGCGCCGCGACGTGGACGGCGACGGCGACTTCGACCAGCGCGACCGTATCATCCGCCAGCAGCAGCGCAGCAACGGCAACGCCTACGGGCGCTACCGCGACCCGCGCGACCGCGACGGCGACGGCGATTACGACCAGCGCGACGTGTACATCCTCCAGCAGCAGCAACGCAACAGCGGCTACGGCACTTACGGCGGCTACGGGAATCAGGGCGGGTACCGCAACCGCGGCTACAGCAACTACGGCTACGGCAACTACAACCAGTCGCAGCAGACGGCTCTGAACGCCGGCTACAACGAGGGCATCAAGGAAGGCCGCAAGGATCGCGGGCGCGGCTACCGCAACGTTAACGACTTCAGCGCGTACCGCAACGCCGACAAGGACTACAACTCGCGCTACGGCGACCGCTACACGTACCAGCAGTACTTCCGTCGCGGGTTCGAGAACGGCTACAACGACGGCGTCCAGGGTTACTAAGCCGGTCTCAGGATTACGAGCAAGGGGGGTACAAAACGGCCCGGACGGTTCGCCGCCCGGGCCGTTTTCTCGTGGTCGGGGGTGCCGCTTGACAACCCCCGAACGCCGCCTTTAATATCTGACTTCCCGCACGCGGATGTGGCGGAATTGGTAGACGCGC
>JBEVKV010000169.1:0-22472 GCA_040509515.1 Pyrinomonadaceae bacterium | reverse complement strand
GGCGGCCGCCGCGGGCGGCGGCACCGTCCACTTCCCCGCGGGCACCTACCTCTGCTTCTCCATCCGGCTCAAGAGCAACATCGCGCTCCGGCTCGACGCCGGCGCGATTATCCTCGCCGCCGACCCGGCGCAGGACAAAGGAAGCTACGATTTGCCCGAGCCGAACCAGTGGGACATGTATCAGGACTTCGGCCACAGCCACTGGCAGAACAGTCTCATCTGGGGCGTGGGCGTCGAGAACGTCTCCATCGAGGGGCCGGGCAAGATTGACGGAAAGGGACTGACCAAGCGCAGCCCCGGCCCGCGCCGGCCTTTGAAGCCGGGCGACACGCCGGTCAGCATGGGCGGCGCTGCCGGCGGCGGCGCGCGCCCGCTCGCCCCGCTCGGCGAGGACGCCGACGTGAAGACGATGGAGGGACTCGGCAACAAGGCCATCTCGCTCAAGCTCTCGCGCAACGTCACGCTCCGCGACCTGACCATCCACCGCGCCGGCCACTTCGCGCTGCTCGCCACGGGCGTCGACAACCTGACCATCGACAACCTGAGAGTGGACACCAACCGCGACGGCTTCGACATCGACTCCTGCCGCAACGTCCGCGTCTCGAACTCGACGGTCAACACGCCGAACGACGACGCCATCGTCTTGAAAAGTTCCTACGCTTTGGGCTTCGCGCGCGCCACCGAGAACGTGACCATCACGAACTGTCAGGTCTCGGGCTACGACGAGGGGACGCTGCTCGACGGCACTTTCAAGAGGACGCAGGAACTCGCGCCCGACCGCGACCGCGTGACGGGCCGCATCAAGTTCGGGACGGAGTCCAACGGCGGCTTCAAGAACATCACCATCTCCAACTGCGTCTTCGACCGCAGCCGCGGCCTCGCCTTAGAGACCGTGGACGGCGGATTCATCGAAGACGTTGTAGTCACGGGCATCACGATGCGCGACGTGACGACCGCGCCTCTCTTCCTGCGCCTCGGCCGCCGGATGCGCGGCCCCGAGGGGACGCCGGTCGGGGCCATCCGCCGCGTGCGCATCAGCAACGTCGTCGTCTCGGACGCCGACCCGCGCTTCGCCTCCATCATCGCCGGGCTGCCCGGACATCCGATTGAAGATGTTTCGTTGAGCGACGTGCGCATTCTCTACAAAGGCGGCGGCACGCGCGCGCAGGCGGCGTTGGAGCCGCCCGAGCGCGAGACCAACTACCCGGAGCCTTCGATGTTCGGCGAGCTGCCCGCCTACGGCTTCTTCATACGCCACGCGCGCGGGGTGGAGATGACGAACGTCTCGGTCGGCTTCATGCTCGAAGACCTGCGGCCGGCCTTCCACCTCGAAGACGTGCGCGGCGCGAGCTTCCTCGGCGTCTCCGCGCAGAAGGCCGAGGGCGTCCCGACCTTCCACCTCAAGAACGTCGAAGACTTCACCGTCCGCGCCTCGCGCCCCGTCCCCGACACGCGCGTCGAGCGGACTGAGTCGAAGAGGTTTTAGTTTCACTTTCGAGACTTTCCAGACAAGGGGAGTTGCATGTCTAAAGGGTCGCGGGCGTTGGTTTCGGCGTTGGTCTTTATCTGCTGCCTGACGTGCGGCGCGCGCGCGGCGGAGACGCAGGAGACTTCGCAGGCGAAGTTTAAAGTCGGTAAGGACGGCCTGCCCGCGTGGGTGCGTGAAGTGGGCGCGCGGCGGCGGCCGGCGAAGAAGAAAGTTTTCTCTGCGAATGAGCATGGCGCGGTCGGCGACGGCGAGACCAACTCGACGAAGGCCATCCAGCGCGCCATCGACGCGTGCGCGAAGGCGGGCGGCGGCATCGTCAGCTTCAGTCCCGGCCAGTACGTGACCGGCGCGCTCTTCGTCAAGACGGGCGTCAACTTCGTCGTCGGCACCGGCGTCACGCTGCTCGGGAGTCAGGACGACGCGGACTACCCATCGATCTTCACGCGCGTCGCCGGCATCGAGATGCGTTGGCCGGCGGCGCTCATCAACGTCAACGACCAGCGCGGCGTACGGCTCACGGGCGGCGGCACCATCGACGGGCGCGGCAAGAAGTGGTGGGACAAGTACTGGAGCCTCCGGCGCGAGTACGAGCCGAAGGGGCTGCGTTGGGCGTCCGACTACGACGCCGAGCGCGTGCGCCTGCTCGTCGTCTGGAAGTCTTCGGACGTGACAATCGAGAACCTCTCGCTCAAGCGCTCGGGCTTCTGGACGGTGCAGGTCGTCTACTCAGACCACGTCACGGTGGACGGACTGAAGATCAGCGACAACGGCGGCCCGAGCACCGACGGCATCGACATCGACTCGTCCTCGCACGTCCTCGTCCAGAACAACGACATCGACAACAACGACGACGACATCTGTCTGAAGGCGGGGCGCGATTACGACGGGCTGCGCGTGGCGCGGCCGACCGAGTACGTCGTGGTGCGCGACAATCTGACGCGGCGTGGCGGCGGCATCCTCTCCTTCGGCAGCGAAACGTCGGGCGGCATCCGGCACGTCGTCGCCTACCGCAACCGCGGGACGGGGACGAACGAGGGCTTGCGCTTCAAGTCCGCGAAGACGCGCGGCGGCTACGTCTCTGACGTGCTCATACGCGACACGCGGATGGAGAACGTGCCGCTCCCCTTCACCTTCACGCTCAACTGGAACCCGAGTTATTCATACTCGACCATCCCGAAGGATGTCACCGACCCGCCGGCGCACTGGGTCGTGATGAACACGCCGGTGCTGCCCGTCGAGCGCGGCTACTGCGAGTTCCGAAACATACGCATCGAGAACGTCGAGATCGTCGGGGCCAAAAGAATCTTCTCGGCGTCGGGGCTGCCCGACAAGCCCATCGTCGGCGTCACCTTCTCGAACGTCACGGCCGCGGGCGAGGAGGCCGGCTTCGTCGAGCACGCGCGCGACTGGACGATGCGCGGCGTGCGCCTGACGACGGTGAAGGGCGAGCCCCTCAAGCTGACGAACGCGGTGAATGTCGAGAGCCCCGAGGTCGTCGTGAAGAAGTAGGTCGGCCTTCCACGCTCACTCGACTATTTCAAAATCAACCCACTGCGTGGCGACGCGGTACTTCTCCTTCGCCAGCAGGTCGGTGACGACGAGTTGCAGCACGTACTCGCCGGGCACCAGCTCGCGCCCGAGGCGGAGTTGTCCGCCCGCGCCGAGGTCGCCCGCGGCGTTCTGAGGCCGCCCCGCGAACGGCAGAGCCTGACTCGTGAAGACCGGTTTGCCGTCGCGGAAGAGACGCACCTGCGTCTGCATCCGCGAGGCTCCGCCCGCGCCTTCGAGCTTCGCGTTGAAGATGTGGAGGCCGTAATCGACCGCCGCGCCGCGGCGGAAGCGACGCACGGCCGAGCCGCCCAGCGGGTCGGGCGCGTCCGCGTTCGGGGTCGCGCCCGTGGCCCCCGCCGCGTTGTCGGCGGCGGCGGCGCGGTGCAACGCCATGACGATGCCCGAGAGCGCGAGCCGGTCTTTCTTGAGGTCGGGCACCTCGACGAACTGGCTGGCCGAGCCGACGCGCTCGCTCGCCGTGTCGCGGACGGCGACGCGCAACTGATAGCCGCCCGACTTCTTCGCCGGGACGACCAGGTCGTAGACGAGCCCGCCCCGCAGTGTCTTCTCGTAGTCCTCCGGCTTCACCGTGAGCGTGTGCGTCACGTTGACTTCGCCGACGGGGCGGCCGTTGACGCCGAAGGTGAGCGCGACCACGTCGAGCACGGCCCTGTACGTCCCGTCGGGCTGACGGTCGAAACTCACGTCGCCGCCCTCGACGTGTAGCAGCGAGCGGATGAACGCGCCCTGTTTGGTGTCCCTGCTCAGCAGCGGCGTCAGGCGCAGGCGGACGCCGCCCGCCGGGAAGGGCGCGACGAGCGCGGCCCTGATCTGCTGCGCGCGCGTGCGCGGCCGCGGCGCGGGCGTCACGCTCTTGCCCTCGAAGCCGAAGAAGCCGCCGCGCGTTCTGACCTTGAGCCCCGCGCGCCTGACCTTGACCGAAACCTTGTGGAAGCGGAAGCGCCCCGTCGCCGGGTCGAAGGTGCCTTCCTCGGGTCGGAAGCCTACGAGGTAGTAGCCCCTCTGGTCTTCGAGGGCGCGGCGGACGCCGCCGCCGATGTCGTTGGAGTTGACGTATGCGACGCCGCCCGTCTCCTCGGCCAGCGCCTTCATGCCGAGCTGCGAGTCCTGGAGCAGCGCGGAGCGCGCCATCGACATAGACATCCTCCGTTGGGGGTCGATGGGGCCGGCTTGGCTCGCGTCGAAGAGGCTCAGCGTCTGGAGGCCGCGCGAGTCGACGGCGTAGATGATGACGGAGGCGCGGTTGGCGCTCTCGACGACGCGGTTGATGCCGGCCAGCACGCGGCCGTGGTCTTCCTCGGGCGGCGGCACGGGGATGCCGTCCGAGAGCAGCACGAGCGACTTGCGCCCGGGCAGCTCGCGCAGCGCCCCGACGACCGCGTCGAGCGCGTTGAGCGTCCCGACGCTGAACCGCTCGCCGCGCAGCGACTCGAACTGCCGCTCCCCCTCCGACCTCTCGTAGAGCCGATCCACCGGCTCGAAGACGCTGACGCCGCCGCCCAACTGCGGGTACCAGCGCAGGTTCTTGACGGCCGCGCCCAGCAGACGCTTGTCGGAGGTGAACTGTTGGAGCGCGCCGCTGCCGCCGCTCGTCGGGATAATGGCGACGAGGTCACCCGGCTCCATCTGCTCGTCCACGAACTTCTTGATGGCGCGCCGCGCGTAGTAGACGCTCTCCCAAGACATCTGCAGGTCGTTGAAGACGAAGGCGACGGTGCGCCTCACCTGCTCGGGGCGCAGGCTGGTGGGCGGCGCGGGCGTGGCGGGCGCGGCGTCGGCCGTCGCGGGCCGAGCCGCGCCGACGTTCGAGACGTAGGAGAAGTGGGTCAGGGCCTGCGGCTTCCCGTCCACCAGCACCTCGAACTCGTCGGCCTTGAGGTCTGTGACCTGCCGCCCCTGCTTGTCAGTCACGACGGCGTCGAGCTGCACGAGGTTCGAGGTGATGCGCACCACGTCGTCTTCGTCGTCCGCGTCCGCGTCCGCGTCGCGCTCGTCGGGCGGCGTCTGCAACGTCGGCGGTTGCGCGGTGGGCCACGGGCTCTGCGCGGGCGTCGAGGGTGACGGGGTCTGCGCGGGCGCGCCGGCGTGGAGGAGTGCCGCGGCCAGAACGAGCGTCAGAGCGCGCGCGAGTGTTCTTTTCATCTGGGCACCTCTCAAGGAGAGCGAATCAAAACCGGGGCCGTGGCCGGCCCGCCGCGCGAGGTGGTTGCCGGCAGGCCGTAAGAATATCACGGCGACGCGACGCCGCCAGACTCGCCGGGCGCGGCGTCGCGCGCGCAGCGGAAGCCGAGGTTGTCGAGCCCCGTGTCGGGCGTGGCGTGGCTGCGCGCGGCGACGCGGTAGTTGCTGCAAAAATTCTCGGCGCACATCCATGAGCCGCCGCGCAGGACGCGTTCGTCGCCGGCCTCCGGGCCGCGCGGACTCTCGCGCGGAGACGCGGCGTAGAATCCTTCGGCGTACCAGTCGGCGCACCACTCCCAGACGTTGCCCGCCACGTCGTAGAGCCCGAAGCCGTTCGGCGGAAAGCTCCCGGCGGGCGCGCGTCCACGGAAGCCGTCCTCGCCCGTGTCGCGCTCCGGGAAACTACCCTGCCACCAGTTCGCCGCGGGCCGGCCGCCCGGCCGAAGCTCGTCGCCCCACGCGTAACGCCGCCCCGCGAGCCCGCCGCGCGCGGCGTACTCCCACTCGGCCTCGGTCGGCAGGCGCTTGCCCGCCCAGCGCGCGTAGGCCGAGGCGTCGCGCCACGAGACCTGACAGACCGGCTCGGCGTCGTCCGCGCGCGAGCCGGGCCCCGAGGGGTGTCGCCAGTCCGCGCCGTCAACTCTCTTCCACTCGCCCGTCTCGCGGTCGAAGACGCCCGACCAGCCGAACGCTTCGGCGTCCGTCCTGTAGCCGGTGGCCTCGACGAACCGCGCGAACTCCGCGACCGTCACCTCGCGCGCGTCCATCCAGAATGGTTCGAGCGTGACCTCGTGCGCCGGCGACTCGTCCGGCATCTCGTCGTCCGCGCCCATGCGAAACGTCCCGCCCGAGACGAGCACCATCCCCTCGCGCTCGACCCGCTTTGACTCGGCCGTCGTGGGCGATTTCATGCAGCCCGCCGCCACGAGCAGCGCAAGCGCGCACGCCGTCAGGCACAGCCGTGTGCGGACTTCAATCGTCATCTTCCCGTGGTCGTCGGCGCGGGCGGCGCGTCCAGAGGCCAGTCCTCGGACTCGACGTGCTCGCGGCTCATGATCTCGACGGCGCGGCGGACGAGATCGGGGCGCTTCGCCGCGAGGTCGCGCGTCTCTCCGAGGTCGCTCTGCAAGTCGTAGAGTTCGGGCGAGCCCTTCGCCCCGCGCCGCACGATTTTCCAGCGCCCCATCCGCACGGCCTGCGCGAATCCGCCTTCGTGAAACTCCCAGTAGAGCGGCGCGCGTCGCGTCGCGCGGCCGCCCGAGAGGAGCGGGAGCAGAGAGACGCCGTCCGAGGCTTCGGCCGTGCGTGCGCTCGCGAGCGCGGCGGCGGTCGGCAAAAGGTCGCAGAGCGTCACGGGCTCTCTGACGGTCGCGCCCGCGCGCACGCGCCCCGGCCAGCGCACGACGAGCGGGACGCGTATGCCGCCCTCGTAGAGTTCGCGCTTGAGACCGCGGAACGGGCCGTTGCTGTCGAAGAGCGTCTGGTCGTAGCCGCCCTCGGCGCTCCCCTGCGGCCCGTTGTCGCTCGTGAAGACGACGAGCGTCTCGCGGTCGATGTCCATCTCCTTCAGGAGCCGGATCAGCTCGCCCACGTCCGCGTCGAGGCGCGTGACCATCGCGGCGTAGTTGCGCTGCTGCGGCGTCCACGGCTCGCGCGAGTACGGGGCGTCGTCGGGAACCTGCATGCCGTTGCCGGTCTTGCGCGTCAGCTCGTTGTTGGCGTGCGGCAGCGTGTAGGCGAGGTAAAGAAAGAAGGGGCGGCCGTCCTCGCCGCGTCGGACGAAGGAGAGCGCCTCGCGCGTCAGGAGGTCGTGCGAGTATGTGCGTCCGCGGAGCGTCTCGCGCCCGTCGTTCAGCCAGAGGTATTCGGGGTAGTAGTCGTGCGCGTGCGTCTGGTTGAGGTAGCCGTAGAAGTAGTCGAACCCCTGCCGGCCGGGCACGCCCGTCGTCCCCGGCTCGCCGAGTCCCCACTTGCCGACGACGCCTGTGCGGTAGCCCACGCGCTTCAAGACCTCCGCGACGGTCACGTCCTCGGGCCTGAGCGGCACCCGCTGGTTGTTGCGGTTCACGTTGCCGCGCACGCGCGCGTGCCCCTGATGCAGCCCCGTCATCAGGCTCGCGCGCGACGGCGCGCAGACCGGGCTCGGCGCGTAGGCGTCTGTGAAGCGCGCGCCCTCGCGCGCCATGCGGTCTAGGTTCGGCGTGCGTATGTGGCGCTGGCCGTAAGCGCCGAGGTCGCCGTAGCCGAGGTCGTCTGCGACGACAAAGATGATGTTCGGCCCGCGCGCGCCCCGCGCGCCCCGCGCCGACTGCGCGCCGGCTTCGCGCGTGAGCGTCGCACACGCGAGGAGCGACGCGCACAAGACCGCCACGCAGAGCCGCCGCCCGCGTATGTTCACGACTGTTCTCATCCTTCGCTTGTCCCCCTCCGTGCCCGTGTAGTTTAATGCAGAACAAATCTTTCAGCGTAATCCGAGCCCGACGAAAGCCCCCCGTTACTTCGTCCCGAAGTCTTAGCTTTACTCCCGCGGGCGGCGGGAGAGTCTGAGAGGCAACGCTTGAGACTACGCGCCGCGCTCTGCGCGCTCGCACTGCTGCTGGAGTTGACAGCGCCCGCCTCGGCCGCCGCGACCAACTCCGCGCACGCCAAGACTGTGGCCGAGATGAAGCGACTTCTCAAACAGGTGCCGTAAGGAGGGACGGATGCCGCCAAAGATTCATTTGGAGCCGGAGCCGGGAGACCAGACGCCCGAGGTCGGGTCGGCGACCGACGTAGCGCCGCTAGGCCGCGCGGGCGCGAAGCCCGCGC
Organism: Pyrinomonadaceae bacterium; assembly: GCA_040509515.1. Lineage (GTDB taxonomy): Bacteria > Acidobacteriota > Blastocatellia > Pyrinomonadales > Pyrinomonadaceae > QHXN01. Next base: position 14,422 of record JBEVKV010000169.1, on the reverse strand, counting down.
ACGAACGAACGGCCGACGAGGATTTGGACGTGGCCGACTGGGACTCGGTGGCGGCGCAGGAGGAGTTCAAGGGGCTGCTCGCCTCGAAGCGTCGCTTCATCGTGCCGGCCACGGTCTTCTTTGTCGTCTACTACTTCGCGCTCCCGCTGCTGGTGGGCTACGCGCCGGGGCTGATGTCGCGGCGCGTCTTCGGCCCGCTCAACCTCGCGTACCTCTTCGCGCTCTCGCAGTTCCTGATGGCTTGGGTCGTGGCCGCACTCTACGTCCGCGCGGCCGGCGGGTGGGACGAGACGGCGCGGCGCGTCGTCGAGCGCCTCGGCAGAGCGCGGAGGGGGGAATAGAGACGTGACGACTTCACTCCTGATGTTCCTCGGCTTCGTCGCCGTCACGCTCGGCATCACCTACTGGGCGGCGCGGCGCTCGACGGGCACCTCGGCCTACTTCGCCGCCGGCCGCTCCATCAAGGGCTGGCAGAACGGCGTGGCCGTCGCGGGCGACTACATGAGCGCCGCCTCTTTCCTCGGCATCGCCGGCATCATCGCCTTTCAGGGCTACGACGGCTTCATGTACTCGGTCGGCTTTCTCGTCGCCTACCTGACGGTGCTGCTCGTCGTCGCCGAACCCCTGCGCAACGCCGGCAAGTACACGATGGCCGACGTGCTCGCCTACCGGCTCAAGCCGCGCCCGGTGCGCGCGATGGCCTCTTTGAGCACGCTCACCGTCTCGACCTTCTACATGATCGCGCAGATGGTCGGCGCGGGCGCGCTCGTCTCGCTGCTGCTGAAGGACTCGGGCGTCACGTACGAGTCGGCGGTCGTCGGCGTCGGCATCCTGATGATCGTTTACGTCGTCTTCGGCGGGATGCTGGCGACGACGTGGGTGCAGATCGTGAAGGCGATTCTGCTGATGGGCGGGACGATTCTTCTGAGCGCGCTGGTGCTGGCGCACTTCGGCTTCAGCTTCGCGGCCTTCTTCGACGCCGTCTCGCACGTCACCTACACGGGCGCGGACGGCCGCCCCGTCACGCAGGACTTCCTTCAGCCGGGCCTTCGCTACAAGCCGCCCTACGGCGCGCTCGATCTGCTCTCTCTGGGGATGGCTCTGGTCTTCGGGACGGCCGGGCTGCCGCACATCCTCGTCCGCTTCTACACCGTGCCCGACGCGAAGACGGCGCGCGCGAGCGTCGTGTGGGCGATGGCGATTATCGGCGTCTTCTACATCCTGACGACCTTCCTCGGCTTCGGCGCGGCGACCATCGTCGGGCGCGACGCCATCGCGAAGAACGGCGGGACGAACATGAGCGCGCCGCTGCTCGCGCAGACTTTGGGCGGCGACGTGTTCTTCGGCTTCGTCGCGGCCATCGCGTTCGCGACCATCCTCGCTGTCGTCGCGGGGCTGACCATCTCGGCCTCGACCTCGTTCGCGCACGACTTCTGGACGAACGTCATCCACCGCGGCGTCGAGCGCGCGCCGGGCGAGGAGGTGCGCGTCGCGCGCGTGACGGCCTTCGTCGTCGGCGGCGTCTCCATCCTCATCGCGATAGTCTTGGGGCCGACGGCGAACGTCGCGTTCCTCGTCGCGCTGGCCTTCGCGGTGGCGGCGTCGGCCAACCTGCCGGTCATCGTGCTCTCGCTCTTCTGGCGTCGCTTCAACACGCGCGGCGCGGTCGCGGGGCTCGGCGTGGGGCTGCTCGCCTCCATCGTGCTCATCCTGCTGAGCCCGAGCATCATGACCGTCGACCCGCCGACCGTGACCGGCGCGGCGCGTCACCTGATTCAGTCGCCCCCGATTTTTCCGTTAGAGAACCCGGGCATCCTCTCCATCCCGCTCGGCTTCATCGCGGCCTTCCTCGGCGCGCTCACCGGCCGCGAACCCTCGGCCGAAGCCAAGTACACAGAGTTGTCCGTCCGCGCCAACACCGGCCTCGGGGCTGAGAAGGCCACGACGCATTAGGGTAAGGGGTCAGGGGGAAAGGGGAAGGGACGACTTGAACGCTCCCTTCCCCCTCCCCCTTGACCCCTTACCCTCACTTCGCGGCGAAGCCGTGGAGGCGGAGCCAGTCGGCGCAGTGCGCGGGCCAAGTTGAAAGAATCGGGTCGGCGGGACGGTTCTGGCGCGCGGTGCCGAGGCCGAAGCCGTGCGGGCCGCGCTCGTAGAGATGTAGCTCGAACGGGACGCCCGCCCGCCTGAGCGCGGAGACGAAGATCAGGCTGTTCTCGACGGGGACGCCCGCGTCGCCCACGGTGTGGACGACGAAGGCGGGCGGCGTCTCCTTCGTCACCTGCTCCTCGTTCGAGAGCAGCGCGACGAGTTCGGGCGTCGGGTTCTCGCCGAGCAAATTCCTGCGCGAGCCCGCGTGCGACTTCTCCCTCATCGTAATCACAGGGTAGATGAGCATCAACAGGTCGGGGCGCGAGCCGAATCTCTCGACGGGGTCGGCCGCGTCGGGGCGGCCGGCGTCGAAGTGCGTGCCGGCGGTCGCGGCGAGGTGGCCGCCGGCCGAAAATCCGAGGATGCCGACGCGCGCCGGGTCTAAGCCCCACTCGGCCGCACGCGCGCGCACGGTGCGGAGGGCGCGCGCCGCATCATTCAACATCGCCGGGTGTTTGTAACGCGGCCCCAGACGGTACTTCAGCACGAAGGCCGTCACGCCGACTGTGTTCAGCCACTCGGCGACGGGTCGCCCCTCGTGCTCGGCGAGGTGCCCGTAGCCGCCGCCGGGGCAGACGACGACGGCCGCGCCCGTCGCGCGCTCCTTCGGCGGCAGGTAAGGCGTCAGCGTCGGCACGTCCGCCGGCTCTTTCCCCACGGCCCCCGGCGCGCCCTCCGGCCAGAGCACGACCGGCTCCGCCCCGCGCGCCTCCTTGAACCCGCCTGTGATGACGACAACGCAGCCCGCCAGCAGAAGTGACCACGCGAGTCTTCCAAACATCATGCCCTCCCTTTTTATCGTGGCCGCAGTCCTGACAATCACCAGCCCCGTTAGCGCGTGCTCCTGACGGTCACGCGGCCCGACTTCAATTCTTCGGAGTAGGCGTGGAGCGTGATGCGGCCGGGCGCGCCGGCCTTCGAGCGGATGACGACGAGGCAGAGGCCGTTGTAGGCGGCGCGCTCCTTCGACTGAAACGACTCGTGGCTCGTTGCGTCGCCGTTATCGACGGCGACTATCTCGCCCGGGCCGAAGACCTCGAAGTGCATGCGGTTCTTCGCGCGCGGCACGACGAGCCCGGCGCGGTCTGCGACGCTCACGGTGACGAAGGAGAGGTCTGAGCCGTCGGCGCGAATCGCGGCGCGGTCGGCCTTTAACACGAGACGCGCGGCCGGCCCCGTCGTCCGCACCACGTCCTCCGCCCAACGCCTCCCGTTCTTATAAGCGACGACGCGCACCTCGCCCGGCTCGTACCGCACGTCGTCCCAACGGAGGCGGTACTCGAAAGCCCCGCGCTTCTTTCGACCGAGCGAGCGGCCGTTGAGGAACAGCTCGGCCTCGTCGCCCGAGGTGTAGACGTGGACGGGCGTCACCTGCCCCTCGCGCCCGGGCCAGTTCCAGTGCGGCAGCAGGTGCGCCATCGGAAGCTCCGGCCGCCAGCGCGCTTGATAAATGTAGAAGCGATCTTTCTTGAAGCCCGCGAGGTCGACGATGCCGAAGTAGGAGCTGCGCGACGGCACGCGAATCTTGCCGAGCGACTTCAGCTCGGCCTCCATGCGCGCGCGCTCGGCCGCGTCGGAGAAGTTGAGCAGGTTCGACGCGTCGGCGTTGTAGGGCGTCGGCTCGCCGAGGTAGTCGAAGCCCGTCCAGACGAACTCGCCCGCCGTAAACGGGAACTCGTCCTGCCCCTTGAACTCGCGGTCGGGCGTCGTCGCCCAGCGCGGCGCGTAGAGGTCGTAGGAGCTGACCTGAAAGTCCGACTTACCCTTGTCCTTGTCCTCTTCGACGGGGAAGAAGTATTCGCCGCGCGAGCTGACCGTCGAAGCCGTCTCGCTGGCGTAGAGCGGGACGCCCGGATTCTTCTCGCGGAACTTGCCGTACTCCTCCGGCTTGTAGTTGTAGCCGAACACGTCCAACGTCTTCTGAAAGCCGTTGTAGCCCGCCTCCGTGTAGTTCGCCCCGGCGGTGACGGGGCGCGTCGGGTCTTCCTCGCGGACGATGCGCGACAGCCGCTCCGATATCTTGTGCCCTTCCGTACTGCGCTGCTCGCCGATCTCGTTGCCCGTGCTCCAGAGGATTACCGACGGGTGGTTGCGGTCGCGGCGCACGAGCGCGCGCAAGTCCTTCTCGTGCCAGTCGTCGAAGAGCAGGTGGTAGTCGTTCTTCTTCTTCGCGCGCCGCCACGCGTCGAACGCCTCGTCCATGACGAGCAGCCCCGTGCGGTCGGCCAACTCAAGCAGCTCGGGCGCGGGCGGGTTGTGGCTGGTGCGGACGGCGTTGACGCCCATCTCCTTCATGATTTCGAGCTGGCGTTCGAGCGCGCGCACGTTCACGGCCGAGCCGAGCGCGCCGAGGTCGTGGTGGTTGCAAACGCCCTTCAGCTCTACCGGCTCGCCGTTGAGCAGGAGGCCGCGCTCGCGGTCGAACTTGATGGTGCGGATGCCGAAGACCGTCTCGTAAGCGTCAACCTCGCGGCCGCCCTGCTCGATTGTCGTCACCGCGACGTAGAGGCTCGGCCGTTGCGTGCTCCAAAGTCTGGGGCGTGCAACGCGCAAGGTCGCGTCATTCGTCCCGCGCGAGCGCGCGGCGAGACTGAGCCGCGCCGGCTCGGAAGCGGCGACATCCTTCGCGGACTTCGCGCCGCCGGGGCCGAGTTCATACACGCGCGTTCTTGTCGTCACGTCGGCCGGCGCGTCCGAGTCGTTGTCTATCGTCACGCGCACGCCCACGGTCGCCGACCGCGGCGTCACTTCGGGCGTCGTCACGTACGTGCCCCAGTGGCCGACGTGGACGGGCGCGGTCTTCACCAACCAGACGTTGCGGTAGATGCCGCCGCCCGGGTACCAGCGCGAAGACTCGGGCGGGTTGTCGAGCCTGACGGCCAACTGGTTGCGCGCGCCGTACTCGACGAACGGCGTCAGGTCGAGCCGGAACGACGCGTAGCCGTAAGGCCAGCCGCCGACGAAGTGGCCGTTGAGCCACACGGATGCGTAAGACATCGCGCCGTCGATGTCGAGGTAGAGCCGCTTGCCGCGATCCGTCGCGGGGACTTCAAAGTGCTTGCGGTACCAGCCGACGCCCCACCACGGGAGCTTGCCCGTCTCGCCCGGATACTCCTGATTGAAAGGCCCCTCGACGCCCCAGTCGTGCGGAAGGTCTAAGCGCCGCCACGCCGAGTCGTCGAAGTCGCCACGCGTGTAAGCGACATCCGCGCCGATGTTCTCGGCCGGCCCGGCGGACTCCGACGGCTTCTGGCCCGAGACGAACTCCTGGCCGGTCGCCGTCACGCTGCTCTTAATCTTCTCGTAGCTCAGACGCCCCTCCGTCCCCGGCGGGTCGTCCTTCTGGAAACGCCAGCGCGAGTTGAACGACTCGCGGCTGCGCGGCGAGACCTGCGCCGCCGCCGCTGACGCAAACATGAAGATGAGTCCCAGACAGAACCACATGCGGCCCGTTGCCGGATTCGACATTAACACTCCTCCTCGGTCGGTCACTTCAACACGACTCTCGTCTCGGGCGGGCCGAGGTAGCTCGGCCGCAGGCCGCCCGTGTTCAGGACTATCTTGTCGAGCACGACGCCGGGGTCGAGCATGTAGACGCGCAGGACGTGCGCGCCCGGCGCGTCTACGCGGACACGCGCGCTCGTCTTCGTCACGTTGTTTAAGACGTTCTGCGACCACTCCTTCGACGTGACCTCGACGCCCGCGCTCGCCGCGAGTTCGCGCGGCTCCGCGCCATCCAGAGAGTACGCGAAGCGCAAGCCCCGCGAGCCGCGCACCGGGTGCGTCGGCACGAGATGAAAGGTCAGCTCGAACTCGCCCGCGCGGAAGAGGTGCAGGCGGTATTCGAGCGCGGGTGCATTACTCGCGGCGCGCGCCGTCTCCACGCTCGGCGCGTCTTCGGGGAAGACGGCCACCGAGTCGCCCGTGCGCCCCAGACCCTCTGTCACGTACCACGCCGCGCCCGCGCGGTCGGTCTTCGCGTTGAAGTGCTCGGCCTCGACGGAGACGACGCCGCCCGACTCGACGAACGTTCCGGCGAGACTCTCGGGGCGCGGCGTCGCGGGGTTGAAGACGGGGACGCGCACGGTGCGGCTCGCGCCCGCGCCCTCGACGACGACTGTGCCCGACAGCCTCACGCCCTCCGGCGCTCGCGCCCAGTCGATTGAGACGAGCAGGCGCGCGTCTTCGCGCAAATCGCCGCGCGTCCGGCTGAGCCTTATCCAGTCTTCACGCGCGCGCGCGACCCACGCGGCCGGCGCGCGACCCGTGTTGAAAACGTCTATGAAGCGCGCGCCGCGCGTGTAGGAATCGAGCGCGGGGAGCGAGGCTTCGCGCTCGACTTCGCGCAGCGGCTCGGCTCGGCCTTCGACGGCGACGCCGAGCCCGGCCGCGTCGGGCGCGCTCATCCGCGTCACGGCGGGAGGGATTTCGGGGGGCGTGCTTCTCATGCTCTTCCACTGCCCCGGCCCCATCTCGCGCGCCATCATGTGCCGCCACTTCCCCGCGGCGAGCCGCTCGTTATAGAAGCGCGTCTCCCCGTCTACCAACTGCTCGGCCTCAAGCGCGCGCTGCGCCCAGCGGCCCGCGCCCGCGCGCCCCTGCGCGGCGTAGAGGGCGGCCTTCTCGGCGGCGAAGACGCGCCGGTTGGCGAGAGCCGCGCCGCGCACCGGGTAGACGACGAGTTGGTAATAAGCATCGCGCAGTCGCGTGGGGATGTGTGTGTAGAGCCGCGAGACGCGCGCCAGCAGAGAGTCGTAGGAGTCGAGCCGCGCCTGCGCCTCGTCGCCGTAGTCGAAGTGCGCGAAGTCGCTCGGCCTGTACGGCTCGCCCGGCAGATGCCACTGCAAGTGCTCGGGCTTGCGCGCGAAGCCGAGACGGTAGAACTCGTCTAACACGGACGCCACCTCTTCGGCGTGCGCGGCTCCGAACTCGCGCGCCGCCCACGTCTTCAAGAATTCGCGCTGGCCGTCGCGCCGCCAGCGCGGGGCGTCCCACGCCATCCGCATGAAGAACTCGGTGACGGCCTCGGCGGGCTTCAGGTCGCCGACGTTGAGCACCCAGAACTGGCGCGCGCCGTTGCGGTAAGCCTTCGACATCTCCTCCCGGACGAGCGCGGGCGGCGTCGTCTCAAGCCAGAGGTAGGAGAGCGGGCGGCCGAGGTATGAGACGTGATAGTAGACGCCGAAGCCGCCCACCCGGCCGCGCTCGTCGGCCGCCGGAAACGAACGTATGTAGCCGAAGTTGTCATCTGTGTAGACGACCGTCACGTCGTCGGGCACCTTCAGCCCGCGGCGATGGTCGGCGAGAACTTCTTTGTAAGGGACGAAGACCTGCGGGACGCGCGTCACGTCCTTGTCGACGTGACGCGCGAGCATCGCGCGCTGGTCGGCGAAAATTTGTTCGAGGAGTTTGACGCGCTCAGGCTGCGACTTCGGCCCCTGCATGGCGCTGTCGTGTATGCCGCGCATCCCGAGCGTGTAGAGATTCTCGAAGCGCCCGTTCTCGCGGACGCGCTGCTCCCAGTAGCGGCGCACGCCGTCGGGATTCGTCAGGTAGTTGAACTCTTCGGGCTTCGCCTCCCACTCCGAGACGTTGTTGCGCAGCATCGGCTCGGCGTGCGACGAGCCCATCACGACGGCGTAGTCGTCGGCGACCTCGCGGTTGCGCGCGTTCGCGTTGAAAGCGCGCGTCACCTCGTGCATCGCGGGCCAGACCGTGTTCGCCTTGAGACGGAGCAGCAACTCGAAGAGGCGCGCGTAAGTCTTGGGGCCGATGTCGCCCGTCTCCGGCTCGAAGGTCTTCGCCGCCCAGGGTTGGAGCCCCCAGTCCTCGTCGTTGAGAAAGACGCCGCGGTACTTGACCGAAGGCGGCCCCGCGCGGCGCACACCGGCCGCGACGAAGAGCGCGCGACGGCGCGACGGCGTAACGTCGGCCCACCAGTGCCACGGCGAGACGCCCGCGGCCTGCGACAGTTCGTAGACGCCGAAGGCCGTCCCGCGCCGGTCGCTCCCCGCGACGACGAGCCCGAGCCGCACGCCGGGCAGAGGGTCTTTCACCGTCGCGATTAAGAAACTCTCCCAAAGGCCGCGCAGACTCCCCGCGTCGAGCTTGCCCTCGCCGACGAGCCGGTCGACGAAGGGGCTCTTGCCGAGCGTGCCGACGATGACGGCGTGGCGTGAGAGTCCCGTCGCCTCGTTGCGGACGGCCGGGCGCGCGCCCGTCACGCGCTCCACGTCGGCGGCGAGGTCACGCGCGGCGATACGCACGACCTTGAAGTCATCTTCCGAGACGAGCACGTCGGCCGCGCTGCGCCCCCCCCCCAGCTCGAAGTCGCCCGCGCGGTAAACGTCCGTCACCCACGCGCGTTCCTGCGCCGCCGCCGGCCGCGCGCACAGACAGACGAGCACGGGGAGCAGGCAGAGAAGTTGAGACTTGAAATTTGAGATTTGAAATTTCAAATCTAGTCCTTCGGACGGACGCGCCTCGGTGTCGGCGTCGGTCGGGGCGTCGGGGCGGGGCGCGCGCCTGTGCCCTCGTCGATGTCTGTGGTGGCGGTGCGGCTGCGTTTGTATTCGGGCGCGTCGTCGGGCGCGTCGGGGAGCTTCGGGCCGGCGTAGACGACCGCGAGTTCGGCGAGCGCGGCCGTCGCGTCGGGGCCGAAACCGCTGAGCGCGGTCAGACGCAGGAATCGCGCGTTGACCGTCCGGGGGAAGTTGACGCGTTGCGGGTCGAAGGTCGAGACGAGTTCGCCGCGCGCGACCTCGCGCCAGTTGTTCGCGTCGTCGCTCACCTCGACGACGTAACCGCGGATGTCGCCCTCGTGCTCGCGGTGGTTCTGGCGCGGCATGAGGACGAGCCCCGAGACGCTGACGGGCGCGCGGAGGCTGACGGTCAGCGCGTGCGGGTGCTTCCGGTCACTCCGCGCGTCGCCGGCCAGCCAGAAGGTGTTCGGGTCGCCGTCGATGGCGTTGGCGGGCGGGTTCGAGGGCTGCGACTCGGCCTTCGCTTCCGCGCCGAGCCTTTGCATGACGCGCGTGTCGAAGAGCAGGCCGCGCAGTTCCTCGGCCGAGACCGAGACGGCCGGGCGGAAGCGCCCGCCCCGCATGTAGTCGAGCAGCGAGCGCCGCAACTGTCGCGCGGCCGGGCGTATGTCGAGCGAGCTTTCGAGGTCGGCCCCGCTCACGACGAGTCGCCCGCGCCCGACCCTGCACTCGAAGACGAGGCCGAGTTTGTAGTTGCGGTTCCAGTCGTCGATGGCCCAGACGACCGGCTCAAGCGCGCGCGGCAGACGACCCAAGTTGACGGCGCGCGCCCCGCGCACAATCTCCGACCACTGCCAGTCGAAGTGCGTGGAGGTCGGGAACTTCGCGAGCGCCGGGTGGTCTTCCTTCACGAGCAGCCCGAGCATGCGACCCCACGCCGGCCCCATCAGCCGGTTCCAGAAGACCGGCACGTCGTCGAGCGGCGGGCTCGTCCAGTCGAGGTCTGCGCGGCGCGGCATGTAGAGCACGCGGCCGCCTTCGGCGAGCTTCGCCTCGGCCTCCTCCCAAGAGCGCGTGACCGTCACGCCGCCCGGCGGCTCGGCCTTCGACTCCGGCGGGTAGACCCAGAAGTTCCATGTGTTCTGGATGTTCGTCCCGGCGACGCCGACCGAGAGCGTGTAGACGCCGGGCGCGGGCAGCGCCGAGAGCGGGATGTTGAGCTTGCCGAGCGGGATGTTCTTGCCGACGGGGATGGTGCGCGCCGGGAGCCGCAGGTGCGCGCGCGGCATGTAGACTTTCATGCCCTTGCCTATCAGGTTCCAGTTGATCTGCGCGTCGCGCAGAGGCTCCGGCCCGTAGTGCGCAATTTCAAGCTCGACCTCCAACTGCTCGTCGCGCGTGTAGACGCGGCGCGTCAGGCGCGCGAGCGGCACGCTGGGCCCGGCGAAGGCGCGGAACCCGGACGGGAACATGTACTCCTTCTCATCCCAGAACGGGTCGAGCAGTCCGACGACGGCCGTCCCCTGCCCCACGTAGTCGTGCAGCTCAAGCAGTTGATAGCCCGAGAGGCCGGGCGTGCGCAGGTTGGCCTCGATATCTTCCTTGTAGCAGAGATACTGGAAGACGCCCGAGGCGCGCGCGAACTCGCGGTTCTTCTCAAGCAGCCCGCGCGCCGCGAGCGAGTCGCGGAAGATTTCGTAGTTGCCCGGCCGCATGTAGCCCGTGAACTTCTTCGTCACGTTGAAGTCCGGGTAGGCGACCCACTGGCCCAGTTCGTGCGAGAGGACGGGGACGCGTATGCCTTCGAGCGACGCGCGGTAGTCGCGCCCGAACCAAGCGGAAGGGCCGCGCAGCATCTTCTCGCCGAGCCGCTGGAGGACGAGGTAGTCCGCGCCCTCTTCCGGGTCGGGAATTTCGCGGTCGGTGTGACCCGTCCCCGTCGTGTAGAGGCGGCGCGGGTCGCTGCGCCGGAAGTGTTCGGCCCAGCGCGGGAGCGACTGCTTCCAGCGACCCTTCGGCTCGTTGCTCGCCGAGAGCATGACGAACGAAGGGTGGTTGCCGTAAGCCTTTATCATCCGCTCGGTCTCTTCGTAGAGCATCCGCTCGACGGCCGTGCCGGGGCTGATCTCGTTCCACATGCCGGGCTCGGGCTGGAGGTAGATGCCGAGTTCGTCCGCCGCGACGAAGGCGGCCTCGGGCGGGCAGAACGAGTGGAAGCGTACGTGGTTAAAGCCCCAGTCGCGGTGGACGCGCAGGATGCGACGCCAGTATTCCACGTCGGTCGGCGGGTGACCCGTCAGCGGAAAGTCGCCGCCGTGGTGGTTGCCGCGCAGGTAAGTCTTGCGGCCGTTGACGACGAACTCGTTGCCCTCTGTCTTGAACTCGACGAGGCCGAAGACCAGTTCCTTACTCTCGCCCACCCCTTCGGCGTCCAGCCGCAGCGTCAGGTGTTGCAGCGCGGGGTTGAACTCGTCCCACGTCTTCGCTTCGCGGCCGAGCGGCACGTCTAGCTGCGCCTCGCCGCCCTTCGCGTCCCACTCGACGGCTGCGCTCACGCCGCCCGCCGAAAGCGTACCGCGCCCGGCGCGATTCGTCGCGTTCCCGACGCGGACTTTAATCAGCGCCGCCTTCCTCGAAACGTCTGGGAAGACCCGCGCGTCCTCTATCCAGACCGGCGCGGTCGTGTTCAGCTCGATGCGTCCGACTATGCCGTTCCAGCTCCCGCCGAGCGAGTCGGAGACGCTGTGCGCGTCCGGCCTGTAGGGCAGAATCATTGAAGAGTCCACGCGGACGGTCAGGCGGTGCCGCCCCGGCGCGAGCGAGCCGAGGTCGAAAGCGTGCGGCGCGACGAGGCTGTTGTCCGAGCCGACGCGGCGGTCGTCTATCCAGACGGTCGACTCCCAACGCGGGCGCTCCATGAAGAGACGGACGCGTCGCCCGCGCCACGCCTCGGGGACTTCCACGTCGCGCTGGTACCACGCGGGGCCGACGTAGTGTCGGGGGGGCTGCGAGAGGAAAGGGACTTTGACCTCGCCCGGCCGCGTGTAAGCCTTGTAGTCCTCGCGCAGAAACCAATGGCGGTCGTAGAGCGAGAGCACCCACGGCGTCTCGGTGCTTATCTCGTCGCCGTAGCCTTGCGACTGAAGCACGCCGGGCAGTTTTATCCTCTCGGCCAGCTCGCGCCCGAACCAGCGTTCGCGCACTCCGGCGTCCGCGCGGTCGAGCGCGAAGCGCCACTCGCCCGCGAGCGTGACGGCTTCGGCCGCCCGCGCCCGTGCCGGCCAGAGCAGCGCGCAGACCGCGAGCAGGAGCCCGGCCGCGCCGCCTATTTTTCCTCTCATTGTGCTCCCCTTATACCACCTCCAAAAAATTCTTCACAGCCGGCGGGGAAGTGGTAGAATGCGCGCCCAGCAGACGGGACTGGCGGCGGACGGATGCCTCGCTTCCGCCACCGTGCCCGGGTCGGAAGTCGGACGCCCGGCGTCGCCCGAAGCGGCGCAAAACAGTTCTCACCGGCGGCATCGCTCTTACAGACGAAAGGTGAATATGAAGAGGGGAATTTGCGTCCTCGTCCTCGCGGCCATTGTGTCCCACACGTTCGCGTCGTCGGAGACGGTCTCGGCGGAAGACCCGCTCAGAGCCGTCCTCAAGCGCGGCGGGCGCGCCGTCTCGCTCGACCTCAAGGTGAAGAAGAGGAAGCCCGACTCGCTCCAACGCTTCCTCGAAATGCTCGACGGGAGCGTGCCCAACGCGTACGCCACCGGGTTCGTCGTCGGCGACGGGCTGGTGATGACGGCCTATCACGTCGTCTCGGGCGGCTTGAGCGCGCAGAAAAGGACGCTGCTCGGCTTCTCGCGCGACGAGCAGCTCAAGGTCGAGGCTTACGTCAACGGCTGCGAGGCGACCGTTATCAAGATTGACCCGGACGCAGACCTCGCGCTCCTGCGCGTGTGCGGGACGAAGAAGCAGGACGGCGCGCTCGCCTTCCAGCCCGCGCCCACGCCCGACGAGATGCTGAGCGTCATCGCGCGCCCGAACGGCGGACAGGCCGTGCGGCGCGGCGCCTTCTCCGGCATCTACACGTACCGCGGGCAGGACTACCTTTCGGCGAAGATCGAGGGGCGCGACGGCTTCTCGGGCAGCCCCGTCTATAACGACCGGGGCGAGCTGGTCGGCGTCTTCAGCGGCTACGACTCGACGCGCAAGGTCGCGCTCATCAGCCCGGCCGCGCGCGCGCAGAAGCTTTTGGAAGACTACGCCTCCGGCCTCCGCGCCGCGCCCCCGAACGCGCCCGAGGCCCCGGCGCGTGACGGAGACCGTCCCTAGACGGCGAAGACGGCGAAGGCCCACGGGACGCGGCGCCGCCACGCCGCACAAGAGGCCGGGCGCGAGGGACGCGACGACACTTCGCCCCTCCCGCCCGGCCTCTCCTACGAGGGGGATGATTCTTCAGATGTTGAGAACGATGAAGCTGACGGCGCTGCTCTCCTGCGCCCTCGCCGTCACGGCCGCCGCGCAGGTGGCGACGCAGACGCCGACTCCGGCGCAGACGCCCGAACAGCCGACCTCTTCGATACCGCCGAACTTCAGCCACTACACCATCGACCCGAACCCGCGCCCGACCGTGTTGGGTTGGGCCAAAGAGAGAATCGAAGAGAAGCTCGGCCGCGGCGTCTCCGCGCTGCGCACAAGTCAGGGCGTCTACGTCGGCTGGCGTCTGCTCAGGAATGACCCGGACGCGGTCGCCTTCAACGTCTACCGCTCGACGGCGGGCGGCCCGCCCGTCAAGCTCAACGCGGAGCCCGTCCGCCGGACGACCGACTTTCTCGACGCGAAGGCCCCGGCCGGACGCGAGCACTCTTGGTTTGTGCGCGCGGTCGTGGACGGCCGCGAGCTTGAGCCTTCGGTGCGCGCGACGCTCGCGGCAAACTCGCCCGCGCGACAGTACCGCGCCTTCCGTATACGCGACGACATCCCGGCCGCCTCCATCGACAAAATCGGAGTCGGCGACCTCGACGGCGACGGCGAGTACGACTTCGTCGTCAAGCGACCCGGCGGGACGATTGACCCGAGTTTCACCACGCGCCCGAGCCCCGACACCTTCAAGATAGAGGCTTACAAGAGCGACGGCACCTTCCTCTGGCGCAGAGACCTCGGCTGGTCGATTCAGCTCGGCATCTGGTTCTCGCCCTTTCAGGTCGCAGACCTCGACGGCGACGGCCGCGCCGAGATCGCCATCAAGACCGGCGAGGGCGACCCGCGCGACCGCAACGGTCAGGTCTTGACGGGGCCCGAGTATCTTTCAATCTGGGACGGCATGACCGGCGAGGAGATTGCGCGCGCCGACTGGATACCGCGCGGCAAGCTCACGGACTGGGGCGACTATTCGGGCAACCGCTCGAACCGCCACATGATGGCCGTCGCCTACCTCGACGGCAAGACCCCGAGCGTCGTCACCTTCCGCGGCACCTACGGCTTGATGAAGGCCGAGGCGTTCTTCCTCAAAGACCGCAAGCTGCACAAGGTCTGGAGCTGGACGAACGAGCGCGCGGGCTGGCGTTATCAGGGGCAGGGGCAGCACGCCGTCCACGTCGCCGACATCGACGGCGACGGCGCGGACGAAATCCTCAACGGCTCAATCGCCATCGACGGCGACGGCCGCACGATGTGGAGCACCGGCTACGGACACGGCGACCGCTTCTACGTCTCGGACATCGACCCGGCGCGGGCGGGGCTGGAAATCTTTTACATCTACGAAGACCCGCACCCGCGCAACGGCGTCGGACTCT
>JBEVKV010000168.1:0-21427 GCA_040509515.1 Pyrinomonadaceae bacterium | reverse complement strand
TTAAAGCGTTTATTGTTCGGGGATGCGTGACCACAAGGCTCTTACACCTACAACTCGCTTTTAATCATTTTACACCCGGCCACCCGGACGAAAGAATTTATTAACTGATGTAACGCGACGAGATGCTCGGCTGATCCGACCGGGCGCGCGGCGACCGTGATGGGGACGCCGCCGGAGGAGCCGGCCGTGCAGCCTAAAGCGGGGGCTATAGCTCGACGCTCGCGGCGGGCACAATCATGATGGGGAGGTCTCTGGCCGACGGCGATAGCGTCAACGTGCAGTATCTGCTCGGCGTACAGCAGCCCGGCAAGTCCGCTTCTACATCCTCATCGAAGCCTTGCCGTAAAACGCCCGGCACATGAGGACAAGGTACAGACAAAGAAGGGTCTGCCCCGCTTCAAGCGCTGGGCGGCTCACACCTTCTCCAACCATACTTTCCTTTCGCCCGAATAAGCGGCGCCTTGTCCCTTTCGGTGACACTCCTGCGCTCCTGCTAAGGTGGTTCGCACACCTTCAGGAGGGGCACCATGACAGCTACTACAAGGCACTTCTCCCCGCGCGCGTCCCTGGCCGCCCTCGGGCTCTGTCTCCGCCGTCTCGGCCTCCTCGAGGCCATCGCCGCACACGTCCACGTCCCGCAGAAGACCGTCAGACATACTCCGGCCGAGAAGCTCTACGACGCCTTTGTTGCCATCCTGGCCGGCGCGCACGGCTTGTCAGAGATCAACACCAAGCTGAGGGCAGACCCTGCACTCCAGCGCTCATTCGGCCGGCAGACCTGCGCCGAGTACTCGCTCGTCCAGGACACGCTCGACGCCTGCACCACCGAGAACGTCAAAGAGCTGCGGAGAGTCGTCACCTCGCTCTTCCGCACACACTCCTGCGCCGCCCGCCACGACTACTCCGCCTCCCTGCAAGTGCTCGACCTCGACATGACGGGGCTGCCCTGCGGCCCGAAGGCCGAGTTGTCCCTCAAGGGCTACTTCTCTAAAGGGGGCATCCGCCACGGCCGCCAGCTCGGCCGCGTCGTCGCGGGAGCCACGCAGGAGATCGTCTCGGTCATGACCTGCTGATCTCCACCCTCACGCCCGCCGAAGTGTTGCGGCTGCTCGGCAGGCCGGAGCATGACGCGCACGAGCACGAGATTGTCGCCCTGGCCTACGCGCAGCTTTATGACCAGCGGGCCGGAGCCATCGAGATCAAGATCAAAGAGGATAAGCAGGGCGTCGGCATCAACCGCCGGAGGAAGAAGAGAGCCGCCGCACAGGCCATGCTGACGCTGCTCGGCACACTGGCGCATAACATGCTGATCTGGGCCCGCGAGTGGCTCGCGGCCGCCGAGCCGAGGCTCAAGCAGTACGGGATCGTGAGACTCCTGCGCGACGTACTCGGCGTGAGCGGCTTCGTCGAGACGGACGAGCACGGCGTGGCGAAGGGCATCGTCCTCAACCGCGGCTCGACCCTGGCGCGCATGCTCGCCGGAGGTCTGCGAGAGTTACTCGGCGAGCAAGCGGTGACGGTCTCACTCGGCGGCCTCTCGGACTGAAGCAGCACCTCCTACGAAGACGTGCACAGCCCTCGCAGGGGGGACTTTGCGCGTTGGAACCGACCGCGTCCTACTTTTCAACTCGCTTGTGTGTTGACACTCTCGTGAAGACCCGCCGCGAGGGCTTCGCGCCGCTTATCATCAACTCTGAAGATACTTTCGCCGGTGTCACTTTGGTACCATGGGAGGTCTCGACGCGAAAAAGCTGTGACAACTAATTCGGGCGAAACTAAACCGGAATGACCCTTATCGGGCGTGGTAACGTGAAACATCAGTTGGGGTGTGACCTAACCACAAGATGTAGGCTGGCGAGGTGTGCAATTTAGACTCTGGAAGGATGTTTCACGGCTTTTTTGAAAAGCTGCGTCCGACTACAATTAGTGGTCGCGTCAAATGTGTCTTGCCGGGGTTCCGGACAGGGGTAATGGGAGGTGGGTGAGTTGGCGTATCGTAACGTCCTTTCGCCAGCGCACGAGGGGTCGGGTGACGCCGGGCATTAGATGGCGGCGGCCGCGCGTGCTACAAGTAGTAGGATACTAACTCTTACCGGACAGAAAGTGCATCTTATGCCATCGAAGAAGAAACCGACCACTTCCGCCAAGCCCCCCGGAAAGGCTAAGGCAGGTAAAAGTGGCACACGCACCTCCGAGCTGACCAAGAAGAGCCCTCAGAAGACGGGCAAAAAGGCGCGGGTGCGTAAGGGCCCGACCACCGCGAAAAGTAGTGGCCGTCCCACCGCGAAGAAGCGATCCGCCGCGGCGGCGGCGCCGAAGAAGCGCGTGGGGGTGGTGAGGAAGGTTGCCGGAGGCTTGGTCGCAGGCGCGCTGAAGGGTGTCGCCTCGGTGGTAGAGAAAGTGGCCGGCATCGACGAAGGCGCGGACACGGGCGTGAGCCGGGAGATTGCTAAGGTCAGGGAAGAAGTCACGTCGGCGAAGGCCGACCTCTCGCAGGAGATCGCGGCCGTCAGGGAAGAAGTGGGGGGCGTCAACAAAGAGGTGGGGGAGATCTCGGAAGAACTCAGGCAGGTAACGGACACGGCAAGTGAGGGGCGCGATGAAGACGTCTAACGCCGGATGAGGTAAACTCTTTACAGTTTGGCCTTCTGTGAAGCGGCGGTAATTGTCAAGAGTTTTCTCTGGACATCTCTCCGTCACCGAGGCACACCCCTTCCCTTCCGCCGAGTTCCTGTCAGCCTTCTGTTCGCGCTCTGCTAGGGGCGAGCTTATCCTACTCGCCCGGCGCACTATTGGGTCCGAAAGGCCGGCGGCACCACCTCTTTAACGGCTTACCTACTGCAGCCAGGCCAAAATCGTGCTCGCCGCGCCTGATTGTGAACTCGTCGGGAAGAACTCTCTAACGTGTCGGCCGCTGCTAGGCTGCCGCGGCTGCACCTACTTCCGCGGCAGCCGCCCCGCGGTCCTCGAACCGGGTTCCGTCTCTCCACATCGCGTAGAGGATGCCGGCCAGCTTCCGCGCCAGCGCCACGGCCGCTACGCACGCCCCTCTGCGCTGCCTCACCCTCGTGGCCCAGTCGTGCAGCGCCCCCGTCGCCGGGTTCCTCCGCCGCAGGATGACCCACGCCGCCTCGACCAGCACGTAGCGCACCCGCGAAGGGCCGCGAGTGATACCGAGCCTGCGCGAAGTTCAAGCCCGATTCACCATCTTTCTCATACCCGGTGAATTTCTGCCTGACGTGATCGGCCGCGCCGTACCCCTGCGTCGTCGGTCTCCCGCCCGCGCCCGCGTACAGCTCCGAACGGATACCATATTCTCAATGGTTCCACAATTGTACAGGTAGTGAAGGCACAGACGATGTTCGGAGAATATCTACCCATCGTATAGCAAGTAAATAGAAACTAAGATGTTTCACAGACGGGGTCGTTTCAAGTCGTACCGGGACTGCCGGGAATGGCGGGGGTAGATTAACGCGCGGGCGGCCTGCGCAGCCTTACGCGCTGGAATCTACAGGCTTGGCGGGCGGGGTGTTGGCCTGCGCCAGCGCGATGCTGCGGATCATGTGCCACTGCGCCGGGCGGAACTCGGAGGCGAACCGCTCGTCCAGTTCCTTCATCGCGGTGCCCTCCCTGATGAGCCCCGCCATGAGATTGACCTGCTCCTGTATCTGCTCGGCGCTCAGTTCGGGCTTGGCGGCGGCCGGGGGCTGCCCGGAGTTGGCCTCGCCGACCTCCCTCTCAATCTGCCGGAGGTCGGCTTTGCGCAGCCTGCGGCGGAGGTGCTCGGCGAGGAAGGCAGGAGCCGACGTGACCGTTGTCCGCGAGGCCGCGACTTCCAACTCCGTAGCCAGCAACTCCGCCACCTCTTTCCAGCGTGCACGCTCTGCCGGCGACGGTTCCCTCCCCGTCACTTTCTTTGCGGTCTGTTTCAGCACCGCGAGCAGGTCGGCGAAAGCCTCATCATCAGTTCTCTCAGTATTTGTCTTAAAAGAAGAAGTCTTGTCGTCGCCGTAAGTGGCTGAAGAATCAACGGTTTGACCCTCACCACCACTCCCCAAAAATTGGGTATACCCACTACCCAATAATTGGGTAGTGGTGAGTGGTGGTGAGTGGTGGTGAGTGGTGGTGAGTGGTAACAGTTCCTCCGGGAGCCGCACTTCATACTGAGAGCCTTCGGTCGAGCCCGTTTCCCAGTAGCGGATAATCAGGCCGACGCCCATCAGGTAGCGCAGATTCCCGTCGACGTTCTTGATGTTGCGGATTTCCGTCAAGTCGAGGAAGTCGCGGCGTGACGCTCTGACACGCGGCCGTGGCGGGTTCGCCCCGCGAGTCCTCAGATACAAAGCGTCATAGATCTTCTTGCTGGAGCCGGGGAAGAAACCCTGTGGGAGCGCCTCCCGCTCGATGCTGTTGGCACGGCGGTTAAAGTCGCGCGCGGGGGCCGGGGAAGGGCGCTGTCCTTCAGGTTGCGGCGGGGGCGATTGGGGAGTGGTGGGGAGTGGTGGTAACTGGGGAGTGGTGGGGAGTGGTGGTGACTCAGATTTTTCCTGCTTTTTCCGCTCCTGCAGATCATAGAGGGCGGCGAAGCCCTTCTTACTCGATTGAGTCACGTACCACCTCCGCTGTAATAAGCTCGGCCTCCAGCATTCCGCCAATCGCCAGGGCGTTCATGCAAACCTTGACGACTTCGCGCGGGACGCCCTTGGAGCGCTCGTAAATAAAATCGTGGGCGTCGGGAGTAAACAGCGGCTCGTGGCGGCCCGCGACGGCCAGCCGGAAGGAGATCATGTCGGCCGTCTCTTCCGGCGTCAGCGGGTCAAGCGTGGCCACCGCCGCGGCCCGGGAGAGGAGGGCGCGCTTGAGTTTCAACTTGTTGCGCAGGTTATTCTGCCCGGCCATCACGATCTGGACGAGCTTGTTGTCGTCGGACTCGAAGTTGGTGATTTGCCGGATGAGTTCAAACTGGTCGCCCCGCATCATCTGCGCCTCGTCGATGAGGACGAGAACGTTCTTGTCGTCGGCAAAGCGGGTCACCAGGTGCCCTTCAAGCTCCTGCATCTGGTCGAGTTTTGACGGCCGTCGGGGGAGGCCGAACTCATCTGTGAGACGCTTCAGGAGTTGGAGCGCGGTCGGGTAGTCCGGATTCGTGATCAACACGCTCTCGTAAGCCTCTTGCCCCCGGTAGATGCCGAACAGGCGGCGGATGAGAGTCGACTTGCCGTGTCCCACGTCGCCGTAGAGGACGGCGAAGCCCTGTCTGCGCTCCATCACGTATCGCAGCTTTGCGAGCGCCGCCTTGTGCTGATTCGTCAGGTAGAGGAAGCGCGGGTCGGGCGAGAGTGAGAACGGATCCTCTGCCAGACCATACTGGCCGAGAACCGAGTCGGCAATCGTCGCTGTGGCCATGCGGGCGGGTATATCACAAATTGGCTCGGTTCCACAACGAAAAAGAGACTATACCCCCAAAACGAATCGTGATAGGGCTCGAAATATGACCTCAACTTAGTATAAGAAATAGCCACCGAAGGCGGCCTGCGGGACGGGGGAAGGTGCCGTGGCGGCGCGAAACTTCGGCCTTTAGGGAGGGGAAGGGGCGGCGTGGCCCGCCTACCTAACAGAGACGACCGGCGTGCCGGGGGCCGGGTCGCCGAGAAACGGAGTCTGTACTTATCGCCCGAACCTCTGTTTGTACTCGGTGGAGTCGAGGAATGCTTTCACCATCTCGGCATTGATGTAGTTGCCGTTGAACTCGTCGAGCTTGTCCAGCCAGAAGTTGTAGCCCGAGAAGTCCGCGTCGGGCGCGTCGTCCGGGTTGCGCCTCAGATAGCCGAAGTACTGCATCAGCACGAACGCGCGGTTGAACTCCGCCAGCGAGAGGTTCGCGTCTTCGGCCACGGCCCTCAGCGCCTGCGCCCTTGTCTTCGCGCCCGTCTTCACGTCGCTGACCAGCGCGTCCCTCTCCACCTGCGAGAGCGCACCGCCGGCGTTGACGTTGAGCGCGTCGACGAACTGCTCCGGCGTCATCGACAGCGGATAAAGAGTGGCGAAGCGTTGGGAGGCGGCCAACTGCTCGAAATAAGCCTGTTTGTTCTGTTCCACTTTCTGCTGCCAGCCGTCGTCACCGACTATGACGCCGCCTCCGACGATCTGCACGTCCTCAAGCATCTCCTCTCGTGTGACGGGCACCGGCTTGCCGGCGATGTTGCCGTAGGCGGCCTTGCGCGCGCGGTACGCCACATAGCCGCCCTCCTGAAATTCGATGGAGAGGAAGAACGCCGCCGAGACGTTGACTCTTTTCACCGCTCGGCACAGCGCGTCGGCCCCACAAGACTCAATCTCGTTCACCCAGAATTCCAAACCCGAAGCGTCCGCCTCGCGGTTGAGGAAGTCGTGGTAGTGCTGGCGGACGAAGAACTCGGCGTTGAGGGATTCCAGCCCGACGGGGCTCAATTCGTCGGCCGCGTCGTTGTCGGCGATTGTCACGGACGTGGACGAGGGAGCGTCGAGTTCGGCACCCAGAGGGTCGGAGAGCGTGACGTTGAAGGACTCGTCCGGCTCGTCCAGAGAGTCTTCGTTGATGAGGACGGCGAAAGTTTTCGTCTCCTCGCCGGGTGCGAAGAAGAGCCGGCCGAGCGCGGTGTTGTAGTCCGAACGGCCTGACGCGGTGGCGTCCGAGGTCGTGTACCGAACCGCAGCCGGGGCGAATAGCGGGCCCGTGCGCGTGACTTTGATTTCGACCTTGCGACTCCCCTCGGAGACGGTGCGGGAGGCTTCGAGGCGCAGAAGCTTGGGCTCCGCCAACGCGCCCGCAAAGGTGAGAGGCCAGTCGTTGTTGAGGATGAAGAGGGCGTTCGGAGGCGCGAACTCATAGCCCGCCTTCGTGGGGGTGAGAACGTAAAATTCGTTCTCGGGGAAGCGGCCGAGTTCAAAAGCGCCGTTGGCATCGGTCACAGTCTGGGCGCTGGCGCTTCCACTCAAGGTCAGGAGCACGCCCGCCAGCCCCGTCCCATCGACCTGCGCCACCCGTCCCCAGATGTTGTAGAGCCGCTTCGCAGTGAAATTCGCGGACTGCTGAGAGCCGAGACCCGTGATGCTGCGCGAGGCCGGCGTGAAGAGATGATTTGCCTCCGAAGGCGTGACCGTATAGCTCCCGCCGGGCGTGACGCCGAAACCGTAGAGGCCGAGGCTGTCTGTAAGCGTCGTGGCCGTCTCGGTGCCGTCAAGCCTGACGGTAACCTGCGGGCTGACGCCGTAGCCGAAGCGGTTGGTGATGCGCCCGTGGATGACGGACTTGGTGAGCGTGACCTGCACCTCCAGAGTCGCGGGCGCGGGGCCGAGCTTGCGCAGGGGCGTGATGGAGATGCCGGAGGCCGTATCGGTGAACGTTCGGCCGATCAGCAAAGGCGTGTCATAAAGGCCGCCGGTTGAGTCCGGCGTCATGTCGAGCAGGTTGCTGCTGACGTACTCCCCGGGCTCGACATCGTAGCCCCAATGCACGAGCGCGCCGTTCGACGCCTCGGTGATGCCGGTGTCCGCGCGGTATTCGACCCAGTAGGTAGCGCCGTTGGCCGACTGTATTTTAAGCGCGCGGGCTCCCCGCGCGGTCGGGTCATCGAGCGCGCGTATCTGGTATGTGCCGCCGGCCGACACGCTCAGCACGTCTTCCGGGGTGAGCCAGTTCAGCTTGTACTTGAACCACGCGTTGAAGTGGTAGCGCGAGATACCCATCGTGTCGTAGAAATCGCCATACTCCAGACTCGTGCCCTCGCCGATGACGGTGCCGTCGGTGGTCTGCCAGAGGTTGGCGTGAGGCAGGCCGAAGTTGTGACCGAGTTCATGGTTGGTCACGTCGGAGTAGAAAGCCCCGTTGATCAGGCCGCCCTTCGCGCCGGCGTATGCGACCCCGCCGAATGACAACGCGGGGATTTGCTTGAAGGCGACTAAATCGAGGTCGAAGCCGGCGGTGTCGAAGCCGGCCGCCTTCGCCGCTTCGCGGGCGTCGGTCAAAATCTCCATGACCCGCGCCCAGTAGTCGGGCGAATTCTGATCTACGGCGTAGTACGTCGTGGGCCGCGGCATCCGCAGCGGAGGAGTCACGGTGCCCTCAATCGAGGTCTTGAGGTAAGAGTTCTCCTTGTAGAAATTATCGACCTCCGTGTTGACGAGCACCTCCGCCTCGGCGTCGCCGAGCGGCTCGCCGGGCATGTCCGGGAAGTCGACGCGCATAAAGAGAAGCGTCTTCGTCCCTTCCGTCCATGACGACTGCTGCGACTCCGCCTCCGAGGGCGACGCGCCGGGCGGGCTTTCGTAGAGGGCCAGCTCGCCGTCGATGGCGACGCCGCGCAGGGGGATGTTTGTCTGCGAGGGCATCAGGGCTTGCCGCCCGTAGACGTGTGCCCGGTAAGTCTTCCCGTTGACTACGGCCAGTCTGTCGGTGCGCGCCTTACTGAAGGCACGCGTCGAGGGGTCGAACACGTCTGTGACGACGACAAGGAGGTCGCCGCGCCCGCTGACCTCCTCTTCGAGATGGCGCGCGACGCGCGCGGGCAGACGTGCCCTGACATCCGGCGAGACGGCCGCCCTCAACGCGCGCTCCGGGTCACGCGCTATCAGTTCGGCGAGGCGCGCGCGACGGCGTCTGGCAAGCTCTTCGCCGCGGCTCTCCGAAACATTCGGAGAGCCGGCAGAGAGGTGCTCGTGCGCCCACGTCTCGAACTCCTTCAACTCGGTCGAGTCGGGCCGCGGCTGTCCGACTTGTTGAGGGGTTAACTCGGAGGGGCCGCCTTGTGCCTGACGCGCGAGAGGCCGCGCGAGCAGGTCGCCCGAGGGCAGCGCGGCGAGCAGAAGCGCCTGAATGATGAAACAGGTTCGCCGAACGAAATGTCGCATAAAAACTAAAAAAGTATCCTGCCTGCGGCCGGTTTGAAGGTCCGAACGGTGAAATGGAGTTTTTAGATGAAGGTCGGCCCGTAACTGTTGGCCGCGTTTCGATGACGCCTTCCGCGTTGGAAAATAATTTCGCGGCGCTGCCCGGCGCACGCTCACCTGTTAGACGCGACGCGCTCTTGGAGTGCCGTAAACCGCGGGTCTGTTCTGAGGGGGTCGAAGCTGCGGCTATACTTCAGGTCGTAAAGTGTTAAGGCATTCGCTTCCGCCGCCCGATTCAGCCACTCGAAGGCGGCGTCTTTCTCTCCGAGCGCGACGTAGACCAGAGCAGTCCCGACGCCGTTAGCTCCCGCGTCGTCCCGCCCGGTCTCGTGTATTCGCTTGAGCAGCTCGCGGGCTTCGGCCTGTCGGTCGGTGGACGCGTAAAGGTGTGCGAGCTGCTGCTCGCCCTGAGTGCGGACGCCCTCCTGCTCGACCAGCTTTCGGTATTCCGCCTCGGCCTCCGCGTGCATACCTTTGTGCTCGTAAGCCTCGCCGAGGTTGACGCGTGCGCGCCAGAATGCGGGGTCAACTTCGAGCGCGCGGCGCGCGTACGTGATGGCCTCGTCAGGCCGGCGCGCGTAGATGTAGTAGGCGCTGAGGTTCGTGTTGACGGTCGGCGAGAGCGGGTCGAGCGAGTGCGCGCGGCTCATCTGCTCGACGGCCTCGTCGAGCTTCCCCACTGCGATGAGAAGTCCGGCGTACCTGAGTCGCGCCGTGGCGGAGTTCGGGTCGAGCTCGATGGCGCGCTTATACATCCGGACGGCCTCTTCAAAATCTCGTTCGGTCTGCGCCTTGACCATCCCGGCCGCCACGTAGGCTTCGGGGAGCGCGTCGTCGAGTTCGAGCGCCTTCGCCGCCGCGGCCCTCGCCTTCTCGTAGGCTTCCGCGGCGGGCATCACCGCGTCGTACTCGTAGAAGCCGATCAGCGCGTACGTGTCCGACAGCGCGGCGTAGGCGAGCGCGTAATTCGGGTCTTTGCCGACCGCCTGACGCAGGTACTCGGCGGCCTTCGACAGACCCTCCGGCGTGCGCTTGTTCCAGAAGTAGACGCCCATCAGGTACAGCTCGTAGGCCGCGGCGTCCCGCGTGAACCTTTTGTTCGGCGGCCCGTCTCCGGCGTCCGAAAACTGCATTTCGAGTGCGGCGGACACTTTTTCCGAGAGCGAGTCCTGGAGCGTGAAGATGTCTGTGGACTGCTCGTCGAACTTGCCCGACCACAGCATCCTGCCGTCGCGCAGGTCAATCAGCGCGGCGGTCACCCTCACGCGCCCGCCCGCGCGTTGCACCGTGCCGTCCAAGACGGCTTCGACGCCGAGACGCCGGCCGACCTCCCTCGCGTCGTGCTCCCGACCCGTGAACTTCGCCACGGCGCTCGTCGGCAGGACGGTGAAGGCGTCCGCGTCCCCGAGCTTGACGATCACAGCGTCGGCCATGCCCAGACCGAGGAACTCGTCATTGCTTTCGTCGCCGATGGGTTTGAAGGGGACGACGGCCAACGAGCGAACGGTCGCCCCGTGATGAGCGTCCGCGCCTGTAATTCGAGCCCTCCATCCGTAAAGGCCCGCGCCGACGGCCATCAAAGCGGCCACGCCCAATAACAGCGTGTACGTGCGGCGCGCCCGCCTGCCGATCTCGTGTTGAGGCCGCGGCTGCGGCTCGTTACGCGCGTCGACGGCCTCCTCTTCGCCTTCTCCTCTTACACGTTCGCCGGCGGCCGGCAGTTCCGGGCTGTCTTGGCGCGGGTCGTCCGCAGGGCCGTGCAACACCTTCAAAGGGGCGATGAACCTGTACCCGCGCTTCGGGATGGTCTCGATGAATTTCGCCGGCTGGCCGCCGTCGCCCAGAGCCTTGCGGAGCAGGGAGATGTTCTGCGACAGACTGCTGTCCTCTACGAAGCTGTCGGGCCACACCTTTTTAATCAGCTCGTCCTTACAGACGATGTGCCCGCCGCGTTCGACCAGCGCCGACAGCGTCTCGAAGAGCTTCGGGGTCAGCGCGATCTCTTTGCCGTCACGCGACAGCGTCCGCTCGGCGGAGTCGAGCCGGAAGGGGCCGAACTCGTATGAACACGGCTTTGGCTTTTCCATAATTTTGCATGTGAGTTCGAGGTCGTGTATGCGACTCGCGTTCAGGGACGGTTATCAGGACTTTATCCAACTTCCGTTAGACTTTCATCAAGACATTCAAGGTTGTCTCGCCTACCTTTTCGGGCGGGCTTGTCTCCCCAGACGGCTGAACGTCCACCCATGAAGGCCATCCGGCTAAGAGAAGGAGAACTCACATGTTGGTAAAGAAGCTCGGTATGTTGCTCGTGTTGGTGTTGGTGTTGGTGTCTCTCGCGGCGCCCGCCGCGGCGAGGCGCTCGTGCTCGGGGGACGACTGCGGCTGCGGCACCGCCGCGCAGGAATGCCGCGACGCCTGCGGGCCGGTCTGGGCCTGCGTCAGGACGTGTAATCAGGAGAATCTGCGCTGCGCGAAAGCGTGTTGTGGCTGGCCTGAGATTTAGGGTCGGTTCACCCTCTCTCTTCCGCCGGAGAGGGCCGACGAAGAGGGCTCAAAACTTTTCGTCGGGCCTCTCCGGCCTCACAAAAGTTACAAGCGAAATGGTGACTTACTTATGAGCAGGCTGAAACAGAATGTGGAGTTCCTCGCCAACGTGGCGATCATCGTCGTCGCTGTCGCCGTCTGCGCGGTGCTCGTCAGGCACTACGTCTTCCCCGGCGTCGGGGCAGCGCCGCCGCGGCCGGCCGTCGGCTCGAAGATTGAAATCCCCGGCGTGGACTTGTCTGACGGCGGCAAGACGCTCCTCCTCGTTTTGCAGCAGGGCTGCCACTTCTGCACCGAGAGCGGGCCGTTCTATCAGAAGCTCGCGCGTGAGGTCGCGTCGCGCGCACGCGACGTGAAGGTGGTCGCCGTCCTGCCGCAGGCACCGGACGAAGGCCGGCGTTACTTAAGCACCCTCGGCGTGCCCGAAGTCGAAGTCAGGCAGGCGTCGCTCAAAGACCTGAGCGTGGAGGGGACGCCGACGCTCATCATGGTCAGCAAAGGCACGGTGTCGGACATCTGGGTGGGCAAGCTCGACGCCGCGGAGGAGTCACAGGTGCTTGCCAAGTTGTAAATACGAATAGAAGTAAATAGCGAATTCAGCCTGAGGAATTGGTGTATCATCAAGGCCGCCGGGATACTTCACTTGGGAGTGGCACTGATGAGCGTCGAACTCGATTCGCTGCTGACGCATTCTCCGGACGTGCGGCACGACCGCGTGCGCATCGCGGGGACGGGAATCACCGTCCACCGCATCGCTCTCCTCTCCAACCTCGGCCACGCGCCCGAGGAGATCGTCCGCAAGTACAGGCACCTGACGCTGGCCGGCGTCCACGCCGCGCTCGCCTACTACCACGCCAACCGCCAGCAGGTCGACTCGGAACTCGCCGCCGACTGGGACGAGGCCGCGCGGCTCGAATCCGAGTTCGCGCGCGCTCCGCAGGTCGCCTAGTGCGTGCGCGCCTCTACATCGACGAAGACGCGATGGACGACGACCTCGTGCAGGCGCTCCGCCTGCGCGGCGCGGACGTGCAGACCGCGTTCGAGGCGGGGCTGGTCGGCCGACCCGACGAGGAGCACCTCGCCCACGCGGCCGAAGAGGGGCGCGTCCTCTACACTTTCAACGTCGGCGACTTCATGCACCTCCACGGCGAGTACGTGACGGCCGGCAGGGCTCACGCCGGCATCGTCTTCGGCGACCAGCAGCGCTTCGGCGTGGGCGAGCAGATGCGAAGACTGCTGCGCATCATCGCCCTCAGGTCGGCGGAAGAGATGCGGGGCGGGTATGAATTCATCAGCGCATGGCAGTGAGTAACAGACGTGTAGAAGGGCGCTGACTCACGCCGAGCGCCCTCCTGTTTTCAAGCCTGACTTTAAACGCAACTACCGCGCGCCATCCCGCGCGTAGCGCTGGAGCATGCCGTCCTCGCGCATGAGGAGTTCGACGCCCTGAATGTCCATCGGGACGAACGTGGTGAGGACTTCCGCCTTGCCCTCGCCGATGATGATCATGTCCTCAAGCCTGATGTAGACGTTCTCTTCGGGGACGCGCAGCGCCGGCTCGATGGTGAAGACCATGCCGGGGCGCAGCGGCCCGCAGTCCCGCCCCACGTCGTGCGTCGCCATCCCAACCCAGTGCCCGAGCGACGCGCACGGCTCGGCGGCCGACTTCTCGTAACTCTCCACGAACTCGCGCGCCCCCGCCTCATAAATCGGCTTCGAGAATTTGGTGCGCGCCAGCGCCCGCTTCATGTCGGCCGCCGCCTCGCGCATGATTTCCGCGGCCGTGGCCCCCGGCCTGATGTGGGAGAGGATGGCCTTGTAGCACTCAAGGTAGAAGCCGTACAGCTCCCGCTGCCAGCCGTTGAACTTGCCGTTCACGGGCCACTGCCGCGTCACGTCGCTCATGTAGTAGCCGACATCAGGCGCGTAGTCCATCAGCAGCAGTTCGCCGTCGCGCATCACGCGCTTGCCGGCGTTGTAGTGCGGGAAGACGGCGTTGGGGCCGCTGGCGACGAGCGAATAGTACGCGTCGCCCTGCGCCCCGTGCCTGTAGTAGATGTATTTAGCCACGGCGTCGAGTTCGTGCTCGCTGATGCCCGGCACGGTCGAGCGCATCGCCTCCATCAGAGCGAGCCCCGAGAGGCGCGTGGCCTTTCGTATCAACTCTAACTCGCGCGGGCTCTTGATGAGTCGAGTCTGGTCGAGCGCGGGCGTCAGGTCGCGCATCTCGAACTGCGGGAACCGCGCGCGAAGCGCCGCTATCAGCCGTCCCTCGCGTGAGGCCGTCCCGTCCCACGGGTCTGACGAAGCGTCTGCGACCGCGCGGATCGCAAGGTCGCGGCTCATCGCAGTACCTTCAGCGGGGCTGTAGGGCGTCCAGAGCGTGCGCAACTGCGTGCCCCTGGCGTAGCGCGCGAGGTGCTCCCCGAGGATGTCCGTGCCGTAGACGGCGTCGACGCCCGAGAGGCGCTTGACCAACTCCGCGTCTTCGGCCGAGAGCACTTTGCCCTCGCTCCTCTCGCGCCCCTCGTTGCGGTGCGGGAGGTAGAGCGTCGCCGTACGCTGTGCGCCGTTCAGGAGCAGGTACGCGTGCGGCGACTCGATACCGCAGAGGTAGTAGAACTCGTTGCTCTGGCGGAAGCGGACGTAACCCGAAGGGCTCGGCGCGCCCTGCACCAGAGCCAGCCCGCCCGCGCCGATGGCGTCGTAAACCTTCGCGCGGCGGCCGGCGAACTCCTGCGGCGGGAAGTCGGTCGTGAAGAGGGGAATGTCCTGCGCCGGTGTGGTTTTAGGCAGAAGCGGCAGGAGGCAGGCCGCGACGACGAGTAAGAGCAGACTACGCCTGTAAACTGAATTCATGTTCTCCTGTCCCGGGACGAGGTGTGTTTAAGATAGAGCGTGGGACTCATCATAATGTTCAACCACGGTGTCGGCAAGCTACACCCATGTGAAGCCCGACGCCGCGCGCGCTATAATGTCGCCGACTAATTTTGCTCTCAGCAGGGGGACACATTTCATGAGCACGCCTGTGAACACGCACGCCGCGCGCATGGCTCTCAACCGCGACCCCGAACTCCGCCGGTGGGCCGAGCAGTGGCTCAAGGATAAAGAGCGAGCCGCGCGGCCCGAGATGACGGATGAGGAGTTCGAGCGACACTGGATGTTCGTCACCCCCGAGAGGATGCACGAGGGCGCCGTCGAGGCCGTGACCGCCTACCAGCAAAGCCGCCAGTGACCCGCCGCACGCGGAGACGTCGGCGCCACTAATCGTTGTCCGAGCGCCGTGGTTCACCGCCGCGGCCGTCGTCTTCGCGTCACCAGAGTCCGATAACCAAAACCCACCCCCGGGGCTTTGCGTAACAATTCACCAAAGTAGCGCATAAAGAAGTGCATCAATGCATTTTGGTAGTCGAGTGTGCGTGAATTCCTGAATCGTTGGGCAAGGCTACTTCTTGGCATGAACTTCTGTTTTTATCGGACTCCGGCAGTCCTCGCTGGCGCGCGTTCTAACGTCGGTCAAGGTAAGAGTATTTGAAAACGAAACCTTGACATCCTTCTGGCGGAGGAATAGATTCTTGCCGGATTTTAAGAACCCGTTGCCCGGTGCTTCTTTGAATAGCGTGTGGGCTTCCAACTAGCCCGCGCGCGCGCCGTCTCATCCTCCTCGTTTTCGGCGCACACTCCACGGTCATAGGATTTCCTTAATCCTCATCTCCGTGCCCTGCTTTTCGTCGTGACGGTGCGGAAGCGCCTCGACATCACTTCCGCCGCGACACTTTCCCAACAGGCACCTCTCTCCTTACGCGCCGCGCAGGAGGTGGTCATGCAGACATTTCGACACAGACTCCCGCGTCACGCCCACATTCCCCCTCGCGGCCTCGCCGCCGCGTAATCAAACTTTGCCGACCCGGGCGGATAATCAAGAGACATCGGAAAGTCATTCAAGATAGTAGATCGGCGGTCGAGCCGAACCGGCACCTCGTCTTTAATCCTCATTCGGTCGCACTCACGCGACGGAGGTCGGAGTGATGAATACCCAGATCGTCCTGCAGTTGGACTTTCACCCCGAGGGCGGGCTGGCGCAAACGCTGGCCGCTCTCCTCGAAGACAATCTCGGCCCCGAAGTGAGCCTCGTGCGCCGGAGCGCCGACATCGACAAGCCGCCGGCGCGCGCCTACCCCTCACTCACGTCGGACGACGAGCGACAGCGCCCCGCGTTGTTGATACTCGTGCTGTCGCAGAGCCAACTGGCGCGCGCCGGAGAGTTGCTCGCCCCGGCCGCGTGGGGGCGGGCCGAGCGGCCGCCCGTGCTCGCCGTGGTCGAGGCCGCGGCACCCGAGGAGATGTTCGAGCTGCTCAAACACGGGGTTCTCGACTTCATCACTCCGCCGCTGAAGGCCCTCGACATCCTCCCGCGCATCTGGCGCGCGCTCAAACACGCGCGCGAGCGCCGGACGGTCGAGCACGCCATCAAGGAGCGGCTCGGCTCGCGGCAACTCATCGGCCAGAGCCCGGCGCTGCTCGCCGAGACGAAGAAGATTCCGCTCATCGCAGGGTGCGAGGCCAGCGTCCTCATCTCCGGCGAGACGGGCACGGGCAAGGAGCTGTGCGCGCGCGCGATTCACTACCTCGGCCCGCGCGCCGAACACCCTTTCGTCCCCGTCAACTGCGGCGCGATTCCGGTCGAGCTGGTCGAGAACGAGTTGTTCGGCCACGAGCGCGGGGCCTATACCGACGCCTTCAAGACGCAGCCCGGCCTCGTCCGCGTCGCCGACGGCGGCACACTCTTCCTCGACGAAGTGGACTGCCTGCCGCTGCTGGCGCAGGTCAAGCTGCTGCGCTTCCTTCAGGAGAAGGAGTACACGCCGCTCGGGTCGACGCAGGCGCGCAGCGCGGACGTGCGCGTCATCGCGGCCTCGAACGCGAAGACCTCCGAGGCGGTCAGCGCGGGCCGCCTGCGACGCGACCTCTTCTACCGCCTCAACACCATCCCGCTCACGCTGCCGCCGCTGCGCGACCGGGCCGAGGACATCCCCATGCTCGTGCGTCACTTCCTCGTCACGCACTCGGCGCGCCTCGGCAAGTCCGGCGTCGGGTTCTCCGACGACGCGATGCGCGTGCTGAACGGGTACGACTGGCCGGGCAACGTCCGCGAGTTGGAGCACGTCGTCGAGCGCGCCCTCGTGCTGTCGGAGCGCGCGGAGATCACCGCGGCCGACCTCGCGCTCAACGGCGGCGGGGACGACGCGCCGCCGCCGAAGACCTTCCGCGAGGCGAAGTCGCGCTTCGTGACGCAGTTCGAGCGCAGCTACATTCAGGAACTCCTCATGACTCATCAGGGCAACATCACCAGCGCGGCCCGCACCGCCCGCAAGAACCGCCGCGCCTTCTGGCAACTCATCCGCAAGCACGGCATCGACGTGCAGAGTTTCAAAGACGCCGTGACCGAGTAGTCACGAATCACGCGTGGCGCGGGCGTAATGTCGTTGACGACGCGCCCAGGACAAACGCCTGCGCCGCGCGTGGACTAATTTGTCCTGCCTTTCTCCCCGCCGCCTTCACACTTCCACGCCCCGCGCGCCGCGCGCACGGACATTTTTGTCAAAGCCCCCCGGCCGCAAGCCTGCAAAAACGCGCCCCCGACGAGCAGCACGCCAATTGCCATACAACGCCCGAGGAGACCAAGCGTGAATCGCACCCGGCGTGAAGGCCCACAACGCGACTTGAGCTATGAGGTTCTATCCTACTTGGCCGAACACGCCGACGCGCAGGACACGCTCGAAGGAATCATGCACTGGTGGCTGCTCGAACGTGAGATCAAGTTCTGGACGGCAGAAGTCCGGGAAGCCCTCGCCGGGCTCGTGCGCGAAGGGCTCGTAATCGAGCACCCCGGCCCGGACGCGCGGACTCACTACGGGCTCAACCGGCAGAAGACGCGCGAGATTCGCGCGCTGCTGGAAAAATGGAAAGAGGACGACGACACCTGAGCCGCACGCCGCCCCGGCGGCCCTCCGAAAAACCCACACTCACGCAACCACCGCACACACGCGCCGCGCGCCGAAGGCGATGTCAACTCCGATCCCAGACTACACGCTCACGATGCTGAACGCGCTCCGCCAGTACCTTCTCGTTCCGCTGACGACGCCGCCCGACCCGCCGCCCGACCCCGCGCCGCCGGCCCCGGGCGTCTCGCTCGTCAGCACCGCCGAGCGCTCCGTCGGGCTGGGCAACCGCCGCGGCAACGAAACAATCGGCGGCATGCCGCTCTACGCGCTCAAGGGCGTGCAGCTCGAAGCGTTGGTGCGCTTCCAGATTTGGGGGACGACGGTCGAAGAGGTCGAAGCGGCGACCGAAGAGTTGCAGCGCCGCCTGCGCGCACAACCCGACCGTTTGCGCGCCGACGGCTTTCTGCGGTTCGCCGGCGACTCGATGTCGATGCCCGAAAGCATCTCGCCGGACGGCGGGGCGGGTTTCTGGCGGCGCGCAATCCAGTACCGCGTCCTCTACGAGTTCAGATACCGCGACGCCGACGGGGCGTTGAGTCTCATCTCGCGCCTCCGCGTCAGGTTCCCGCCGGAGATGAACGCCGAGCGTATGAACCTGACCGACGACATGACGCGATGGGACGGCAGGTCGGCCCGGAGGTTGATTCTGCGCGGCGACAGCCGGCGGCGCTCGGGCGTCCGCGAGCTGCTCGTCATCGCGTACCTGCCCGCCGGATGGGACGGCGACGAGGTGAACGTCGAGACCTCCGTCGCGGGCGTCAACACTCTGCAAACCTTCGGCAGCGTGCGCGCGCTGCTCAACGCCCCCGAGGTCGTCGTCGACGACGACGCGCTCGAACTCGGCGGCAACCCTTACCTCGTCGGGCACATGGCGTTTTCCGCCCCGGTCGTTCTCCGCGAGCGGAGCGACTTCTTTCGGGTGCGCTACGCGACGGGGGCGCTTGTGCCGACCCCGCCGCCGCCCGGCGCGCCCGCGCCCGACCCCGAAGAGCCGGATCCTAACGAGCCGGTGGTGTACCTGCGGGCGCTGCCTTAGCCCCGGCGGGCGGCAGCCAGAACCGCGCGGACGGCCGCGAACACTGGGACGAACAAGAACTTTGAGGGCGGGCCGGCCCGCGCGCGGGAACGAGTCACCCGGTTCTCAACACTTCAGAAAAAGGAGAAATCGGCATGGCAGAAATGGTAATACCCGGAGTTTACATCGAGGTGAACGGCGAGGCGTTAATCGCGGCCGGCCCGATCTCCGTGGGCAACATCGGCATCGTCGGGACGGCCCGGCAAGGCCCCGTCGGCGAGGTCGTGATGCTAAGCACCTTCAACGAGGCCCGCGACATCTTCGGCGCCTACGATTCCTTCGTCACCCCCGAGGTGGCGGGCAACCCTCTCACGCTCGTGCGGGCGCTCGAACAGGCTTACGCCAATGGCGCGGCGACCGTCTACGCCGTCCGCGTGACCGGCACCGACGCCGGCGTGCCGAGCGACGCGAACTTCGTCATGGCCTGGGGCCGCAACACTAGGGCGCGCCGCGCGTCGGCCAACGTCGCGGCCGAGGGCGGCGGCACCTCCGCCGTCCTGACCGCGAAAGGGACGCCCGGCCCCTCCGGTAACAGCGTCACCTACGAGGTCAGCGAGACCACGCCGGTCAGCGGGGACTCCATCGTCCGCATCCGCTCAGGCTCGGTCGTGGAGACCTACACGGTCAGCTCGGGCACCGACCTCGTCGCACAGATCACGGCCGACTCGGCCCTCGTCGACGCCGCCGCCGGGACGGCGGCCGGCACCGCCGACCCGCTGGCCCCCGTCGCGGCCACCCCGCTCGCGGGCGGCGCCAGCGGCGCGGACGCCATCGACTCGGACTACGCGCTCGGCCTCGCCCAACTGACCAATCAGGACGCGCACATCATCGTCGCCGCCGGCCAGGACAACCTCACCATCGGCAACGAGCTGAAGAGCCACGTCGAGGACGCCTCCGACGACAAGAACAAGCGCGACCGCATCGCCGTCGTCGGCACCCGCGCCATGAACCCCGGCGAGTCCGCCTCGGCTTTCGCCGGCAGTGTGGTCACGAATCTGGGCGCGGGCGTCGGCGACCGCATCGTCCTCGTCACGCCCGGCATCAAGGCCACCGACGCGGCGACCGGCAAGGAGGTTACGCTGCCCGGCTCCTACGCGGCGGCGGCCGTCGCCGGGATGCTCAGCGCGCGCGCCCCGCACGTCAGCCTGACGAACAAGACGCTCTCGGTGGGCGGCCTCGAAGTCCAGTTCAACTCCGCCCATTTGGAGCAGTTCATCAAGAACAACGTCCTCGCCCTCGAATCGCGGCGCGGCTTCCGCGTCGTCAAGGCACTCACGACCGACGACGGCCCGTTCAAGCAGATCACCATCCGCCGCACCGTGGACTACGCGAAGTTCGGCGTGCGCTCGGCGGCCGACCCCTACATCGGCCGGCTCAACAACGTCCGCGTCCGCAACACGATTAAGGGGTCGATCAACGGCCTCCTGGCGGCGATGGTCACCGACGAGATGCTGGTCAGCTACACGCTGGACGTGTCGGCCACGCGCGAGGAGGAGATTCGCGGCATCGCGCGCGTGGTGATGACCGTCCAGCCGACCTTCAGCCTCGACTACATTCAGGTCACCATGTACTTAGGGTAAGGAGTCCCTGCTATGGCGAACACAAACGTTTTCCGCGGTTCCGACGCGACCCTGACGCTCGGCGTCGAAGACTCGGCCGAGGGCACGGCCGCCAACGAGATCATCGAGCTTTACCAGCTCAGCCCCGTCGGCAGGGCCACCAACGTCGACGTTTACATCCACACCGAGCTGGAGCAGTTCCACGAAATCGGCAAGCGCCACCCGGCCGCCCTGCGCCCCGGCAACATCAACATCAGCGGGCGGATCGGACGCGCATACATCAACGGCGCGCTGCTGCGCCTGCTGCTCGGACAGGGCGCGGTCGTCGAGCGCGTCAACGAGCCCTACCCGCAGCCCTCTTTCAACCTCCTGCTCGACGTGACCGACCCGGCCATCCCCGAGACCAGCAGCACGCTCACCATCCACGGCGTGAAGTTCGAGAACTGGTCATACAGCCTGCCCGAGGACGACTTCGTGATGGAGTCCGTCACCTTCAAGGGCATGTTCATCACCGTGGACGACAAGGAAGCGGGAGGCTAAACGGTCATGGCGCTGACGGCGGAAGAACTGCTGGCCGGGGGCGCGCTCACACACGAGGTGGACATCTCGCCGGACTTGCTCGGCCCCGCCGACGCCGGTCTGCCCGAGCCCCGCGTGGTGCTGCGCCCGCTCACCGTCCGCGACCTGCAACGCATCGGCAAGGCGGCGCGCGAGGACGACGGGCTGTCGGCGTCGCTGATGATTCAGCAGGCCCTGGTCGAGCCTCAGTTGAAGCTCGACCAGGTCTCGCAACTGCCCGCCGGCCTCGCGCACTTCCTCGTCGAGCGCATCAACGCGATCAGCGGCATCAGCGCCGCCCGCGACGAGATGGAGGAGGTCGTGCAGGCCCCGCTGGCGCGCGCCTGCTTCGCGCTGGCGCGCGAGTTCGGTTGGACGCCCGAGGAGGTGAGCGGCATGACCATCGGCCAGATTCTCCTCTACCTCGAAATGGCTTACGGAAGGAACGGTGAGGCGTGAGCGAGACCTCCGCACTCCTCAGAGCGGCCCACGCGCTCACACGCCGCCCGCCGCACACGCTGGCGGGGGGGGCGGCCCCGGCCGTCTGGCAGCGCCGCGTGGCGGGCGCGGCGGCGCGTCTGCACACGCTCGAACGTCTCTCCGCGTGGCCCCTCGCCTTCGACGCCGACGCCGACCCTGCGCTGCGCGCCGGCTCGCCCTTCGACGGCTACCTGTCCGAGCTGGTCGCGCGCCGGCAACCCGCCGAGCGCGAGGGCGGCGAGGGCGCACACGCGCCCCGCCGCGACTTCGACTCC
>JBEVKV010000167.1:0-10503 GCA_040509515.1 Pyrinomonadaceae bacterium | reverse complement strand
TCCCTTACCCCTTCCCCTTTACCCCTGACCCTAAAACTTACTGCGCGCCGAGCATCTTGTTCAGACGCCCCGAGAGCGCGTCCACCAGCGTGTGCTTGGGGTCGTGGCCGCCGACGACGGGGGCGGAGACCGACCCGCGCCGGTCGAGGATGACGACGGCCGGCAACTGGTCTGCGCCGGTCTGTTTGAAGAGCGCGCCTTCGGGGTCGCGCAGCACCGCCGTCTTGAGCCCGTTCTTGCGCGCGAAGGCGCGGAGCTGGTCGTCGCTCGCATAGGTCTTCGCCTGCGGCTTCTCCGAGTCGGTTGTGACCCAGTAGACGCGCACGTTGCGCTCGCCGAACTGCTCGGCCAGCTCCTGCACGCCCTGCACCTGCTGCTTCGAGAGCGGCCCCAGCAGCGACGAGCCGAAGGCCAGCACGACCACGTCGCCGCGCACCATCTCGGACGTGATTTCGCCGCCGTCGGTCGTCTTGAGCTTGAAGTCGAGCGCGGTCTGCGCCCGCGACGCCGGCGCGAGACCGGCCGCCGCGAGCAGGAGCGCGAACGCGAGCGCGGTGGCCGAACGCCGAAGTTTGCGTGACATCTTAGTCTCCTTTTGCGCCGCGCCGGCCGAGCACGCGCGCCGAGTGTTTTCGGCCTAAGTCGCGTGCGCGCCTTTGTAATGCGCGGGCAATCATGCCGGACATTTGATGTGCGGTCAAATCGAATGGTTCGTTTTAAAACGCCAGCCGCTCCGTTAAACCGGCGGCGACGCGGAGTGTACACCGACCCGCTTCCCGCGCGCAGTCCGCCGCTGCTCCAAGCTTTTGTGAACTCCGCGCACTCGAACCGCGAAGCCCCGCCGCTAAACTCGCCGCATCATCAATCCTGAGCCATTAAAGGGGGAGAAATTTATGGAGAAGAGTCTGAACGGAAAGAGGGTCGCCGTCCTCGTCGCCGAAGGGTTCGAGCAGTCGGAGCTTGACGGGCCGGTGGAGGCGCTCGAAGCGGCGGGTGCGGAGACGCTCATCGTCTCGCCGGCGGAGGAGGGCTGGGTGCAAGGCTGGCAGCACTTCGACTTGGGCGATTTGTACGAGGTGGACGTGCCGCTGGCGGAGGCCGACGCGGCCGAGTTCGACGCGCTGCTTTTGCCGGGCGGCGTCGCCAACCCCGACCAGTTGCGCATGCAGCCCGAGGCGGTCGCGTTCGTCCGCGCCTTCTTCGACGCGGGCAAGCCCGTCGCCGCCATCTGCCACGCGCCGTGGACGCTTATCGAGGCGGGCGTCGTCAAAGGCCGCACGCTGACCTCGTGGCCGTCGGTCAAGACCGACCTCGTCAACGCCGGCGCGAACTGGGTCGATCAGGAGGTCGTCGTCGACAACGGCCTTGTGACGAGCCGCAAGCCCGACGACATCCCCGCCTTCAAAGAGAAGATGCTCGAAGAGTTCGCCGAGGGCACGCACCGCGCGCAGTCGGCGGCGGGGAAGTAAGCAGGGGGCAAGGGTAAAGGGGAAGGGGTCAGGGATATGAGGCACGCTCGCCTTCATCCCTGACCCCTTCCCCTTTACCCTTGCCCCCTTTATCCCTCCGGCGGCACGCCGAAGACCTCTGTGTGGAGGGCGACGTATTCGTCGCGCGTGTCCATGTCGCGCGTGACGTAGGGCGAGCCGGCGGGGAGGCGCAAGACCTCCGCGCGGTGCGCGTCGAAGAGCGCGCGGAGGCCCTTCTCGGGGACGAGCGTCAAAAGCTCTTCGCGGTACGCGAGGTCTACGAGGACGGGGTGACCGCCGCGCCCCTCCCACTCCGGCACGACGAGCCGCGCGCCCGTGCGCCGCCACGCCTCGATTAACTTCCTTATCTCGTCGGGCGGCACGGCCGGGTGGTCTACCAGCGCCACGAGCGCCGTCCCCGCTTCACCCGACAGCGCCTCGACGCCGTGCGCCACCGAGACGCCCATCTCGCTTTCAGGCGCGTCGTTGACGGCGAACCGCACGCCGCGCGCGTGCGCCAGCGCGGCGCGCACCTCCTCGCCGCGATGCCCCACGACGACGACGACCTCGCCGGCCCCGGCCTCGCACAGAGCCTCGACGCAAGCCTCCACGACCGTCAAGCCCCCGAACGGGAGCAGCGGCTTGAAAGCCCCCATCCGCCGCGAGCGCCCCGCGGCGAGGAGTATCGCGGCCGTATCGCTCAAGCGAGATTGTCTGCCGCCAGCTCGCGCAGCGCGCGTAGCACGAAGGGGCGCGCCATCTGCTTGCGGTAGTTCATCAGGTGGTCTGTGTTGTCGAGCGGGCGCGCGCGCAGGTAGCAAGCTTCGGCCGCCGCGCTGATGGTCTCTTCGCCGAGGGAGGAGCCGACGAGCGCGCGTCCCGCGGCCTCGACTTCGAGCGGCGCGGGCGAGATGCCGCCGAGCACGACGCGCGCCTGCGTGACTGTCCCGCCCTCTTCGGCGTCGAGCCGCGCGGCGACGCCGAGCACGGGGAAGTCGAACGCGCCGCGCCTGCGGAGCTTCTTGTAAACCGCGCGCCAGCCCGCGGCGGGCGGCAGGTGTATCCCGGCCAGCAGCTCGTCGGGGCGCTTGTGCAGGTAGTCTATGCCGTCGTCGTTGTAGAAGCCGCGCGCCTCCACCAGACGGTCGCCCACGGTCGAGACGAGCCGGAGCCGCGCGCCTATCGCCACCATCAGCGGCACGAGGTCTGAGGACTGCACGGCCCAGCACTTCGAGCTGCCCGGCGCGACCCAGCACACGTCGCCGTCCTTCTTCAGACAGAAGTTGATACCCTTCCGCCACTCGTAGTTCTGGTCGTAGTAGTTGCAGCGTGTGTCGAGCAGGAGGTTGCCGCCGACGGTGCCCATGTTCCTCAACGTCGGCGTCGAGATGAGCCGCGCCGCGCGCGCCACCGAGGGGTAGTCGCGGTTGACGACCGGGTGCTCGACAATCTCTGTGAGCGACACGCCCGCGCCGATTCGCAGCCCCTCGCGCCCGTCGCCCTCTATCGTCAGCAGCTCGGGGATGCGCCCGACGGAGATGACCGTGCGCGGCGTCTGCTGCCGGCGCTTCATGTTCGGGTAGAGGTCAGTCCCGCCCGCGACGAACTGCCCCGACGGCCCCGCCTCGCCCATCATCCTCACCGCCTCGCCCATCGTCTTCGGCACGAGGTAGGCGAACTTCGGAAGTCTCATCATAACGGCTTAACTCAACCTTTCGGCTCTCACGAATGAACGGCCACGCGGGGCATCTCTTTGCCGTCGCCGCCTTCGGCGGGCGTCAGGACTTTGAGCGGGTCGGGCCAGACGGGGGAGGGGACGCCGGCGGGGCCGTGTCGCGGGTCTTTGCCCTGACGTTTGGCTTTGAGCGCGGCCAGAACTTTTTCGGGCGTGATGGGGACTTCGTCGATGCGGACGCCGACCGCGTCGTAGACGGCGTTGGCGACGGCCGGCATGATGGGAAGCAGCGGGCCTTGTCCCACTTCCTTAGCGCCGAAGGGGCCGTTGGGGTCTGCGTCCTCGACGAGGTAGGTGAAGACGTCGCACATCTCCAGAGTCGTCGGGCTCTTGTATTCGAGGAGCGACGGGAATTTGTGGACGACGTTGCGGTTCTCGCGGTAGACCATCTCCTCCATGAGCGCCTCGCCCAGCCCCATGTAGACCGAGCCCTCGACCTGACCCATGACGAGCATCGGGTTGATCGACTTGCCGATGTCGTGCGCGACCCAGATGCGCGGGACGGTGACGAAGCCCGTCTCGACGTCCACCTCCACTTCCGCGACCGCGGCCGAGTAGCTGTAGGCGGGAGAGGGGCCGACGCCCGCGCCCTTGAACTTGCCCGGCGCGCGCGGCGGGACGTAGGAGCCGACGGTGCCGATGGTGCCGAACTTCTGCTCGGCGAGCACGACCGCCTCGGCGAAGGTGACGCCCGTCTCGGGATTCTCAACGTCGAAGACGCGGCGCTCGGCCAGCGAGAGGTTGTCGGCGGGGACGCCCAGCTTCTCCGAGACGGCGGCGACGAGAAGCTCGCGCGCTCGCTCGGCCGCCTGAATCGCCGCGTTGCCGGTCATCAGCGTCACGCGGCTCGAATAGCTCCCCAAATCGACGGGCGTCAAATCGGTGTCGGCGGTGACGACGCGTATGTCGAAGGGGT
This sequence comes from Pyrinomonadaceae bacterium, assembly GCA_040509515.1. Classification (GTDB taxonomy): domain Bacteria; phylum Acidobacteriota; class Blastocatellia; order Pyrinomonadales; family Pyrinomonadaceae; genus QHXN01. The sequence goes on along the minus strand of JBEVKV010000167.1, from coordinate 6,383 downwards.
CGATGCCGAGGATTTCGGCGACGACGTAGGCGAGCACCGAATCCGACCCCTGCCCGATGTCGGTCGAGCCGCACTGGACGCAGACGCCGCCCTGCCGGTCGAGCCTGAGCTGCACGCCCGAGTGCGGCATCGAGTTCCAGTAGATGGGCAGCCCCGCGCCGCAGATGTAAGAGCTGCACGCCAGCCCGAACCCGCGCCCCTCGGGCATCTTGCGGAACTTGTTCTTCCAGTCCGAGCCGGCGACGACCTTCTCGATGCACGCGCCCAGACCCATCGAGCCGACGCGCAGGTAGTTGGCCGTCACGGTGTCGGGCTTGACGAGATGTTTGAGGCGCATCTCGGCCGGGTCGAGGTTCAACTCCTCCGCAACGCGGTCGAGCTGGACTTCGAGCGCGAAGCGCGGCTGCGGCGTGCCGTGGCCGCGCTTCGGGCCGCAGGGCGGCTTGTTGGTGAAGGCGCGCAGGCCGCGGAAGCGGTAGCGCGGCACTTCGTACGTCACGGTCTGGAGCGCGCCCGTGTAGAAGGTCGAGGCCACGCCGTAGGAGCCGTACGCGCCGCCGTCGAGGAACGACTGAAAGTCGAGCGCGGTGATGGAGCCGTCGCGCTTCACGCCGATTCTGCTTCTCATCAGGACGGGGTGGCGGCCGCGGTGACAGTAGAAGACCTCTTCGCGCGTGAGCGTGACTTTGACGGGGCGCTTCGTCCGGCGCGAAAGCTCGCAGACCGCGATCTCGTGGTTGAAGGGGTCGCTCTTGCCGCCGAAGCCGCCGCCGTTGGGCGTGGCGATGACGCGGATGTGCGCGGCGGGCATCCCCAGCGTCTTCGCGAGCGCGCGGTGGACGTAGTGCGGCGTCTGCGTCGAAGACCAGAGCGTGAGCTTGTCGTCGGCGTCGTAATGCGCGACGGCCGCGTGCTGCTCCATCGGGAGGTGCGTGTTGCCCTCGTAGAAGAAGGTGTCCTCGCGGACGAGGTCGGCCTCGCGGAAGCCCTCGTCCATGTCGCCGAATTCGAGGTGGACGCTCTTGTGGATGTTGTTGTAGTCGCCGTAGTCGTGTATGCGCGGCTCGCTCGTCTCGACGGCCTCTTCGATGGAGGCGACCGCCGCGAGCGGCTCGTACTCGACCTCGATGAGGTTCATCGCGTCGAAGGCCGTGTCCTCGTCCACGGCGGCGACGGCCGCGACGGGGTCGCCGATGAAGCGCACCTTGCCGACGCAGAGCGCGTGCTCGTCCTGACTGACGGGGAGGATGCCGTATGGGACGGGCAGGTCTTCGCCCGTGATGCAGGCGTAGACGCCGGGCAGCGCGAGCGCCTTCGACACGTCTATCGACTTGATGAGCGCGTGCGGGACGTGCGAGCGGAGGATTTTGCAGTAGAGCATCCGCGGCAGCGCGATGTCGTCGGCGAACTTCGTCGCGCCGACGCACTTCGACCGCGCGTCCACCTTGCGGAAGGGCTTCCCGACGACCTTGAAATCTTCCGGCCGCGCCCCCGCGCCGTTCGACTTCGCGCCGCCGGCGCGCGCGCGCCCCTTGCCGTTGCCCCCGTGACCGTTACTCGTAGCCATAGACGCTCTCTCTCGGTAACTCCGCCTCTTCGCCGCGCATGCGGGCGGCGGCCTGCTCGACCGCCTCGTAGATTTTGATGTAGCCGGTGCAGCGGCAGAGGTTGCCGCTCAGGGCTTCTTTGATCTCGTCGCGCGAAGGTTTCGCGTTCTGCGCGAGCAGTTCCTTGGCGACGAGCAGGAAGCCGGGCGTGCAGTAGCCGCACTGCGCCGCGCCGGTGTCGGCGAAGGTCACTTGAAGGGGATGCAGCCCGTCCTCGTCCGCCATCCCTTCGACCGTCTCGACGCGGCGGCCTTCGGCGTCGAGCCCGAGCATCAGGCACGAGAGCACGGAGCGGCCGTCGACGAGCACGGCGCAGGTGCCGCACTCGCCCAGCTCGCAGCCGTGCTTGGTGCCGGTTAAGTTCAGGTCTTCGCGCAGGACTTCGAGCAGCGTCTTGTGCGGGGCGAAGGCGACCTCGGTCTCCTCGCCGTTGAGGGTGAACTGGATGTGCGCTTTTTGTCTGGTCGTCATGGCAAAGGGGAAATAATAACAGTTCCGCCCCCGCGACGCGAAAAGGGGCGGCGCGGGGGCGGCGGGAGGGCGGGACGCGGGGCGCGGCGTTTACGGCGCGATCACCGGCGGCCGGGGCGACCGCCGATGATTGATTGGAGCTTGGCGGCGCGCGCGGGGTCGATGCGGCGCAGCGCGTTGTACTCGTCCTGCGCGCCCTTGCGGTTCCCCGTGGCGAAGAAGGCGACGCCGAGGTTGTAGCGCGCCTGCGCGAAGTTGGGGCGGACGTTGATGGCCTGCTGGAACGCCTTGACGGCGGGCGCGTCCTGTTCGAGACGCAGGTAGGCGTTGCCCATCAGGTAGAGGTCGTCGGGGTCGAGCGTGCGGCCGGGCTGGTTGTACGCGCGAATCGAGGCCGCGTAGGAGGCGCGCGACTCCTCTGCGCGCCCGAGCTTCTCCTGCGCCGTCGCGAGGTTGTAGTGCGCCCAGCCCTCGTCGGCCGGCTCGTGCTTGTTCTGGAGCGCGGCCTGCGCGGCGCGCAGAGCCTCCTCGTGCTGACCCAGTTGGTTGAGGACGTAGGCGAGCAGGTTCTGCGTCTCGGGGTAGTTGGGCTTGAGGCGGACGACCGTGCGCGCCTCGGCCAGCGCCTCCTTCGGCTTGTCGTCGCGGACGAGGATGAAGCCGAGCACCTGATGCGGCCAGTAGTTTTCGGGCTCAAGCCGGAGCGCCTCGCGCACCGAGCGCGTGCCGGCCTGCATGTCGCCGGCGGTGGCGAGCGCCGCGCCGAGCATCGTGTGCGCGGCGACGCTCTGCGGCGCGAGCCGCGCGGCCTCGCGCGCCGCCTCGACCAGCTTCGGGTACTGCCCGCGCGAGTAGTAGAGGTACGACTGGGCGAGCAGCACGTCGGCGCTCGCCGGGTTCAACGACGCGGCGCGCGCGAAGGCGTCCTCGGCCTCGCGGTAGCGCGACAGGCGTACGTAGGCGCTCCCCATCCCGATCAGCGCCTCGGGCGACTGCGGGTTGAGCCGGAGCGCGGCGGTGAAGGCGGCGACCGCCTCCTCCGTGCGGTAGAGCCCGAGGTGCGCGTAGCCGAGGCCGAACTGCGTGAAGAACTGGTTGGGGTCGGCCGCGCGCAGCGCCGCGAGCGCCTCTTCGGGGCGGTCGGTGAAGACGTAGGCGTTGCCCAGAAGCATCCGCGCGGTCGTGTTCTTCGGGTCGAGCCGCGCGGCCTGCTCCAGAGGCCCGACCGCCTCCCGCGCCTTGTTCTGCTTCATCAGCAGGAAGCCGACCGTGAGGTTAGCGTCCTGCGCGTACTGCGGGTCGGAGGCCGCGCGGCGCAGCGCGTCGAGCGCCTTGTCGTCGCGCCCGGCCTGCTGGTACGCCTTGCCGAGAAAGTATTGGCCGGCCGGCCCGATGTCGCCGAGCGCCGCGGCCTGCTCCAACGCGTCGGCCGCCTCCTTGAAGCGCTGAAGCGAGAAGTGAATCGCGCCGGTGTTGACGAGCGCCTCGCGCACGCGCGGGTTGGGCTGCGCCGCGATGACGTTGGAGAAGGCGGCGAGCGCTTCCGTGGTCTGCCGCATCTTCAGGTAGGCGACGCCGAGTCCGTAGTTGGCCTCGACGTGGCGCGCGTCGGCGCGCACCGCGCGCTGGTAGCTCTCGGCGGCGCGCTTCCAGTCATTCCTGCCGAGGAACTCCGCGCCCCTCTGCGCCTGCCGGTCGGCCTCGGCCGTCTTCTGCGCGAAGGCCGACGGCGCGAGCGCCGCGAAGAGGAAGGCGGCCAGCAGGAGCGTGCCGGCCGCCTTGAAGGTGTTCGTGTTTTTCATCGCTTCGGTTTCACGCGCGCGCGTGCGAGGCCGGCGCGAAAAGAAGTCACGGCGGGCTTCAGTAACCCTGAATCAGCCGGATGATGAGCTGCGACTCGGCCTTGTTCCGCGTGTTGGGCGCGAAGTTGAAGTTGTCGCGGCCGTTGATCTTCTGCACGGGCTTGACGTGGAACGCGCCGTACTGCGAGCCGACGAAGCCGTTGGTCTTGGCCTCCTTGATGTTCGAGTCCTCGGCGTCGAAGGTGTCGCGGCCGTCGTTGGCCTTGAAGCTCACGCCCGTCTTGGTGACGAAGAAGGAGCCCTCGCAGTAGGTGTTAAAAGCGCCGTCGTGGTCGTGGTAGACGTGGAAGGCCGCCGCCCCGCCGCGCTCGATGGCGGCGCGCATCGCCTGCTCGGCCGTCGAGACGTTCTGGCTGTAGTAGAGCGCGACGGTGCCGAGGATGGAGAAGGCGGTGGGCTGCTGCGGGTCGAGCTGCGCGGCCTGCTGCGCGAAGCGGATGGCGCCGTTGTAGTCCTGCGACGAGACGGCCGACGTGGCGCGGTCGATGAGGTCGTCGTAGTCGGGCGCGTTGGTGCTCGCGGGGCCGAAGGGCGAGTTGCCGCCCGGGGCGTTGCCGGACGCGGTTTGGGTGGTCGAGCCGCTGTCGGCCATCGACCGCTCGGTGATGGCGCCGACGAGCGAGCGGTTGCCGCCGGCCGACGTAATCTCGCGCGCGACCTCGGGCGTGACCTGAAAGCTGACGCCGCGCTTCTCGACGAACTGCTCGACGCGCGCCGCGGGGATGCCGCCCTGAAGCATGGTGACGATCTCGGCCTTCGAGAGCGGCGGGCCGTCGGGGACGCCCGCGGCGGCGGGCGTCGTGTTCGTGCGCGGCGGCGCGGTCGTGACGCGCGGGGGCGCGGTCGCGGCGACGGCCGGGCGGTAGTTCGAGCGCGCCGCCGCGATGATCTCGGGGCGCGCGCCGACCGATTGCAAATCTGACTCGTCCGCGGCCGTCATCTCGAAGTCGACGCCGCGCCGCTCGATCTGCGACACCAGCTCGCGCGTGGACAGGCCGTTAATCTTGACGGCGTTGACGAGCCCCTGCTTCGTGATGGGCTTTTTCGTCTGCGTCGAGGCCGCGCCCGCGAACAGGAGCGCCGCGCAGGCGGCCGCGAGCGCGACGAACGACAATCTGCTGCCTCTCGAAATATTCTTCATGCCGAAAACCTCTTTCGCTTGGGGACGCTCGTTTAGCTCTGGACGCCGCCGTAGGACTTGACGAGCGCGATGATGAGTTCCGACTCGGCCTTCTTCTTCGTCAGCGGCGCGAAGTTGAAGTTGTCGCGGCCGTTAATCTTCTGCCGGGGCTTGATGTGGAACGCGCCGAGGTCGCGGCCCCCGAGCAGCATCCCGAAGGCGCCGCCCGCGAGGCTGTTGAGCTTGATCTCCTTGACGTTCGAGTCCTCGGCCTCGAAGGTGTCGCGCCCGTCGTCGGCCTTGAAGGTGACGTTGCGTCTGGTGACGAAGAGCGTGCCCGAACAGGTCTGGTTGAAGGAGCCGTTGGCGTGGTCGTGGAAGACGCGGAACGAGGCCGAGCCGCCGAGTTCAATCGCCTTGCGCATGTTCCTCTCGGCCTCCGCGATGTTGTTCTGGAGGTAGAGCTGCGTGAAGCCGAGGAGCTGGTAGGCGCGCGGCTGCCCCGGGTCAAGCTGGATGGCCTGCGTCAGAAGCTGCGTGGCGCGCGCCGCGTTGCGCGCGTCGTAGGCGGCGGTCGCCTGATCGGTCAGGTCGTCGTAGTCCGGCCCCCTCGCGGCGGCGGGCGCGGGTCTCGACGGCGCGTTCGCGCCGGGGCGCGTACGTCCCGGCGCGGTGTAGGAGGCGGCGACCGCGCCGACGAGCGAGTTGGTGCCGCCGGCGGCTTTCAGCTCGCGCGCCACCTGCGCGTTCGACTGGAAGCTGACGCCGCGCGCCTCGACGAACTGCTCGACGCGCGCCGGGGGCGTCCCGGCCTGTAGCATCGTCACGACCTCGCTTTTCGAGAGCGGCGGGCCGGGGGGGACGTTGGCGCGGCCGCGCCCGGAGGCGTTGGCCGGCGCGGGCGCGGCCGACCCCGGCCGGTAGTTGGCCCGCGCGGCCTCGACGACTTCGGGACGCGCGCCGGCCGCGCGCAGCTCGGCCTCGGCGTCCGCCGTCATCTGGAAGGAGACGCCGCGCGACTGAACCTGCTGAATCAGCTCGGCGGTGGAGAGGCCGTTGATGCGGACGGCCTTGACGAGCCCCTCGCGCGTGATGGGGCGCTTGGCCTGCGCGCGCGTGGGGGCGGGGAAGAGGACGAGCGCCGCCAGCGCGCCGAGCGTCAACGCGACGAGCCGCACGCCCCTCTTCTTTTCTGCTCTGATGTTCATCGACAACATCTTAGTACGCGGGACGGTTAGTCAGAACCGCCTGCGGTGGCGTGCGGCCCATTGTTACCCCGGCGAGCCGTATCACAAAAGGCCGCCCCCTACCGCACGCGGGTCA
>JBEVKV010000166.1:0-73821 GCA_040509515.1 Pyrinomonadaceae bacterium | reverse complement strand
GACGTTGGAGTAGTCGGCGATCTTTTCGATCAGACCAAGCTCCCTGAGGCTCTTGAGAACTAACTGTGTCTGGCGCTCCTTGAGTTCGGCGGCCTCCATCAGGTGAGGGATTTTGACGAAACATGAGTCACCGCCGTCTTGTTGGCATAAATCGAGCATAACTCTGAGAACCTTGAACTCTCCCTTGCTCAGGCGGTGCTTTTTCTTCCATTTATCGAGCAATTGCGAGTCGTCGCCTATGACACCCTGAGAGACAGGTGCGCGCGGCTTTTCCTGCTGGGAAACAGCTCTGGGAATCACTCTCGGCCGCGAAGGAGTGCTTAAAGAACTGGGGACTCCCGTGAGTTCTTGAGCTACCTTTGGGGGCTCTGCCGGTTCAATTTGTGGGAAGGGAATTAGCTCGGGCGATGCGGGTTCCCGGAGGTCAGCTTCCCTGGTCTCTACGACGGGTGCAACAGGTTGGACGGCACCAGCCTCGGAAGGGTGGTTCACCGCTGCCGATGCCGAGGTGGATTCGGGCTGAATAACGGAGGGTAAGCCCGCGGGGTCGGTAGTAAATTCTTGACCCTGAACCTCTTGCGACTGATTTTTGAAGTCGGTGAAAAGCCTGTCCAGATAGCTCCCGTCGATGGGCGGGGCCTCTTTTCGGGGCATGGAGAACTTAGACTTGCCGGGACTCCTCTTCGGCCCTTCGGGCACAGGCTTTTGCTTGGAATTAGCCACCTAGAGAGAGTCTCCTAACGGGCCGCTGTGGCGCCGCCTTTGTCCTTGAGCAGGTGAATGTTCTTCGAGCCCGTCATCTCCTTCAGGCGAGAAAGGATTTCGTCCGTCAGGTCGGAGTAGAGCACCGCGGCGCGAGAATTAGGCGCGTAGAGCTGGACTGGGCGGTTGTAGGACGGAGATTCGGCGAGCTTCACGTTAGTGTGAATCATGGTGTCGAACACCACGTCGCTGAACTTCTCCACGAGCATTTTATGAGATTCGGCCGAAACCGTAGTCCTCGTGTCGAACATGGTCGACACGATCCCGAGGAGTTTGAGGCGGGGGTTCAGGCCGCAGACCTGCTTGAACGTGTGCATCAGGTACTGAAGGCCGTCCTGGGCGAGCGGGTGCGCCGAGACGGGAATCAGCATGTGTGTGGCGGCAAGCAGTGATGTCGTCAATATCTGGCCTAGAGTCGGGGGCGTGTCGATGACTACGAATTCGTACTCGTCCTTGAGCGAGTCCACGTGAGTGCGCAGACGGCTGATCGCGATTGACGGCTCTTTCTCGAAGTTGGAGAACTTGATCGAGGAAGGGACGAGGTCTAGGTGTTCGAGCTCGGTTTCTACTATGGCCGCCTTGAAAGGGACGGTCTCGGTGGTGCCGAGTTCCACCATGACGTCGCCGATTGAGACCGTAACCTGTTCATAGGGAAGGAAATGCGCAGTGGCGTTGGCCTGCGGGTCGGCGTCGATCAGGAGCGTCTGATGCCCGCGCTGGGCCAACTCGGCCGCGAGCGAGGCGGAGGTTACGCTCTTGCCCACGCCGCCTTTCTGATTAGCGACCGCGATGACGGCTTCCATTCGTCCCGCCCCCCTTCAGGTGTTTCAGGTCGCCGACGTCGAAGAGCACCACCCGCTCGTCGAGGTCGAATCTCTCCCCCTTGATGGTACCCTTCTTCACCAAACGCGCCACCTTGTGGCGGGACACCCCGAGGAACTCGGCCGCACCCTGTAAAGATAGTTTACCGGCGGGAATCTGAGGCTCTTTTCTTGGTCTATTGAGTGACATTATGTCTCAACGTGGAATAATATGCGCGCCATCCTGCGGCATTATGCGGATTTATCAGTAATTGTCAACGAAATTACGTTGTCCGGCAGGGTCTCTTGCCATCAAATCCGGAGGTTTTTGCCCATATCTCATGACCGGCTATGGGATAGCTCATGCGGCTTGGTTCATGTTTCAAGCGTTAAACAGCACGTTTATTCAAATCACGACTTTTAGAGAAGACGATGTTTCACGATAGAAGAATTATAAAGATATTTAGCCATCAGAAGGGCGGTAATAGCAGGATTCAAAACATCTGGTCACCAGACAACACTTGAACTGTAACCATGCGAAATATGATACGATGCCCCGTCATGAGCGCCGAAGAACCACGAGAAGGGAAGTCTGAACCCTCTGAAGCCCTAGTCCTAGCCGGTGAGGGGAAGGAGTTCGCTTTACGCACCGCACTCCACCTGTGGGCCACGGCCACGACGGATGTGGAGAGCCACTGCCGCAGAGACCTCCTGCGCGCCAAGCAACAGGCTGCCGCCGACTTCTTCTCCCACTGCGGGAAGCTTCCCGGAGAGGTTAGACCCGGAGACATTGAGGCGTGGCGGGAGGCTCTGGAGGGGAGGGGCTTCAAGCCTGCGACCGTCTACGCGCGTCTCTCGCGCCTCTCCTCCTTCTACGAGTGGGCGATGCGCGACCCTCAGCTCGCCGGGCTCGTCGAGAAGAACCCCGTGCGGCTCGCCCGCCCCAAAGCGCCGAAGGCTTACCAGACCGAGAGCGTTAAGTCTCTTGACGACGGGCAGGTCTCGAAGCTACTGGCGCAGGTACGGGAGAGCGCCGCCGGTGGCGACTTGGTCGGGAAAAGAGACTACGCGCTGCTGCTCCTGTTCGTAACGACGGGGATGCGCCGGCAGGAGGTCATCGGCTTGCGCGGCTCGGACGTGGAACTGCGTAAGGACGACCTGGTCATCCGTTGCAGGGTGAAGGGAGGCGACTACGTCGCGCGTTCGGTCGAGGAGCCGCTGGTGCGCGAGGCGCTCCTCGATTACCTGCACTCGTGTGAGCGAACAGACGCGCTTTCGTCGGGTCGCCCCCTGTGGACGCGGCACGACCGGGCGGGCGCACCGGGGGCACCGCTCACGTCGCACGCCTTCGCCAAGAACCTCAAGCGCTACGCCCGAGAGGTAGGCATCGGGAAGATACACATCCACCAGACGCGGCACACGTTCGCGCGCGTGGTCTCGGAGGAGACGGGCAGCCTGACGGAGACGCAGGAGGCGCTCGGGCATAAGAATCTGGCGACGACGAGAGCTTACGTCCAGCGCATCGCCGTCAGGCGCGACAAGCACAGCCGCAGGATCATCGAAAGATTTGGGCGCGACGGTTAATGTCGACATTTCCCTCACGACCATACGTCCGATAACGACCCGGCTTTCTACTGTCATTGCACAAGTTAGCCGCTTGGAGACGAGCTTGACCATTCGTTAAAATGTATCGGGTTCGACCCCGCGGTAGCGCTTGAATCTGACTTTCGCCAGAGGTCTAATGAACAATCTCTCAAAAGTCCTTGAAACTCTATCGCCCGAACAACGCGAACTCTTAACTCTACGCCTCTCGAAAGCCAGCAAGCACCAACCCGTCTCGACACCCGAGCAAGGCGTTGTCACCGGCGAGGTTCCCTTCATCCATGATTGGTTCTTTGAAGGGAACATGATTGACGAACATCACTGGAACATCACCACGCTTCTGGAGGTGCGGCAACCCATTGACCCTGTCCTGCTCAAACAGGTGGTCGGTCACTTGCTGCTTCATCACGACGCCCTCCGCCTACGCTTCGTCGGTCAGGGATCGCCCCGGCACTCCCTCATCGTAGCCCCGGACGACGATGCCATTCCCTTTCATTACCACGACCTGTCTCACCTCCCCGAGCACGAACAACCGGCAGCCATCGAATCATTCGCCGCGCAGTATCAAGGAAGCCTCAACCTCTCGGAAGGCCCGATCATCAGGGTGGTCTTCTTGGAACTCGGGGCCGGCAGACCCGGCCGTCTCCTTGTAGTCATTCATCACCTCGGCTGTGACTTCATCTCGTTACAGATACTTCTCGAAGACCTGCACACAGCATACAGGCAACTCGCCGCCGGTGAAGCCATCAAGCTCCCGGCCAAAACCACCTCCTTCAAGGAGTTTATGGAACGCTGGCATGCCTGGGCGAAGACGCGGAATCCCGTTGAAGACAGCGCCTACTGGCTCTCGCTGCCGTGGGAGAAGATAGTCCACATCCCCGTCGATTACCCGTTCGACCCCGCTGAGAACAATGATGAATCGGTCGACACTGTCGGGGCACCTCTGGGCGTTGAAGAAACCAACGCGCTTTTCAGAGGGGTGCCGAGGCTCTATAGCACGAAGACTGTAACGCTGACCGCCCTGATGCAGACTCTGGCCCGCTGGAGTGGCGTGCATGCGCATATCATCGACCTCGCCGTACACGGGCGCGAGCCGGTTGTCAAAGGCATCGACCTGTCGCGGACAGTCGGTTGGATTTCGGGGGTAACGCGCCTTGTCCTCGATATTGAGGGAGCGAGCGGCCCGGGCGAGGCCTTAGCGCTTGTCGACGCAGAGATTCAGCGCGAAGAGGTGCATCGGATGAAGGAGGGCAGGCTCACCTTCGATGCGCTACGGTCTCATTGGGGCGGCCCCGAGATTATGAAGAAGATACAGAGCCTGCCTCAAGCGAAGGTGTTCTTTAATTTTCAGGGACAAGCCTTCGAGAAAAAGTGGACGCAGCAACAGTCTGGGTCGGCCCTGATCGTGCAGGCGAGGGAGTCGAAAGGCCCGAGTTGCAACCCGCGCGCTCGCCGTCACCTTATCATCGAAGTGAACGCGAACGTCTACGGGGAGGAACTGGTAGTCGAATGGCGGTACAGTAGGAATGTACACAGTCGCTCTACCATCGAGACGCTAGCGGAGAACTACATCAGTTCGCTCAAGTCGCTCATCAGTTATTGTCAAGCTTCATTGCGCTGACCTCTCCCTTTCTTATACGTAATATTTGTTATCGGACACAGTAGTAAGTTACTGTGCTCCGGCCGGTTTTGCTGTCTCGAATCCTGAGCGTGTGAGGCACGGACGACGCCGCCGAATCCCGAAAACTATTGACGCCCCCAATAGCTAATGTGTATAAAACTTCAGTCGCTCAACCTGCTTTCGCTTTCACTTCTTCCAGACAGTGAGGAACCCTCCATGAAGCGCATGACCTTCTTGAAAGCCGCCGTAGATGTTGTCTCCGCGCGCCACCTGCGCGGGCTCTGCGCGGCGAGCCTGACTCTTCTTTTCCTTCTCGGCGCGAGTGGCGCGACCGACGCACAGACTTCGTCCAACGCACAGACGCCGTCCGCCTTCGCTGGAAAGTACAGCGGCGACTGGGTCGCAAGGCCCGCGTCAGGGGCCAACTGGCCCGACGGCGAGTCGGAACACGTCGGGACTTGGAGCATCAGCATAGGTGCAGATGGCAAGGTCTCGGGCGTCGAGTACGACAAGACGTCGGATGAGAGCGGAGATATCACCGGGACTGTCGGCGAAGACGGTTCCATCAAAGTTCAGATCAAGTATCGCGTCCCCGTCACCATCAAGGGGACACTCGTGAAGAAGGAGACTGGCCTGTCGGGGGTTCTGAAACAGGCGTGCGGCGACAGCGAGAACGTGTGTGTGAATATTGAATTGAACATGAAGCGCAAGTAGGGACTTGCGCCCGGGCGAGCGCCTCCGGAGGCGCTCACACGGGCGGGGTTGTACTGCCCCTGTGATGCTTTGAGACGTGCGTGCGGGTCGTGGAGGGCGTGGAAGGGTTGTTGGTTGGAGGGTTTGTGGATTGGAGGGGTTGCGGCCTGGCCGCGACGGGGCGTCTCAGGCGTCGCTGAGCTGCGCGAGGATGTTGGCCAGCTCCGCCGAAGACAAATCCTCATCGGCCAGTTCTTCCAGCAGCAGGTCGGGCGCTTCAAGCTCGCAGTAGTGTGCGATGAGACGGCGCAGCGCCGCGACCCATTGTTGCGCCATAGCTTCGATGGATTCGCGCCGGTACATCTTTTCGTGATAGCGGCAGATTAGTTGCAGCACTCCGCCGGCGACGCCGCCCCCGATTTCGAGTTTATAGGGGCGCGCGCCGAGCGGGCCGTGCATCGGGCCGGCTGATTCGCGCGCCAGCGCAAACCAGCCGTCGTCCGGCAGAAGGTGGTCGAACTGTCCCAGATAGTTGAAGCTCACCTCGGGCAGCGGCAGCCCGCGCAGCGAGTCGCGCCCGCCCTGATTCATGTAGCGCAGGAGGCCGAACCCCAGGCCCTCGCGCGGGATGCTTTGTAAAGTCTCCTGCACGAGACGCACGGCACGCGCCGGGCTCTCGGTCTCGACGGTCACAAGGCGCACGGGGAAAATCTTCGTGAACCAGCCGACGGTGCGCGAGACATCCAACGCTTCGGCGAGGTATTCGCGGCCGTGTCCTTCGACCATCAGGCGCAGACCCTCGCCCCGCCCCCAGACGCCCCAGGCTTGCGTCAGAGCCGCCAGTAACAACTCGTTGACGTTGGCGCGCGCCGCCGACTGCACTCGATGCAGAAGGTTATGCGTGTCGTCTTTCGTGAGGTACAGCTCGTAGGTTTGCGCGCCCTGCTCGCTGTTGTCACGCTCGTCAAAGTCCGTCGCCGGCGCGGAGCCTTCGAGCCTTAGGCAATCTTGCCAGTAAGCCAACTCCCCTTCACATTCCGGCGATTGCGCGTGCCGCTGTAACTCCTCGGCCCAACGCTTGAACGAGGTGGTCTTCCGGCCCAGAGGGGCGACGCCGCCGCGCTCCAAATCTTCATAGCCTTTTTTCAAATCTTCCAGAAGGATGCGCCACGAGACTCCGTCCACGGCCAGATGGTGCACGGTCAGCAAGAGCCTCTGCGGACGCTCCGGGCCGCAGCCGAACAGGACGACGCGCCACAGCGGGCCGCGCTCCAAATTCAGACCGCGTTGCGCCTCCGCGGCTCGCCTTTCGATTTGCGCCGTCTGCGCCTCGGGCGCGAGCCCCGAAACATCTTCGAGGGAGAAGACCTCACGCGCCGCCTCCTCCGACCAACCTTCGTTCGACTGCCGCCAACCGTCTTCGCCCCGTGCGAACCTCAGGCGCAAAGCGTCGTGCTGGCGGCAGAGCGCGACGACGGCCTCCGCCAACAGCTTCGGGTCGAGCCTCCTTCTGACTTCGAGCATGACCGACTGATTCCAGTGGTCGGGCTCCGCGAGCGACTGCTCGAAGAACCAATGCTGGATGGGCGTCAGCGGCACTTCGCCGGTGACGATTCCCTGCGCCGCTTCGACGGCCGCGAACGTCTGCGCGACGCCCGCCAGCTCCGCAATCGTCTGGTGCTCGAAAAGGTCTCGCGGCTTGAGGCTGAGCCCGGCCTGATTGACCTTCGCCACGATCTGGATGCTCAGAATCGAATCACCGCCGAGGTCGAAGAAGTTGTCGTGCACGCCGACGCCCGTCGCGCCCAAGACCTCTTCCCAGACTCTCGCCAGCAAACCTTCCACCTCGTCGCGGGCCGCCACGACGCCGGCCGCGCCGTCCACGCGTTGCTCCTCAAGGGCGCGATGCTCAAGCTCTTCCCTGTCCACCTTGCCGTTGGCCGTCAGCGGCAACCCTTCAAGCTCCCGCACCACCCACGGCCTCATCGCCTCCGGCAGTCGCTCCTTCAGGTATCGCTCCCATTCGATGGCCGGACGTTCCTCGCCCTCCGCCCCACTGCGCACGACGAAGGCGACGAGCCGCACGTCGCCCGCCTCCCCGCGCCGCGCCACCACCGCCGCCGCCGTCACGCCCTCCCGCTCTTCCAGCACCCGCTCGACCTCTCCCAACTCTATCCGGTGCCCGCGCACCTTCACCTGCCTATCCGCTCGCCCCGCGTACTCCAACTCCCCGCCGCGCCGGTACCTCGCCAAATCACCCGTCCGGTAGAGTCGCGCACCCGGCTCGCCCGAGAACGGGTCGGGGACGAAGCTCGCCGCCGTCAGTCCCGGCCGCCCCCAGTAGCCGCGCGCCAGCCCCGCCCCGCCCACGTACAACTCGCCCGTCACGCCCACCGGCGTCGGGTTCATCTTCCGGTCGAGGACGTGCGTCTGGACGTTGGACAACGGGCGGCCGATGGTCGGGCCGAAGCGATTCGTCTGGACGCGACATTGCGTGCTGTCGACGGTGCACTCCGTCGGCCCGTACACGTTGAAGTAGGCCACGCCCGTCTGCGCGGCCAGCTCCGCCCACGCGGCGGCGTCAATCGACTCGCCCCCGACCAGCACGGCAGTCGGGTATGCGTGCGCGGTCTCGTCCCTGTCGCCCAGCAGAAACCTCGCGATGGCCGGCGTGCAGTCGACGACATCGACCTGATGGCGGTTGAGGTAGGCGAGCATCTCCGCGCGGTCTGCCCTGACGGCTTCCGGCAGGAGGCAGAGCGTGCGCCCGGCCGACAACTGTATCCACTGCTTGACCGACGCGTCGAAGGCCAGCGAGGCGTTGACGCCGACACGCAACGGCGTTTTGACGGACGAATAGATGGCCTGCTCCAGCGCGTGAAAAAGGTTGACGACCGAGCGGTGCTGAATCATGACGCCCTTCGGGCGGCCGGTCGTGCCGGAGGTGTAGATGACGTAAGCGAGGCTGTCGTCAGCCGTCGGCCACGAAGGGTTCGTCGAAGGCTGGCCGGCCCACTCTTCGCCGTCGAGCCGAATCGACGCCACGCCGTCTTTCGTCGGCGCGGACACGCCGCGGCCGACAAGCATGATGTCGGCCCCCGCGTCCTCCAGCATGAAGTCGATGCGCTCCTGCGGATAGCCCGGGTCGACGGGGACGTAAGCCGCCCCGGCTTTGAGCACCGCGAGCAGTCCCGTCATCACTTCCGACGTGCGGGAGAGCAGCAGTGCGACGCGCGATTCGGGGCCGACGCCGCGCCCGCGCAGGTAGTGCGCGAGTTGGTTGGCGCGTTCGTTCAACTCGGCGAAGGTCAGGCTCCGGTCTTCGGCGATGACGGCCAGGCGCTCGGGGTGGAGCGCGGCCCGCTGCTCGAACATGCGTTGGATGAGTTGCCCCGCCGGGACGGTCGCGTGGGTCTGATTCCAGCCCGCCAACTGTCGCCGCTCTCCTTCGGTCAGGAGCGGCAGCGCGGAGAGCTTGCAGAGCGGGTCGGCCACGACGCCCCGCAGCAGCGCGAGGAGGTGCCCGGCCATGCGCTCGGCCGTCGCGGCGTCGAAGAGGTCTGCGCTGTACTCCAGACGCCCGGCCATCCCGCCTTCGCGCTCCATGAGGAAGAGCGTCACGTCGAATTTCGCCGTCTCGCGGTCGGGCTCTGAGACCTGCATCGAGAGCCCCGGCAGGTCGTGCGCCGCCAGCGAGATGTTCTGCAGGACGAGCATCACCTGAAAGAGCGGCGTGCGGTTGAGCACGCGTTTCGGTTGCAGCCCTTCGACCAGCAGCTCGAACGGCACGTCCTGATTCGAGTAGGCTTCCAGCGCGACGCGCTTCACCTCCCGCAGCAGCGAGACGAAATCGGGGTCGCCGCCGAGGTCGTTTCTGAGCACCAGCGTGTTGGTGAAGAAACCGATGAGCTTCTCGATCTCGGCGCGGTTGCGCCCGGCGATGGGCGTGCCGACGATGATGTCCTCTTCCCCCGTGTAGCGCGCCAGCAAGACCTGAAAAGCCGCCAGCAGAATCATGAACAGCGTGGCGCTCTCGCGCTGCCCGAGCGCGTGCAGGTGCGCGGTCAACTCGGGCGGCACGTCGAAGTCGTGACGCGCGCCGCGGTAGGACGGCTCGGCGCGGCGCGGGCGATCCGTGGGCAGTTCGAGCACGGGGAGACGGCCGCCGAGCTGTCGTTTCCAGTAGTCCAACTGCCGCCCGACGTTCTCGCTCTCCAACCAACGCTGCTGCCAGGCGGAGTAGTCCGCGTACTGCACGGGCAGCGCGGGCAGCGCGGGGGTCTCGCCGACGCCGAGCGCCCGGTACAGTTCCGCGAACTCGCGCACCAGCAGCGCGATTGACCAACCGTCCGAGACGATGTGGTGCATCGTCACCTGTAAAAGGTGGTCGTCTTCGGCGAGCTTGATGAGCGTGACGCGCAGCAGCGACCCGTCGGAGAGAGAGAAGGCGGCGCGCGCGTCTTCGGCCGCGATGCGCAGGGCCTTCGGCTCGCGCTCGTCCGGCGGCAGGTGTTGCAGCTCGACGACGGGGACGTTGACCGGCCAAGCCTCTCGGACGACCTGCGCGGGGCGGCCTTCGCTGGCGACGAAGACCGTGCGCAGGACTTCGTGCCGCCTCACGATCTCACGCAGGCAGCCTTCGAGCAGAGACGTTTCGAGCCGCCCCTTGAGACGCAGCGAGACGGGGATGTTGTAGAAGGGGTTGTCCGGCTCAAGCTGGTGCAGGAACCACAGCCGCTGCTGGCCGGAGGAGAGCGGCATCTGCTCGCGGCGCGGCACGGGGGCCAGCCGGTGCGCGTCGGCTTCGGCGGGGGCGGGCTCGGCCGCCGCCGACAGTTCCGCGATGCGCTGCCCCAGCGTCCGAATCGTGGAGTAGGTGTAGATGTCCTCGAAATCTATGCGGACGCCGAACTCTTTGGCAATCGCGTTGGTCAGTTGCGTGCCGCTTAAAGAGTCTCCGCCGAGGTCGAAGTAATCGTCGTCACGCCCGAGTTCGCTGACGCTCAGCACCCCGCCCCAGATTGAGGCGAGACGCTGCTCGCCGGCCGTGCCGTCCTCGTCGCGCAGGACGGCGCGCGGCGGCTCGGGCTCCTTCGTCGCGGGCACAACCTCCGCGCTCGCCGGGGCCTGTCTCGACGGGAGGCTGACCCAGAACCTTCTCTTCTCGAAGGGGTAGGTCGGCAGCTCCACGCGGCGGCGCGCCTGCCCTTCATAGAAAGGCTTCAGCGAGAAGGACGCGCCGCGGAGGTAGAGTCGCGCGAGCGCGTGCGCGAGGTTGCCGCCGGACTCTCCGGCGAGCGCGGGGATTACTTCGAGAGAGGGCCAGTCGGCGGTCAACGCGCCGACGGCCGCGGAGAGAGAGCCACCCGCGCCCATCTCCAGAAAGAGCGGCACTTCGGATTTCGCCAACTCGGCCACCAGCGCGCGCAGACGCTCCGCATTAAGCGGCGCGTACTCCGTCTCTCGCAGCGCCTCCTCCAAAGCCTGCGCGAGCGTGAGGCGGCCGGTCAGGGCGGCCACCGCCTTGTTGCCCGCGCCCGTCCCGATCAGCTTGTCCGTGCCGAGCCGCAGAGAGCGCCAGAGGTGATAGAGCGCGAACTGAAAACCGCAGACGGCCGTCGCCTGATTGCCCTGCCGCTCGCCGAGGTGTTCGAGATACCGGCGGTAATGTTCGGCGAAGACCTCGTAACGTTGCGCCAGCTCGTCGCACACGTCCGGGGCCGCCGCGGCGTCTCCGGAAAAGAGGAAGACGACGGGACGCTCCTGTTTGACCAGCGCGTGCCAGCCTCCGTCCGCGCCCTGCGCGGCGGCGGCCTCAAGGTTGTCGAGCAGCTCATCCTTGTCGCGCACGACGCAGGCGTAGCGGAAAGCGTGCGCGTCGCGCCCGGCGTTTAAGGTGTAGGCGATGTCGGCCAGCGACTCGGTCGAAGCTTGAAGATGCCGGCGCAGACCCTCGACGTAACGCAGAAGCGCGGCGGGGGTCTTCGCCGACAGCGCGATCAATTCTTCGCGCGCGACACCGGAATCGCCGCGTGCGGGTGTGGCCGAGGGCGGCGGCGCCTCCTCCAGAACCAGATGTGCGTTCGTGCCGCTCAGCCCGAAAGAGCTGACGCCGCAGCGCAGGGGCGTCGCTTCGTCCGGCCGCTGCCACTCGCGCAGTTGCGTGTTGAGCACGACGGGCGAACTCTCGAAATCAATCAGGCCGTTCGGCTCGCGGAAGTGGAGCGAGGGGAAGAGTTGTTTATGACGCAGCGAGAGCACGCACTTCGTCAGCCCCGCGATACCGGCCGCCGAGACGAGGTGGCCGATGTTGGTCTTGACCGAGCCCAGTTGGCAGAACTGCCTGCGACCCGTGAATTTTCTGAACGCGTCGGTGATGCCCTGAATCTCAATCGGGTCGCCCAGCTTGGTGCCCGTGCCGTGCGCCTCGATGTAGCCGATTGTTTCCGGCTCGACCCCGGCGTCCTGCCACGCGCGGAGGATGACGGCCGCCTGCGCCTGCGGGCTCGGCGCGGTCAGGCCGTTCGAGCGTCCGCCGTCCTGATTGACCGCGCCGCCTTTGATGACCGCGTGGATGTGGTCGCCGTCGGCGAGGGCGCTGTCCAGACGTTTGAGCAGGACGACCCCGCCGCCCTCGCCGAACCCGGTGCCGTTGGCCGAGTCGTCGAAGGCTTTCGACTTCCCGTCGGGGGCCATGATGCCGATGTCGGCCCCGCCCAACTTGTCCTCCATGAAGAAGAAGTTGATGCCGCCGGCCAGCGCGTAGTCCACCTCGCCGTAGAGCACCTTGCGCGACGCCTCGTAGACGGCCACGAGCGACGAGGAGCAGGCCGTGTCGATGACCAGCGCGGGGCCTTGCAGGTCGAGCGCGTAGGCCGTGCGCCCGGCGAGCGCCGCCTGTAGGTTGCCGGTGACGGCGGTCGGCTCGGCGGGGCCGGAATCGAAGAGCCGCCGGTAGTCGCCGTTCGACGCGCTGAAGACGACGGCCGTGGAGCTGCCGCGAAAGTCGCCGAGGCTGTAGCCGGCGTTCTCGATGGCCGCGCACGCCAGCAGCAGCAGCCAGCGTTGCTGCGGGTCGGCGTACTCGGCCTCCTTCGGCGAGATGTTGAAGAACTCGTGGTCGAACTCGTCTACGCGCTCGACGGCGGCCAGCAGCCGTTTCTGTTCCGAAGAGGTCAGGCCGCACTGCGCGGCCCGCTCCTCCGGCATCGGCCTCACGCTGTCGAGGCCGCGGCAGAGGTTCCGGTAAAACTCTTCCACGCCCGCGGCCTGCGGGTACAGGCCGCTAATGCCGATGATGGCGACGCCCTCTGACATGATGTAACCCTCTTCCTTGAAAGGCGCTCGGCCCGGCGGCCGCGCCGCCTACAACCGGAACCCCCGCGACCTACAACTCGAACCCCTGTAACTCGGGCGTCCCGGCCGCCTGCTGCGACGCGCCGTCTAGCTCGGCCGCGATCTCCTCGACCGTGCTGTGCTTGAAGAGGTCGACGACCGTCAGGACGTTCGGATAGACCTCGTTGAGCAGGCGGAAGACGCGCACGATCTTGAGCGAGTCGCCGCCCACGTCGAAGAACTTGTCGTGCACGCCGACGCGCGGGAGCCCGAGCACCTGTTGCCAGATGCGCGCGACGGTCTCCTCGGCGGGCGTGCGCGCGGCTACGTGCTGCGACGCGGGAGTGAGCTGCGAGGCGTGCGGCTTGAGCAGCGCGCGGCGGTCTAACTTGCCGTTGGCCGTCAGCGGCAGACTTTCGAGCGCGACGAAGACCGCCGGCACCATGTACTCCGGCAACCTCTCCGCGAGGAAGGCACGCAGTTGCGGCAGGAGCGTCGAGGCGACCGCGCCCTGCAAAGGGTTGTTCGCGTACTTGCCCCACGAGGCGGACGGCCTCCGCGCGGGCTCCCCGAACAACAACGCCGCGCGGGCGTCCCGAGACGGCGCGGCGGACGCCCCTTCACCCTCCGCGTCCCTGCGCGCGAGCGCCGCCTCGAATGTGCCTTCGGGGCCGGTGCGTGCGCAACTCAGGGCGACTTCGTAGGGCGTGCGCAGCGCCAAGTCCAGCAGCTCTTCCGGGTCGACTCCGGCCTCGCGCTCCGCGGACGCCGCGCGCAGCCACTCGCCGACGCTTTGCGGCTGTTCGCCCGCGCCCTCGTCGCCGAGCCAGCGCAGCCCGTGCGCTTCCGCGGCGATGCGCGCGTTGGGAAGGTTCGTCAACAAGATTGCCTCGGGCCGCTCCGCGTCGAGCCGGCGCTCAAGCTCCGGCAGGGTCAGACGCGCCTCCCACCAGTCGAGCCGCGTCACTTCGTCGGGCGGCTTCTCGACTTCCCCGAGGCGCAGCACCACGTCGTAGCGGAAGCGCGTCAGCTCGTTGTGATGGCGGCCGCGCTTCGGACGAATCTCGACGTGGCCGATCTTCGGCAGGCTGTCCTTGAGCGCGAAGAAGAACTCGGGGTCGAGCAGCAGCTCGTCCTCCTGACTCATCAGGTGGCGGACGTGCGCGGCGAACTCTTCGCGGCTCATCTCCGGCTCGACCTTTTGCGCCTGCACGGAGAGGTGGAAGGCTTCGAGCAGCCTGCGGTTGCGGATGTCGCCGACGTAGATGAAGCCGCCGGGCGCGACGACCTCGACCGCGCCCTTGAGGACTTGCAGCAGGTAGTCCACGCCGGGGAAGTACTGCGCGACCGAGTTGAGCACGACCGCGTCGAACGAGTCCGGCGCGAGGCCGCTGAAATCGTCGGCGGGGCGCTGTAAGAGGTTAACGTCCGTCTCCCGCAGCTCCTTGAAGGCCGGCAGCCCGCTCAGGTAGCGCAACGACTGCGGGGCGAAGTCCGTGCCCCAGTAGCGTTGGCAGTGCGGCGCGAGGCGCAGCAAGAGCATACCCGCGCCGCAGCCAAGCTCCAGCACGCGCCGCGGCCGCAAGGCGAGGATGTTCTCCACCGTCGCCTCGACCCAACTGCGCATCTCCTCTTCCGGTATCGGCTCGCCGGTGTAGGAGTCGATCCAGCCGCTCAGGTTCAGCGTGCCGTCCGCGAGTTCTTCCGTCTGGGCGTAGACGCCGTCGAAGACATCCTGCCACTGCTGGACTCGCTCGCCGCTGACCTCCTCCTCCTGCGCGTCGCGCGCGGGCTGCTGCTGCGTGGTCACGTAAGCGGTCAGGACTTTTTCGCCCTCCGCGTTCGCGTGGTCGAGCACGGCGGCGTCCGCGATCAGAGGGTGCCGGCGCAGCACCGTCTCAATCTCGCCCAGCTCGATGCGGAAGCCGCGAATCTTCACCTGATGATCGACGCGCCCCAGAAAGCGCAGCTCGCCGCCGGGCAGGTACGAAACGAGGTCGCCGGTCTTGTACAAGACCGCGCCGGGCTCGTCTCCGAGCGGGTCGGGGATGAAGACTTCCGCCGTCCGCCCCGGCGAGCCCAGATACCCGCGCCCGACGCCCGCGCCGCCGACGTACAACTCGCCGGGCACGCCGACGGGGACGGGGCGCAGATGCTTGTCCAGCACGTAGAGTCGCGTGTTGGCGATGGGCCGCCCGATGGGCATCTCCAACACATGCTCTTCGGGCGGGGCGGTCAGGGCGTGGTGCGTCACGTCGTCCGAGCACTCGGTCGGGCCGTAGGCGTTGAGCAGCGGGATGCCGGGGTAGAGCGCGTGCCACCTGCGCGCGAGCGGCGGCGGCAGCGCCTCGCCGGTCACGATCATCCAGCGCAGCGACGCGAGACGCGGCGGCGTCTGCCCGCTGCTCGACACCTCTTCCAGCATCGCCTGCAACAGCGACGGCACGACTTCGAGCACGGACACGCCCTCGCGCTCGCACAGCGCGAGCAGCCCCAGCGGGTCGTGCTTCACCTCGTCGTTGACGATGCGCACCGAGCCCCCGACGAGCAGCGCCGAGAGGAACTGCCAGACTGAGATGTCGAAGCACTGCGAGGCGTTCTGCACGACGATGTCGTCGGGACTGAGGTCGAGGTCAGACACTTTGGCGAGGAGGTGATTGACCATGCCGCGCTGCTCAATCATGGCCCCCTTCGGCACGCCCGTCGAGCCGGAGGTGAAGAGCACGTAAGCGAGGTTGCGCGGGCCGCTGCGCGTCGGCGCATTCTCGGCGGGCGCATTCTCGGTGGGCGCGGCCAGCAAGTCTTCAATCAGCAGAGTCCGCGGGCGCGACTGTTCGGGCACGGCGCGCAACGCCTCCTCAAGCTGCGGCGCTAATTTCCCGGCGGCCACGGCCAGACGGCTGCCGCTGCGGGCGATGATTTGGGCGAGGCGCTGCGCCGGATACCGCGGGTCTAAAGGCAGGTATGCGCCGCCGGCCTTGAAGAGCGCCAGCATGGCGATGAGGAAGTCGGCCCCGCGCTCCGCCAGCAGGACGACGACCTCGTCCGCGCCGACGCCCTGCGCGCGCAACGCGCCGGCCGCGCGGTCGGCGGCCGAGTTCAGTTCCGCGTACGACAGGCGAGTCTCATCCGTCCGCACGGCCACGGCGTCGGGGGTCGCGGCCGCCTGCCGCTCGAACAGTTGATGGAAGCAGAACTCAAGCGGGTAATCGCGCGCCGTCCGGTTCCACTCGTCCAGCAGTTGGGATTGCTCGGCCGCGGTCAGCAGCGGGAGGCGCGAGACTCTCTGCGAAGGGTCGCGCACGGCCGCTTCCAGCAGCGTGATGAAGTGGCCGGCCATGCGCTCGGCCGTGGCGCGCGTGAAGAGGTCTGTGTTGTATTCGAGCGCGCCGATTAGTCGCCCTCCCTTCTCCGCGAGCGTCAGCGTCAGGTCGTACGCGACGGCGTCGGTCTCGACCGGAACCGGCGTCAGTTGCACGCCGGACAGTTGCAACTCTTCGAGGCCGATGTTCTCGAAGCCGAACATCACCTGAATCAGCGGCGGGCGGCTCAGATTCCGCTCAAGCTGCAAGTCTTCGACGAGCATCTCGAAGGGCAAGTCCTGATGCTCGTAAGCCTCAAGCGAGACGCGGCGCACCTGTTCGAGCAGTTGCTCGAACGACGGGTCGGCCGAGAGGTCTGTGCGAATCGGCAGCGCGTTAATCAGGCACCCGATGATGGACTCCGTCTCCAGACGGTGGCGGTTGGCGATCAGCGTGCCCGTGAGAACGTCCGCCTGTCCGGTGTAACGGTGCAGGAGGGTCTGCCACGCGGCGAGCAGGATCATGTAGAGCGTCGCGCCCTCGCGCCGTGCGAAGCCCCGCATCTCGCGCGTGAAGTCCGCCGAAATCGCCAGCGGCGCGCGCGCGCCGTTGAAGGTCTGAACCACCGGGCGCGTGAAGTCCAGCGGCAGGTCGAGCACGGGCAGCTCGCCCGCCAGACGCCCGCGCCAGTAGCCGAGCAGGTGCTCAAGGAACTCTCCGCGCATGACCTCTCTCTGCCACGCGGCGTAATCGACGTACTGAATCGGCAGCGGCGGCAACGAAGGCCGGCGGCCGGCGGCGAGCGCCGCGTAACCGGCTCCGACCTCTTCGGTCAGGACGTTCATCGACCAGCCGTCGGTCACGATGTGATGAATCGTGATGAGCAGCACATGGGAGTCTTCGCGCAGCCTGAGCAGCCGCGCGCGGATGAGCGGGCCCTGCACCAGATCGAACCCCGTGTGCGCCTCTTCCGTCGCCAGCCGCCTGACTTCCGCCTCCTGCTCCGCGGGCGGCAGGCTTTCGAGTTCGACGATGGGCAGCGACAATTCGAGCGGCGCGGGCGGCAGCAGCATCACCGGCTGCCCGTCCTCGACGGCGAACTTCGCGCTCAGAATCTCGTGACGGCGCAGCGCCAGATTCAGGCTCTCGCGGAGCGCCTCGACATCGAGGCGACCTTCCAGTCGCAGCGCCGCGGGCATGTGGAACAGACTGCTCCCCGGCTGGAACAACTCCAGAAACCAAAGCCTGTGCTGCGCGAACGAGACCGGCAGGCTCCGGCTTCTGTCGGCGGCGGCGATGGGCTTGGTGACAGGCTGCGCGCCGGCGCGCGCCAGATTGATGCGCTCGGCCAGAGCCGCGACCGTGGGCGCTTCAAACAGCGCGCGTAAAGGCAGCTCCGCCTGCAACGCCTTCGAGACGCGCGAGACGGCCTGCGTCGCCAGCAGCGAGTGGCCGCCGAGCGCGAAGAAGTCGTCGTGCACGCCGACGCCCGCCACGCCCAAGACTTCCTCCCAGATTCCGACGAGCAACTCTTCGAGAGTCGTGCGCGCCCTCGTGGCTCCCGCCTCCGCCTCGTCACGCCGCTCCGCGAGTGCGCGGCGCTCAAGCTCCTCCCTGTCCACCTTGCCGTTGGCCGTCAGCGGTAACTCACTCAGCTCCCGCACCACCCACGGCCTCATCGCCTCCGGCAGGCGCGCGCGGACGTACTCATCCCACGAGCCGGCACCCGCGCCGTCGCCCGCGCCCGGCTCGCGCACGACGAAGGCGACGAGCCGCACGTCGCCCGCTTCCCCGCGCCGCGCCACCACCGCCGCCGTCGCCACGCCCTCCCGCTCTTCCAGCACCCGCTCGACCTCTCCCAACTCTATCCGGTGCCCGCGCACCTTCACTTGTCGGTCGCCACGCCCCGCGTACTCCAACTCCCCGCCGCGCCGGTACCTCGCCAAATCACCCGTCCGGTAGAGTCGCGCACCCGGCTCGCCCGAGAACGGGTCGGGCACGAAGCTCGCCGCCGTCAGCCCCGGCCGCATCCAGTAGCCGCGCGCCAGCCCCGCCCCGCCCACGTACAACTCGCCCGTCACGCCCACCGGCGTCGGGTTCATCTTTCGGTCGAGGACGTAAATCTGTGTGTTGGCGATGGGTCGCCCGATGGAGGGCAGTCCCTCTTCCGCGCCGGCGAGGGGGACGGGCCCGGCCGTGGCGACGACCGTGGACTCCGTCGGCCCGTAATGGTTGACGAGGGGGACGCTAAAGCCGCGCGACGGGTGACGGGTCAGACGGTCGCCGCCGGTCAACAGAGCGCGCAGAGAGTTTCCCGCGGCGGGCCACTCGCCCGCGATAAGTTGCTCGGCCAGCGGCGTCGTCACGAAGCTGAGGTTGATTTCGTTTTCGACGAGCCACCGTTTCAGTTGCGCCGGAGAGATGCGCGTCTCTTCGTCGGCGGGGACGTAGAGGCTCGCGCCGGCCGTGAGGTAAGGCCACAACTCCCAGACGGCGGCGTCGAACGAGAGCCCGGCGAGCAGCGTCGCGCGATCCGCCGGCCCGACCTCGTAGGTCTGCTGATGCCAGCGGACGAGATTCGCCAGCGAAGCGTGTTGGACGGCGACGCCCTTCGGCCGCCCCGTCGAGCCCGAGGTGTAGATGACGTACGCCAACCGCTCGCCTTCTATCTTCTCGACTTCGCCCTCTGTCCCCTGCCCCTCGGCTTCACCGGCGACCTCTTCAAATGCCTCCGCCGGCGTCAACACTTCGCCGACCTTGCCTCTCCAACTCGCGGCCGCCTCCTCCTCGCAGATGAGCACCTGCACGCCGCCGTCGCGCAGCATGTACTCGATGCGCTCGGCCGGGTACTGTTCGTCGAGCGGCAGGTAGGCCGCGCCCGCTTTCAACACGCCGAGGAGCGCCGCCACCAGCTCCGGCCCGCGCCCGAGCATCACGCCGACCAGCGCCTCCGCCCCGACGCCGCAACGTCGCAGCCGACGCGCGACCTTCGTCGCCATCTCGCGCAACTGGCCGTAGCTCACCGTCTGCGCGCCCCAGACGAGCGCCGGCCTGTCCGGATGCCGGCGGGCAGTCTCCTCGAAGAGTTGCGGGACGAGCGCGCCGGCGGGCACGGGGCGCGCGGTCTGATTCCACTCGACGAGCAGTTGGCGTCGCTCCGCGTCGCTCAGCAGCGGCAGTCGCGAGACCGTCAGCGCGGGGTCGCGGAGCACGGACGCGAGCAGCGTGCGCCAGTGGGCGTGCATCCTTTCGACGCCCTCGCGCTCGAAGACATCCGTGCTGTACTCGAAATACCCGCCGACGCCCTCGGCCCTGCGTTCGAGCGAGAGCGCGAGGTCGAATTTCGCCGTCCCGTTATCGACCTCCAGTTGGCGCACGCCGATGCCCGGCAGACGCAGCTCTTCCGTCAGCGCCTCGTGAAGATCGAAGACCACCTGAAACAGTTGCGTGCGGCCGGGACTCCGGCCCGCGGGCAGGTCTTCGATCAGCTTCTCGACCGGCAGGCTCTGATGCTCGTACGCCTCCAGCGAAAGCTGCTTCACGCGCCGCAACAGCACCTCGAACGAAGGGTCGCCCGAGAGGTCTGCGCGTAGCGGCAGCAGGTTGACGAAGAAGCCGATGAGATTTTCAATGTCCGTCCGCTGGCGGTTGGCGACGGGCAGGCCGACGAGCAAATCCTCCTCGCCCGTGTAGCGGTGGAGCAGGACGAGGAAGGCCGTGAGGAAAGTCATCGAGAGGGTTGCGCCCTCGCGCCGGCCCAACTCGCTCAGCTCCGCGACAAAGTCCTTCGTCAACTCAAAGTTGAGTCTCGCGCCCTCGAAAGTCTGGACGGGCGGCCGGGGCCTGTCCGCGTGCAGGCTCAGGGTCGGCAGGCGGCCGGACAACTGCCGCCGCCAGTACGCGAGCGATTCGGCGGGCGCGCCGCTCTCCACCCACTCCTTCTGCCAGAGTGTGAAGTCCGCGTACTGAATCGGCAGCTCCGCGAGCGGCGACGGCTCGGAGGAGCTGAAGGCCGCGTACAGCGCGGTCAGCTCGCGCACCAGCACGGCGATAGACCACGCGTCGGAAACGAGGTGGTGCATCGTCACCAGCAGCAGGTGCTCGTCGGCGTCCAGACGCCGCAGCGCGACGCGCAGGAGCGGGGACTGCGATAAGACGAAGGGCCGCCGCGACGCCTCCGCGATCCAGCGGCCGACCTCGGCGTCGTCAACGCCGCGCGCTCCCGACGCCTCGGGGCTAACGACTTCGAGTTCGACGGCGGCGTGCGGCGCGATGACCTGCATCGGCTCGCCGTCGACGAGCGCGAAGGCCGTGCGCAACGTCTCGTGCCGCCGGACGATTTCGTTAAAGCTGTCGGCCAGCGCCTCGACCTTGAGCGGCCCGCTCAGGAGCAGCGCGCCCGTCAGGTTGTACTGGTGGCTGTGCGGCGCGAGTTGGTGCAGAAACCAGAGGCGCTGCTGCGCGAAAGAGAGCGGGAAGACGTAGGCTTCCACGTCGGCCGCGGTCGCCGCGGGCAGTTCGTTCAAGACCTCTGGGGCGTTCGTTGATTTTGACATGAGCGAGATGTGTGCGGGGCGGCGCTTCGGTCTGCCCTCGTCCGTAAAATCAGAGTGGGCGGTCGCCGGCCGCGCCGTGCGTGACCTTGAGGCGGCGCGTAATTCTGGGGGCGGGCTTGATGTCGTCCGGGCCGGCGGGCGCGCTCCGCCCGCGCCGCTCGTCAACCACTTCGGCCAGCCGCGCGATGGTGGGCGACTCGAACAGGCGGAAGATGGGCACCTCGACCTGACACGTCTCCCTGATTCTTGAAGCGACCTGCGCGGCGAGCAGCGAGTGCCCGCCCAACTCGAAGAAGTCGTCCTCGACGCCGACCCGCTCGACGCGCAAGACCTCGCGCCAGATGCCGGCCAACAACTCTTCGGTCGCGGTTCTGGGCGCGACGTAATTTCCCGCCGCGCCCTCTGCGTGCGGCGACGGCGGCGCGGGCAGCGCGCGCCGGTCGACTTTCCCGTTCGGCGTC
Organism: Pyrinomonadaceae bacterium; assembly: GCA_040509515.1. Lineage (GTDB taxonomy): Bacteria > Acidobacteriota > Blastocatellia > Pyrinomonadales > Pyrinomonadaceae > QHXN01. The sequence continues at coordinate 52,689 of JBEVKV010000166.1, read as the reverse complement.
AGGGGAAGCTCCGGCAGCCACACGTAGTGCTGCGGCAGCATGTGCTCCGGCAGCTTCGTCTTCAGGTGCGCGCGAAGCTCCGCCGCCGGAGGCTCCTGCCCCTCCCGCGGGACGAGGTAGGCGACGAGTCGCTTCTCAAGGTCGTCCAACGCACGCGCCTCGACGGCCGCGGCCCTCACCGCCGGATGTTCGAGCAGCGCGGCCTCGACCTCGCCCAGCTCGATGCGGAAGCCGCGCAGCTTGACCTGATGGTCGATGCGCCCGAGGTATTCGATGCGGCCGTCGCCGAGGAAGCGCGCGAGGTCGCCCGTCCGGTACAGGCGCGCGCCGCCGCGCGTGCTGAAGAGGTCGGGCACAAACTTCTCGGCCGTCAACCCGGGCCGGTTGAGGTAGCCGCGCGCGAGCCCGCACCCGCCGATGTACAGCTCGCCGGCGACCCCGACCGGCACAGGTTGCAGCGCGTCGTTGAGTAAATAGATCTGCGTGTCGGCGACGGGCCGCCCGATGGCGGGGCTGCCCGCCAGTTCGCGCGGCACGGCTTCGCAAGTGGTGTAGGTGGTGTCTTCCGTCGGGCCGTAGAGGTTGAAGACCTGTCGCACCGCCGGCAGTTGGTAGAGCTGCCTGACGAGGGTTCCGGGCAGGGCCTCGCCCGCGAGGTTGACGACCTCGACGCCGGCGGGCACCGCCCCCGTACGCAGCAGTTCGGCCATCGCCGAGGGCACCGTGTTGAGCAGCGTGACCTCCGCGGCGGCGGGCAGCCGCGGCAGTTCGAGCGCGTTCTCGGCCACGATAATCTTCCCGCCGTAACTCAGCGGCGCGAAGATTTCAAACACCGACAGGTCGAAGCAGATGGAGGTCGAGAAGAGCGTGCCGGCCAACTGCCGCGGCGTGAACCGCGTCCCGGCCCATTGCAGGAAGACCGCCGCGCTGCGGTGCGTAATCGCCACGCCCTTCGGTCGCCCCGTCGAGCCCGACGTGTAGATGACGTAAGCCAGCCGCCCGCCGGCCGCGGCCGCCGACGCTTCATCTAAAACGTCCGACTCTTCGTCAGCGCCGCCCGCCTCTTCTCCCGCGCCGGCTGCGTCCTGCTCCTCCTCCTCGTCTACCACCAGCACTTCCCCGACCTTCCCACGCCACCTCTCGGCCTGCGCGCTCCCACACACGAGCACACGCGCGCCGCCGTCGCGCAGCATGTACTCGATGCGCTCGGCCGGGTACTGTTCGTCGAGCGGCAGGTAGGCCGCGCCCGCCTCCAGCACACCGAGGAGCGCCGCCACCAGCCACGCGCCGCGCGGCATCATGACGCCGACGCGCGCCTCGCTCTCGACGCCGCAGCGTCGCAGGCGGCGCGCGACCTTCAAAGCCATGCCCTGCAACTGCCCGTACGTAAACGTCCGCGCGCCGCAGACCACGGCCGGGTCTTGCGGGTGAAGTCGCGCGTGCTCTTTGAACCGCCGGTGGACGAGCGGGACAGCGGGCGGAGGCTCGGATGTCTCGTTCCACTCGACGAGCAGTTGGCGTCGCTCGGAGTCGCCGAGCAAGGGCAGTGTGTGGAGAGACTGCGCCGGGTCGCGGACGACGGCTTCGAGCAGGTTGAGCCAGTGCGCGTGCAGCCGCTCGACGCTCGCGCGCTCGAAGATGTCCGCGTCGTATTCGACGGCGCAGCTCAACCCGCGCGGCGTGTCCGCGACGAAGAGCGTGAGGTCGAAGCGCGTGGCCTGCTTCTCCACGAATACCGATTCCAGACTCAGCCCGCCCAGCTCAAGCCGCGCCCCTTCTTCGCCCAGCGCAAAGCCGGCCAGCTCGCGGTTGCCTTCAAGCTCAATGTTCTGAAAGACGAACATGGCCTGCACGAGCGGGGCGCGACTCAGGTCGCGCTTCGGGTTCAGACGCTCGACCAGCAGGTTGAACGGGTAATCCTGATGCTCCAGCGCGTCCCAGACCGTCTGCCCCAACTGCCTGTGCAGCTCGTCGAAAGAGGCCCGCCCGTCGAAGCGCGCGCGCAGCGGAAGGACGTTGACGAAGTAACCGACCACGTCGTTCCAACCGGCCCGCGTACGTCCCGTGACCGGCGAGCCGACGAACTGCTCGTCCTGCCCCGTGTAGCGATGCAGAAGGAGTTGGAAGGTCGCCAGCAACGTCACGTACAGGCTCGTCCCGTTCTTTTCGCTGAGTGCTTTGAGGCCGCTTGCGAGAGCTTGCGGCGCGGCGGCGCGGACGGTCGCGCCGCGGAAGCTCTGCACCGCGGGGCGCGGGCGGTCAATCGGCAGGTTGAGCGTCGGCGGCTCGCCGGAGAGTTGCGCCTGCCAGTAACGCCACAGCTCCTCGCCCCTCGGCCCGCCGACTAGCTCCCTCTGCCAGCGCACAAAATCTCTGTAGCCCGCCCCTTGCGGCGGCAGCGCGGCGTGCGCCGCGCGCTGCTCCGCCTCGTAGAGTACGCCCAGTTCGCGCGCGATGATCGCCAGCGACCACATGTCCGCGACGCTGTGGTGAATAACGAGCAGCAGCGTGTGCTCCGTCGCCCCGTGACGAAACAGCCGGACGCGCAGGAGCGGCTCGGCTTCCAGATTGAAACGGTGATGAATCTCGCGCCCCAGCCGCTCGCGCAGTTGCTCCGCGCCCCAGCCGCCCGCGTCCACTTCTTCAAAAAAGTCAGAAGCCTCGGCCCGCGCGTGTTGAGACGGGGAACCCTGCCGCGCCGCGTAAGCGGTTCTCAAAGCCTCGTGGCGCTGAACCAGCTTGACGAAGGAGGCGCGCAGCGCGCGAACGTCGAGCGGCTGGCGCACGCGCGCGGCGATGTGGATGTTGTCCGGCGACAGGGCGGCCGACGCCAGATGCAGGAACCAGAACCCGAGCTGCCCGTAAGAGAGCGGATAGCTCGCCGTCTCGCCGTCGCGCGGTGTTTCGCCCTCGCGCGCCGTAGGGCTCTGAGGCTCCGCGGGCGAGGCCGCGCTTCGCGCCGCCTCCTGCGGCAACTGGGCCAGACACTCGCGCACCAGCTCTTCGAGCGTCATCCCCTGCATGACTTTCGAGAGCGACAGGTGGACGCCCAACTCCGCCTCCAACAGTTGCACGAGGCTCACAGCTTTCAGCGAGTCCAACCCCGCGGAGCCCACCTCGGACTCAGCCGGAAAGTCCGCGACGCCCGCGCCGACGAGCGCCGCCAGCGTGCTCCTCAACCAACCTTCGAGCGCGTCGCCGTCAAGCTCCTCTTTCGGCGGCGCGGGCGGCGGCGGCGAGCCCGGCGCATCGCCGCGCCACGCGCCGACGACGCGCAGCGTGCCCGCCAGATAGGCTTCGCGACAGCTCCGCCGTTGAATCTTGCCGCTCGACGTTTTCGGCACGTCGCCGTAACGCGCGAAGACGATCTCGGCCGGCTCGATGCCGTGCTCCGTGACGACGGCGCGGCGCACGCTCGCGAAAAGTTCGCCGGCGTCCGGCGGGAGGTGTCGAACCTCCTGCACCACGACCAGACGCTCGGCCCCGTCCTGCTCGACGGCGAACGCGGCCCCCGCGTGCGCGGGGAAAGACGGGTGGCATTTCTCGACGGTGCGCTCTATGTCATGCGGGTAGTAGTTGAGGCCGCGGATGATGATGAGGTCTTTGAGGCGGCCGGTGACGAACAGCTCGCCGTCGAGCACGACGCCGAGGTCGCCCGTCCGCAGGAACGGGCCTTCGTTCGTCTCCGACAGTGCGGCCCGGAACGTCTGCTCCGTGGCCGGCACGTTGTTCCAGTACCCTTGCGCCACGCTCCCGCCTGAGACCCAAATCTCACCGACTCTTCCGCCCGCGCAGAGGCGGCGCGTCTCCGGCTCGACGATGCGCACCTGCTGCCCGGGCAGACACGCGCCGGACGCGACGAGCGAGCGCGCGTCCTCCTCTTCATCGCCGGCGGGGATGAACTCGTGCCTTTCGAGCGGCGCGGCTTTGACGGCGCGCGCGACGGGGCCGGAGCCTTTCGGCCCGCCCGAGACGATCAGCGTCGCCTCGGCCAGCCCGTAGCATGGGAAGAAGGCCCGCGCGCGAAAGCCGGAAGGCTCGAACGCCGCGCGGAAGCGTTCCAGAGTCTCGTGACGAATCGGCTCCGAGCCGTTGAAGGCGACCTCCCAACTGCCGAGGTCGAGCGCAGCGCGCTGCTCCGGCGTGCTCTTCTGCACGCACAAGTCGTAGGCGAAGTTGGGGCCGCCGCTGATGGTCGCGCGCTCGCGCGTGATGGCGCGGAGCCAGCGGAGCGGGCTCTGTAGAAAAGTCGTCGGCGACATCAGCGTGCAACTGTAGCCGCCGTAGAGCGGCTGCATGATGCCGCCGATGAGCCCCATGTCGTGATACATCGGCAGCCAGCTCACGCACCGGCTCTCTTCGTCGTAACCGAAAGCGCCTTGCAGGAGGCGCGAGTTGTGCACAAGGTTGGCGTGACTCAGCATCACGCCGCGCGGGTTGCCGGTCGAGCCGGAGGTGTACTGGATGAGGGCCAGCCCTTCGGGGTCGGAGTCCGGCTCACTCCAGTCACGCGCCAACTGCTCGGGCAGGGTCGTCGTGTCTATCACGCGCCGGAGCGGCGTCTGCCCCGGAGCGCCGAAGAGTGCTTCGACCGCCTTCAGACTCTGCGGCGCGGTGAGCGCGACGCTGGCCTGCGCGTCGGCGGCGACGGACTGCAGGCGGCGCGCGTTACGGTTGAGGCGCGGCGGGTACGCGGGCACGGCCACGGCCCCCGCGTAGAGGCACCCGAAGAACGCGGCGACGTATTCGAGCCCCGGCGGGTAGAGCAGCAGGACGCGCTCGCCCGCGCCGACGACGGAGCGCAAACACTGCCCGATGACGCGCGCCCTGAAGTCCAGCCCGGCGTAAGTCAGCGAGTCTGCGACCGCCTCGCCGTCCGAAAGAAAGCGGTACGCGACTCTCTCCGGCTGGCCCTCGGCCCGCCGTCGCAGCACGTCCGCCAGCGTTTCAGATGTCTGGGTCATGCGGGCTACAGCTCGAAGATCATGCCGCTCGCTCTCAGACGCAGCGTGTTCGCCGTGCGCGTCAGAACCGCGCCGATTTTTTCCAAAAGCGCCGCCTGCGCATCGCGCAGGTAGAAGTGGCCGCCCTCGAAGATGTGAACCGAGCAGGGCGCGGTCGTCAGCTCGCACCACGCCCGGAGGTGGCCGGGCTCGACGCCCTCGTCGTGCGTCCCGCCGAACGCCGTGACGGGCACGCTCAGCGCCTCCTCGTCCTCGTACCTGTAGGTTTCGCTGAGGCCGATGTCGGCGCGCAGCAGCGGCAGGTAGATGCGCGCCAGCTCCTCGTCGGCGAACACTTCGGGCGGCGTCCCCAAGTACCGGAGTATCTCTTCTTTGAAAAGATTGTCCGGCAGCGCGTGGATGGGCTGGCGCGCGACGTGGAGTTGCGGCGCGCGGCGCGCGGAGATGAGCAGGTGCAACGGCTGCGGCCCTGCTTGGCGGCGCAGGCGGCGCGTCAGCTCGAAACTGATGAGCGCGCCCAGACTGTGGCCGAAAAAGACGAAGGGCTGTTCGAGCGCCGGCAGCATCGCCGGGGTCAGGGCCGCGAGCAGCGCGCCGAGTTCCGTGAAAGGAGTCTCGGACAGACGATTCTCACGGCCCGGAAGCTGCACGGCCCAGACCTCCACCGTCTCCGGCACGCGCGACGGCCACGCGCGGTAGGCCGCGCTGCCCCCGCCCGCGTATGGGAAACAGAAGAGGCGCAGGAGCGCGTCCTCTTTCGGGCGCAGACACCTGAGCCAGCCCGACGACCTCTGTTCCAACTCTCTGTGTTTCATGGGCGGGGGCGCGCCGCGGCCGGCGTTTACGACTCGGCCGAGGCCGCCTGTTCCTCCATCTTCCGGCGCAGGCTGAGCGGCCTCATGTCCGTCCAGACTTCTTCGATGTGTGCGAGGCACTCGGCCTTCGTCCCCGACTTGCCGGCGTCGTTCCAGCCCAGCGCGTTCTCGCGGTCGGCCGGCCAAATGGAGTACTGCTCCTCGTGATTAACGACCACCTTGTAAGTGGTTGTGTCCTCCCGCTCGTCCATGTCTGTGTTCTCCTTCGTGGTGTCGGTTGATGGTTAAGGGTTGTGGTTTCTCCACGCGGCCGGGAGAAAGTCTCTGAGCACGAGCCCAGCGTCGTGTTCGCGCGCCAGCTCGCTGACGTACTTGGCGAGGGCCAGGTCGAGCACGCCGAGGCCGAAGGGGCTGAAGACCGTGACGGAGTCCGCGGCGTGCGGCGACGCGACCGCGCCGCTCGTGATGTCGGCCAGCGTGCAGTTGATGAAGTCGCGATGGCCGACCATCTGTTCGGCGAGGTTGACCGAGGTGCGCGCGCGGCATACGTGGTCAACGTCGTCCACGACGTTGACGCACTTGAGGATGACTTCGGGCACCAAATCGCGCAGCGAGATGTGGAGGATGACGCTGCCCGGCCGGCACGGCTCAAGGCTGTGGACGAAGGGCTCCAGCGCCGTCGTCGCGAAAGAGATCAGGCGGCTCGCGGCCAACGCCTCTTCGAGCCCCCCGGCCGTGAAGACCTCGACCTGCGGGGCCAGCGCGCGACACTTCTCGGCGAAGAGCGCGGCGTTCTCCGGCGCGCGGTCGTAGAGCGTGAAGGTCTTCAGCGCGGGGAACCGCGCGAGGAGGAAGCGCGCGATCTCGAAGTTGATGAGCCCGCACCCGACGAAGGCGGCGTCTCTCACTTCCCCGTCGCCGCTCAGGTGCCCGGCCGCCAGCGCGGCGCTCGCGGCCGTCCGCTTGGCGCTGATGACCGAACCCTCAAGGATGGCTTCGGGGTGGCCGGTCTGCGCCGAGTTGAGGATGAAGACGGCCGAGGCGCGATCCATCCCCAGCTCAAGATTGTTCGGGAACGAGGCTATCCACTTGAGACCCGCGACCTCGAACCCGTCGCCGAGATAGGCCGGCAGCGCGATGATGCGGTTGCGCGGCTGCTTCGGGAAGGAGAGGAAGAGCGAGTGCGGCAGCGAGCTGTCCTCTTTGCGGTGCGCCTCGTAAGCCGCCCGCACCAGCTCCATAATCTCTTGCTCGCGGCCCCCGAGGAGCGTGGCAATCTCTTCGCCCTTGAGGATGGAAATCCCGCGCTGGTCTTGTGTTTTGTTCACGCTTCAACTCCGACTTGCTGGACGGCAGTGCCGACTTGTTGGACGGGGGCGATGACCGGCAGGGCTTCCCAGTGCTTGAGCACCCACTCGTCCGAATAGATGGTGTCAAGGTAGCGTTCGCCGCGGTCTGGGAAGATCATCGCGCAGGTCGCGCCCGGCGGGAGCTGCGGCGCCAGACGGCGGACGGCCGTCAGGACGGCCCCCGAAGAGCCGCCGACGAGCAGGCTCTCCTGACGCACGAGCTGGCGGCAGGCGACGACGCACTCCCAGTCCGTGACGTGCACGCACTGATGAACCAGCTCGGGGCAGAGCAGCTTCGGGACGATGGCCGAGCCGTGGCCGGGAATCAGGCGCTTCTGCGGCGGGGACGCGAAGATGGCGCTGCCGGCCGCGTCCACGGCGATGATTTTCGTCCGCGGGCTGTGGTCGAGGGCGTACTCGGCGCAGCCCCTGAGCGTCCCGCACGAGCTGGTCGCGCAGAAGAGATAATCAAGGCCGTCGTCCAGCTCCTCTAAAATCTCGCGCATGGTGGCGTGGTGCGCGAGCGCGTTGTTTGAGTTGGCGTACTGGTTGGGCCAGTAGCTGTTCGGAATCTGCTCGCGGATGGTCTGCACGCGCGCGATGCGCGCCTCCAACAGCTCGCCGCCGAGCGCGTCGGCCTCGGTCACGACGCTGACTTCGGCCCCGAAGGCGCGCAGGATGTCGAGGTTGCTGCGGGTCGTCTTGGTGTCGACGACGCAGATGAAGCGCAGGCCGTAGAAGGCGCAGACCTGCGCCAGCCCGATTCCCAGATTGCCCGAGCTGGACTCGACGATGGTCGTCTCTGAGTTAATCTCCCCGCTCTCGAAGCCGCGCTCGATGAGCTTCAGCGCCGGGCGGTCTTTCAGGCTGCCGCCCGGGTTGAACCCCTCTAACTTCGCGTAGAGGCGGATGTCCACGTCCCCCATGACCCGGCTGAGCCTGACCAGCGGGGTCTTACCGATCAGCGACATGATGTTCTCTATAATCACGACGACTACGGCTCCGATCTGAATGCTATTCCGAAACGCGGGGAGAGAAAGTGTGCCCGAGACTGACGGGCGGACAGGCGGGCCGGACGGCCGCGCGGAGTGACGAAGATTTTCGCGGTTTTAAATTACTGCGGGCCGGCGGCGGGCGTTCGCAGTTGCGGCAGCGTCGAGAGGCCGCTCGGCATGATGAAGCCCGGCGCGTCTCCGGCCGCCGCCAGCGCCGAGTCCAGAGAGTCGTGCGGCTCAAGACCCATGTGGCGAACCACCTCGCCGTCGAGCTTCGAGACCAGCATCAGGCGGAAGCGTTCCGCCTTGCGCCTCAAGCCCCACGCGGTCTGACCGTTGACCTTGTAGTTCTCCATCAGCTTGAGCGCCGTCGCGCGCGAGCCGCCGGGGACGAACCAGTCCAGAAAATCATCGCGGCCCAACCCCTGCGAGCACTCGGCGAGGGCGATCATCGTGCCGCCTTCGGTCAGCAGGTGCGAGGCGTGCTCCATCGCCTTGTGCGATTGAATCAGGTTGAGGTCGCGCGGTGAGCCGCCCGCGCTGACGACGACCAGCGGACGCCGGGACTCGAAGGGCACCGTGTGCGCCGCCGCGTACTCCGCGCAGCCGCGCAGGTGCGCGTCGCGCCAGTGGCCGGCGTAGGCCGCGACGATTTCGTTGTCGCCGTTCAGCACCGTGTTCACCAGAAACGACGGGCCGAACATGCTCACGGCCTCGACCATGTCCTCGTGCACCGGGTTGCCCTCCAGCCGGCCGGAAGTCACCCCCGCGCGCTTGTCCATCGTCTGCTCGTCGAAAGAGAGTTTGTGGTTGCGCTGAATTGACGGCTCGGCCGCGCAGCCCGGCAGGACGCCCTTGCGCCCGCCCGAGAATCCCGCGAAGTAGTGGAACGTGATGCCGCCGATGACGACGACGTGATCCGTCTCCAACAGCCTGCGGTTGAGCGCGACGGGCGTGCCGCGGCTCGTCGTGCCGAGCGTGACGCACTCGTCGGGCTCGCTCGCGTGGTGCGCGTGGACTGTGACGCGCGCGGCCAACTCGTCGCCGAGCAGTTGCCGAATCTCCTGCTCGGTCGGCGGGCGGTGGATGCCGCCCCCGACCAGACATGAGATGCGCTCCGGCGCGACGCCACGCCCACGCAGGCGCGCGTAGACTTGCGCCAGCACACGCTCGACGCCGGCCGCGCGCGTCGCGTCCGGTATCACGCACACGACGCGATCACTCTTACTCACCACGTCCGCAAGCCGCGGCGAGTTGACGGGCGCGTCCATCGCGGCCGAGAGCGCTTCGTCGGTCAAGGGCTCGGCGTGCGCGTCGCGCGCCGACAGCACCTCGAAGCGGTGCGGGTCGTAGCCGAACTCAATCGTCCCGGCCCCGTATCCGAGCCTGACGACCTCGTCGGTCGCCGCGTCCGGCAGTGCGGCGTGCGCCTGACTCATAGCTTTAGCTCACTTGTTATTTGTGGACTGTCGAGGGCAGAGCTACCGCACGTCGGGGGCGGGGCAGAGTGCCGCAAAACCGACTTCAGTCCCGACATGGTAGGGAGATTGAAACTGGCCGGAAGCGCCCGTTTCTTCACGACAGGCTTCCTATCATACATAGCGCCGACTCTCTTTCCAACTCTCCTTCCAACTCTTTTCGACGCGCGCGAAAAGTCACGAGATTCTGGCCTCCTTCGGCGGGCGCCGCCGGTTCTGATTGAGCGCCTGTTTCTGCCGCCGCGCCCTCTCGTCCACCTTCTCGAAGGTGGGTTCGGCCGTCTCCTCCCGGCCGAGGTAGGCGGCCAGCGCGCCCACGCTCGGATACCTGAAGAGGTCGACGACCGAAAGCTCGCGCTTGAGGACGGTCTGCAACCGCCTGAGCAGTTGGATGAGCAGAAGCGAGTGGCCGCCGAGCGCGAAGAAGTTATCGTGCGCGCCGACCCGCTCGACCCTGAGCACCTCTTGCCAGACCTCCGCGATGGCCTTCTCCGTCTCGGTGCGCGGCGCGACGAACTCCGCGCCGGTCGTCAACTGCGAGGCGCTCAAGCCGGCGAGGGCGCGGCGGTTGACTTTGCCGTGCGGCGTGAGCGGCAGCGCGTCGAGCAGCTTGAAGCTCGAAGGAATCATGTACTCCGGCAGCTTCGGCTGGAGGAAGCCGCGCAGCTCGCCGCCCGTCGGGACGGCGTCGGGCTCGGGCACGACGTAGGCGTCGAGGCGCTTCTCCTGTGACGCGTCGGCCACGGCGAGGACGGCGGCCTCGCGCACGCCCGGGTGCTGCGTCAGCACGGACTCGATCTCACCCAACTCGATGCGGAAGCCTCTGACCTTGACCTGTTCGTCCGTGCGCCCGATGAACTCGATCTGGCCGTCGGCCATGTAGCGCGCCAGGTCGCCCGTCCGGTAGAAGCGCCCGCCGTCAACGTCCACGAACCGCTCGCGTGTCAGCTCGTCGCGGTTCAGGTAGCCGCGCGCCACGCTCGCGCCGCCGAGGTAGATTTCGCCCGCCACGCCGACGGGCACGGGGTTGCCGTGTGCGTCGAGCAGGCGAAGCTGCACGTTCCCGAGCGGACGCCCGATTAAGTTGCGCTCAAGCGGCTGCCCGCGCGGCACCTGATAGCTGGTGCAGATGATCGTCCCCTCGGTCGGGCCGTAGAGGACGTGTATCTCCGCGCGCGGGAAAATCTCGCGCATCTGCTCCAACAAATCCGGCGGCACCCAGTCGCCGCCGATGAAGACCTGACGCAGACGTTCGTAGCCGCCGGCGGCCTCGCCGCTGCGGTGCGCTTCGGCCAACTGCCGCATCAGGCTCGGGACGACGTGCAGCAGCGTCATCTCCTGCAAGCCGCGCGTGAACGCCCCCATGTCGAGCATCGCCTCCGGCGTGTAGAGCACGCCCTTGCCGCCCGAGAGCAGCGGCAGGAAAAGTTCAAACAGAGAGATGTCGAAAGAGAACGAGGCGAGGACGGGCATCACGTCCTCCGGCCCCGCTTCGTGGCGGTGCCGGCTGCACACGAGCGTGTTGACGAGGTGGCCGTGCTCGACGACGACGGCCTTCGGCCGGCCCGTCGTGCCGGAGGTGTAAATCATGTAAGCCACTTCGCCGGGGCGTGGGCGCGCGGGCAGGTCGTCCGCGCTCTCGGCGGCGAGGTCGGCTTCGACGCGCTCAAGCTCGACGACGCGCGCCCTTTCGGGCCGCAGGGCCGCGGCCAGCGAGGACTGCGTCAGAATCAACTCCGCGCCCGAGTCTTCGATCATGAAGGCCAGCCGCTCGGCGGGAGTTTGCGCGTCGAGCGGCAGGTAGCACCCGCCCGCCTTCCAGATGGCGAGCAGCCCGACGACCGAAGCCGGCGAGCGTTCGACCAGCAACGCGACACGCGTCTCCGGGCCGACGCCGAGACCTTGCAGGAGACGCGCCAGACGGTTGGCCCGCGCGTTCAGCTCGCCGTAGCTCAGCTCCTCGCCCTCGAACACCAGCGCCGCGCGCTCGGGCGTCTTCGCCGCCTGCGCCTGAAAAAGCTCGTGGACGCGCGACTCGCGCGGGTAGTCCACGGCCGTCTCGTTCCAGCCGATTAGCAGTTGACGCCGCTCCTCGGCGCTGAGCAGCGGCAGCGACGAGAGCGGCTGCGAAGGCTGAGCCACGGCGGCTTCGAGGACGTTCTGGAAGTGACCGACCATCCGCTTGACCGAAGCGGCGTCGAAGAGGTCTGAGTTGTATTCCACCGTTCCGACCAGCCGCGAGCCCGTCGCCACCATGAAGAGCGTCACGTCGAACTTGGAAGTTTCCGGCTCGACATCCACTGGGCTCAGGGTCAACTCGGGGAGGCTCGCCTCCGGCATCGGCGCGTTCTGCAACCCGAAGACGACCTGAAAGATCGGCGCGTAACTCAGGTCGCGCGGCGGGTTCAGTTCCTCGACCAGCTTCTCGAACGGCAAGTCCTGGTGCGCGTACGCCCCGAGGCTCGTCTCGCGCACGCGCCCGACCAGCTCCGAGAAACTGTCCGCCGCGCGCAGCGACGTGCGCAGCGGCAGCGTGTTGACGAAGAAGCCGATTAAGCCTTCCAGCTCGGCGCTCGTCCGGCCGGCGACGGGCGTCCCGACGACCAACTCGGTCTGCCCCGTGTAGCGCCAGAGGAGGGTCTTGAAGGCCGCCAGCAGAACCATGAAGAGCGTCGCGCCCTCGCGCCGGCTCAAACGCCTGAGCCCTTCGCGCACTTCCCCGCTCACCTCGAAGCCTTCGAGCGCGCCGCGGAAGCTCTGCACCGCCGGGCGCGGTCGGCTCGTCGGCAACTCCAACAGTGGCGGCGCGCCCGCCAGTTGCTCGCGCCAGTAGGCGACCTCCGCGGCCATCCCCTCGGCCAGCCAGCGGCGCTGCCACACGGCGAAGTCGGCGTACTGCACGGGCAGTTCTTTAAGAGCCGGCGGACGCCCCTCGACCTGAGCCCTGTAGAGTTCCGTCACCTCGCGGACGAGCACGCCCATCGACCAGCCGTCCGAGACGATGTGATGGACGGTGAGGACGATGATGTGCTCCTCTTCCGTCAGACGAATCAGGCAGACGCGCAGCAGCCCGCCGGCCTGCAAGTCGAAAGGCGCGGCGGCCTCCTCCGCCATGATGCGCCGCGCCTCCGTCTCGCGTTCGGGCGCGGGCCGCTCGCGCAGGTCGTGGAGCCGCACACCGATTGGGCCGGCGTCCATGACCTCCTGCCGCGGCTCTTCGCCCTCGACCACGAAGCGCGTCCGCAGCGTCTCGTGCCGCCGCGCCAGCTCGCCGAGCGCCGCCTCGAACTCCGGCACGCGAAGGTTCCCGCTCAGGCGCAGCGCGACCGGGATGTTATAGAGCGAGCTGCCCGGCTCTAACTGATCCAGAAACCAGAGCCGCTGTTGCGCGAACGAAAGCGGCAAGTCCCCTTCGCGCGCGGCGGGCTGAAGCGGCGGCCTGACGGCGAAGCCCTGACCGCGACGCTGCGCGGACTCGACCTGCACGGCCAGCCGCTCAATCGTCGGGGCGTCGAAGAGCGCGCGCAAAGGGAGTTCGACTTGCCAGAGGACGCGGATGCGCGAGAGGACTTGCGTCGCCAGCAGCGAGTGTCCGCCGAGCGCGAAGAAGTTGTCGCCGCGCCCGACTCTGGCTTGTCCTAAGACCTCCGTCCAAATCTCGGCCAGCAGCTCCTCCGTCATCGAGAGCGGCATGGCCGTGGCCGCGCCGTCGCTCTCGGCCGATGAGAAGATTGGCTCTGGCAGCGCGCGACGGTCGAGCTTGCCGTTCGGCGTGAGCGGCATCTGCGGGAGGAAGACGAAGGCCGCGGGCAGCATGTATTCGGGCACGCGCTCGCGCAAATGCTCGCGCAACTGCGGGCCGAGCCGCTCGACCGTCGCCCAGCGCGAAGGGTCGTTGGCGTGCGCCGCGCCCTTGCGCCGCACGCCCGCGCGCTTCTCACGCGGCGGGCTCAGCGGCACGACCTTCCGCGCGTCCGAGGTCTTGCGGAAGACCGCCGCGAAGCTCCCGCCCTCGTCCAACCCGAACGCGCTCACGTTGACCACGTAAGGCAGCTCACGCTGCAAGTCCCACAGCTCGGCCGGGTCGACGCCGCCGCGCGCGTCGGCCGCCGTCTCTTCACGCACGGCCTGCCGCAACTCGCCGACCGTCGAGCGCTTATCGAAACCGTCGAGCAGCCGCGCGAGCGCGAGGTCTTCCGTGAGCCGCGCGTTCGGGACGTTGGCGAAGCAGAGCAGCTCCGGCGCTTCCTCGCGCAGCACGCGACTCAAGGAGTCCGCTGTCATGCCTTCCGCCTGCCAGTCGCGCCAGACGGCCTCTTCCCCGTCCTCGAACTCCGCGCCCACGCGCAGCACCGCGTCATAGCGAAACTTCGTGAACTCGTTGAGGTGGCGGCCGCCTTTCAGCTCGCAGTGGACGTGTGTGATTTGCGGCAGGCGCGCGGGCAGGTCGAGGAAGAAGTCGGGCGACAGCAGCAGCTCCTTCTCCTGCAAGCTCCGTTTGAGAACCTGCTGGCGGAACTGCGCGACGCTGTGCGACGCGGGCTCTTCGGCCAACTGCACGGAGGCGTGGAAGGCTTCGAGCAGCGGCAGGCTCCGCACGCCGCCGACGAAGACTGCCCCGCGCGGCCGTACCACACGCAACGCGCCTTCGATGACGCGCCGCAGGTAGTCGCCGCTCGGCAGGTACTGCGAGACTTCGTTGATGACGACCACGTCGAAGGAGTCGGGCGGGATGTCCGCGAAGTCGTCGGCCGCGCGCGCCGCCAGCTTGATTTCGGGCAACGTCTGCCGGCTCTTTTCAATCTGCTGGCCGAGCAGGCGGAGCGCCTCCTTTGAGATGTCCGTGCCGAAGTAGTAGTCGCAGTAAGGGGCGACGCGGAACATGATGAGCCCCGTCCCGCAGCCGACTTCCAGCACGCGCGAAGGCTGCAGGGAGAGGATGCGTTGCGCCGCGTCCTCGACCGATTCGAGAATCTCCTCCTCGGGGAAAGGCTGCCCCGTGTAGCTGTTGATCCAGACGCGCAGGCTCACCGCCTCGTCAAGCTCCGAGCGCGCCTGCTCGCGGTACACGTCGTTGTAGACGGCCTGCCAACTCTCGACCTGCTTCGCCTCGAAATCCGTCGCCGCCGCCTGAGAGGCGTCGTCGCGTTCGGCCGCGCCGCCGAGCGTCGGGACGACGTAGGCCACCAGATGCGCGTCGCCGGCCTCGCTCTCGTGCGCCACGACGACCGCCTCGCGCACCTCCGGGTGCTGCGCGAGCGCGGCCTCGATCTCGCCCGGCTCGATGCGGAAGCCGCGCAGCTTGACCTGATTATCGACGCGGCCCAGATACTCGATAGTCCCGCCCGGCAGGTACCGCGTCGCGTCGCCGGTGCGGTAGAGCCGCGCGCCCGCCTCGCCGCTCAGCGCGTCGGGCACGAAGAGTTCGGCGGTGCGCGCGGGGTCGTGCAGGTAGCCGCGCCCGACGCCGTCGCCGCCCACGTACAGCTCGCCGCGACAACCCCGGGCGAGCGGCCGCAGGTGCCGGTCGAGGATGTAAAGCTGCGTGTTGATGATGGGCAGCCCGATGGGCATGTGGACGACCTCCGGCGGCGGCGGCTCGTAAGCGGCGTGGTGCGTCACGTCGTCCGAGCACTCCGTCGGGCCGTAGGCGTTGAGGACGGGAATGCGCGGGTACAGTTCCAGCCAGCGGCGGCACAGCTCCGGCGGCAGGGCTTCGCCGGTCAGAATCATCCAGCGCAGCGCCTTCAGCGAGAGGCCGTTCAGACGCCCGCCCTCGTCGAGCATGGCGCGCAGCAGAGAGGGCACCGTCTCCAGAATCGTCACCGCGCGCTCTTCGGTCGCTTCCAAAAGGCGCGGGCCGTCGTGCGCCACTTCGTCTGGGAAAATCTCGACCCGGCCGCCGACGAGCAGCGCCGCGAGGAACTGCCACACCGAGATGTCGAAACACTGCGAGGCCGTCTCGGCGATTACGTCGCCGGCCGACAGGTTCAGCCCGTGCACCTTCGCGTAGAGGTGGTTGACCATGCCGCGCTGCTCGATCATGGCCCCCTTCGGCACGCCCGTCGAGCCCGACGTGTAGATGACGTAGGCGAGGTTGCGCGGGCCGCCGCGCAGCGGAAGGTTCTCCGCCGGCGTCTCTTCCGCGAGGGCGGGGGCGATGGGCCGCGCCGGCGGGCGCTCGGCCTCCGGCAACAGTTCGAGTGACTGCGCCAGCGGCCGGTCGAACTCTTCCGCGACGAGGAGCAGAGACGCCCGGCTCTGCGCGATGATCTGGGCCTGCCGCGCGGGCGGGGCGACGGGGTCGAGCGGCAGGTAGGCCGCGCCGGCTTTGAAGACCGCGATGATGGCCGTCAGCAACTCGATGCCGCGCTCGGCCAGCAAAGCCACGACGCTCTCGGGGCCGACGCCGCTTGCGACCAGCGTCCGCGCCAGAAGGTTCGCGCGCTCGTTCAACTGCCGGTAGCTCAGCTCGCGCCCCGCGAAGCTCACGGCCGTGGACTCGGGCGTGCGCGCGGCCTGCGCCTCGAAGAGTTGGTGGAAGAGAGAGTCGCGCGGGTATTCGGCGCGCGTCCGGTTCCAGTCGAAGAGCAACTGCTCGCGCTCGGCGCGGTCGAGGAAGTCTATCTCCGCGAGCCGCGCGTCGGGCGACGCGGCGATTGTTTGCAGCAGCGACTTGAGGTGACCGATGAAGCGTCTGACGGTGTCGGCATCGAAGAGGCTCGAATCGTATTCAAAAGTTCCGATGAGCCCGCGGTCGGTCTCGATGAGGATGAGCGTCAGGTCGAAGCCCTGCGTGCGGTCGGTCTCGTATTCGAGGATGGAGAGGCCGACGCCCGGCAGGCGTCCGGTCTGCGTGGGCGCGTTCTGCAACGCGAACATCACCTGAAACAGGGGCGAGTAGGAGAGGTTGCGCTCCGGTTGCAGCGCCTCGACCAGCCGCTCGAACGGCAACTCCTGATGCGCGTGGGCTTCGAGCACGTCTTCGCGCACCTGCCGCAGCAGGTCGCGGAAGCTGAGCCGTCCCGAAAGCTGTGAACTGAAGACGCTCGTGTTGACGAAGAAGCCGATGAGGTTTTCGGTCTCGGCGGTCGTGCGCCCGGAGACGGGGCTGCCGACGGGGATGTCGGTCTGCCCCGTGTAGCGATAGAGCAAAGTCTGGAGGGCCGCGAGCAGCGTCATGAAGAGCGTCGCGCCTTCGCGGCGGCTCAGCGCCTTGAGCGCGTCGGCCAGCGCGCCGTCTAGCTCGACGGTCTCGTGCCCGCCGCGGAAGGTCTGGACGGCCGGGCGCGGGCGATCCCACGGCAACTCCAACAGCGGCGGCAGCCCCGACAGGCGACGCCGCCAGAAGTCCAGATGCTCTTCGACCGATGCGTCCTGCAACCACTCGCGCTGCCAGCGCGCGTAGTCGCCATACTGAAAACTCAACTCCGGCAGCGGCGACGCCGCGCCGCCCGCGAAGGCGGCGTACAGCGTCCCGACTTCGCGGATGAGGACGCCGCTCGACCAGCCGTCGAAGACTATGTGGTGGACGGTCAGGATAACGACGTGGTCTTCCGCGCCGAGACGCAGCAGACGCCCGCGGAAGACCGGCCCCTGTTGCAGGTCGAAGGCGCGGTTGACTTCAAGGCCGACGAGGCGTTGCACCTCCGCCTCGCGCGCCTCCGGCGGCAGACCCGAGAGGTCGTCCGCGGGCAGTGGGAGCGGCTGCGGCGGGAGCACGAGCTGGACGGGCCGCCCCTCGAAGACGGGGAAGCATGTACGCAGGACTTCGTGACGGCGCACGACCTCGCTCAGCGCGCGTTCGAGCGCCGGCACGTCGAGCGGCCCCTGCAAACGCACCGGCAGCCCGATGACGTTCAGCGCGCCGTCCGGCTCCATCTGCTGAAAGAACCAGAGGCGCTGCTGCCCGAAGGAGAGCGGCGGCAGTCGCCCGAGCAGCAGCTTCCGCTTCTCGGGCGGCATGGCCGCGATGCGCGCGATGAGGTCGTTGACGGAATTTTTCCGCTCGGTAGTGTTCGAGGTCATGTCGTCAGAAGTCGCCCGTCGCGGCGGCAATGAAGTCTTTGGGTTTAAGGAGGCGGGACTCGGGGGCGAGCGCAGAGACGCTAGAGAGCGACGTTCGGCGCGGCGTTCTCCGCGCCCCAGTATCTTTCGACGGCCGTGTGCATGAACATGCTGATGCTGATGGAAAGCTCTTGGGCCGCGGCCTGATGCCACCAGAAGATCGGGATGTAGAGCATCTCGCCGCGTTGCAGCGTGGCCTCGACGGCCTCGGCCTCGGCGAAGCGCGCGTACTGCCCGGCGTCGAAATCGTCCGGGTCGACGGGGCTGGCCCAGCAGGTCGGGTTCAACTCTTTGACGTAGAGGCGTTCCCACTGTTCGGGGGCGAAGAGCAGGAACCGCTTCGAGCCGTAGAGCTGCGCGTTCAGGTTGTGATAGTTGTCGTTGTGAATCGTCGAGCGCTGCCCGCCCCCGCCCATCCACAGCCTGAACTCGCCGTAGCGGAGCCCCGGGAAATAGTTCGGGAACTTGAAGAGCGGCTTCAGCGAGCTGAGGTAGCGCGCGACGCCGGGGTGGTCGAAAGGCAGGTTGCCGAGGTAGGGCGGGCGGCGCTGTTGCGACTGCGCGGGCGCGCTGATTAAATCGATGTACTCGCCCAGCGGCACCTCCCTCTTCGCGCCGCCCTGCCAGAAGTATTGGAACTCGTCGTCGCTCTCGCGCACCGTGACCACGACGGGGCCGAACATGGACTTGATGGACTCGGGCGTGAGGAGGTTCTGCGCCGGCCAGCGGTCGACGACTCCGGTGACGACCACGGGGCGCGTGTAGTTGGCCGAGGCCGCCCGAAACCCCTCGGGCGAAGGGTTGCTGACTCTTTCTATCTCTCCGCTAATCCTCATCTCGGGCTCCTCCGCCGCTAGATGTCTCGCCGCGTGTACGGGTCGGCCATCGCGAACAGGACGCGCCGCGGGCCGGCGTAGGCCGCGCGCGCGTGCGCCGTCAGCATGTTGTCGAGCATCACGACATCGCCCTGCTGCCAGCCGAACGAGACCAACTCCTTCAGGTACGCTTCGCGCAGATGCTCCATCACGTCGGGCTCGACCGGCGTGCCGTCGCCGTAGTAGGTGTTGTTGGGCAAGTCCTCTTCGGCGAACGATTCGAGCATCACGTCGCGGATCATCGGCTCCAGCGTCGAGACGTGGAAGAAGGTCAGGTGGTTGAACCAGACCTCTTCCCCGCTCGTCGGGTGCGTGGCGATGGCCGGGCGCACCTGACGCGTCCGCAGGCGGTTGTCCTCCTTCCACTCGACCTCGATGGCGTTGCGCCGGCAGTAGGCTTCGACCTCGCCGCGCTCGGTCGTCTGAAAGACCGTCTGCCACGAGAGCCCGAACCCGTCGCCGAAGTTTCGGACGTACATCCACTTCTTGCGCCTGAACTTCTCGCGCACCTCGGGCGCGATGCGTTCGAGGACTTTGCGGCAGTCGGCCAGCGGCGTCTCGCCCCCGCGCTGCGCCGGCGTCAGGCAGCAGAAGAAGAGCGTCAGCGGCAGGTGTTGCGAGTAGGAGTGCTCGTTGTGCGGGAAGATTTTCTGGCTCGCCGGGTAATCGGTCGAGGTGTAGATGTTCGTGCCGACGGCGTGGCGCGGCGACGAGCGCTCGCGGTACTCCATGACCTCGTTCGCCGCCGCCGCCGTGAACCCCGCGAAGTCTTCGACCTCGGTGACGCCGAAGTTGCGCAGCAGGATGGCCCCGTGCCGCAGGAGGCGCTGCCGCAGGAAATCGCGATTTTCGAGCGCCCACGCGACGAGGCTCACGCCGCCGCGGGTCGGCTCGACGACCAGCGGCAGCAGGCCGTCGGGCCGCAAACATTCGGCCTTAATGGACGCGTCCGTCGTCACACTCACAGCCTTCACCTTCCCTTCTATGAGACCGTAATCACCCACGCCTTCGCCGACGGCGTCGGCGGCCCCTGCCGCGACGGGTAGTAGCCGCCGGTGAGCAGGACTTTGCCGTCCGCGAGCACCGTCACGGAGTTGAAGAAAAACTCGTCGCCCAACTCGCCCCGCAGCAGACTGAAAGTCCCGGCCCGCGGGTCGAAGACTTCGATCCGGCTGTTGCCGCCGGCGATTAAGACTCGTCCGCCGGGCAGCAGCGCCGTCGCCGTCGTGTGTTTGAAGCGCGGCTGATTCATATCCCGCGCGGGCGAGAATCTCCCCGTCTGCGGGTCGAAGAGTTCGGCCGACGGGCGGCGGCCGCTCCACTCGTTGTTGATGGCCCCGCCCGTCAGCAGCACGCGCCCGTCCGCCAGCGCGTTGGCCGCGAACTTGAAGCGCGGCTGGTTCATCTTCAGGGGCGGGGCGAAGGTTCCCGTCGCGGGGTCGTAAATCTCGGCCGTGTCGAGCACCGTCCGGAGGTCGGACGTGCCGCCGCAGACGAGCACGCGCCCGTCGGGCAGCGGGGCGGCGACGACCGAGCCGCGGGGCGTCGTCATGCTCCCGGTGAGCTTGAAAGTCCCGTCGGCCGGGTTGTACAGCTCGGCCTCGGCGACGCCGCGGCGGCCGTCGAGCCCGCCGGCCACGAGCACGAGGCCGTTCTTGAGCGGCACGAGCGCGTGCGCCTCGCGCGGCTTGACCATCTCGCCCGTGGGCGTGAATTTGCCGGTCGCCGGGTCATAGATTTCCGCGCTCCGGAGGCTGCCGCTTTCGTTGATGCCGCCGGTCAGCAGCACCCGCCCGTCGCCGAGCAGCAGCGCCACGGGGCCCACGCGCCGTGCGTTCATCCTCCCCGCGGTGGGCGTGAAGCCCCCGGTGCGCGGGTCGTAAAGCTCGGCCGTGTCGAGATAGACGTTGTCTCTCTGCATCCCGCCCGTGATGAGCACCTGCCCGTTGCGCAGCAGCGTCGAGGTGTGGACGGAGCGCGCGACGGTCATCTGGCCCGCTTCGGCGATGGCGCCGGCGGCCGGCTCGGCCGGGTCGACCGGCCCGCCGCTGGTTTTCGAGACGCAGGCGAAGAAAGAGAAGAAAGAGAAGGCGGCAAGGGCGGCCACGACAGGATGACACCAAAGTAAGCTCGACGTTTTTAACATTCCTACTTCCTCCCGAATGGCGCGTACAGTTCCGACAGCCTCAGACTCGGCTGCGCCGCGAGCCGCTCCAGCACCTGCCGGTACTCGTCCAACATCCGCGCGGCCGTCTGCTCGGCAAACAACTCACGGTTGTATAGAACCGAGCCGGCGATAGATGGTTGCTCCTCCCAGAGTTTGAAGTACAGGTCGCACCCGGTCATCTTATCTTCCGTCTCCACCAGACTAACCTTCAGACCCGGCAACTCCAAAGCCGCGGCCCCCGAAGTGTTCTTGAAGTCGAAGACCACGCGGAAGAGCGGCGCGCCGCCGCGCACGCCGTAACTGTCGTACTGCTCGCCGGGGAAAAGTTCTTCGAGCAGCCGTGCGAAGGGCAGCTCCTGATGCTCGTAGGCGGCCAGCGTCGCGTCGCGCGCGCGCGCCAGCAAGTCCGTGCCGCGCGTCTCTTCCGAGAGCCGCAGGCGGAGCAGCGCGAGGTTGACGAAGCTCCCGATCAAGCCTTCGGTCGCCGCCAGAGTTCGCCCCGCCAGCGGGACGCCGACGACGAAATCTCGCAGACCCGTGCGCGCGTGCAGGAAGGCGGCGAGCGCGGCGACGCCCGCCATGAACAGCGTCACGCCCTCGCGCGCGCAGAGGTTCCTGATCGCCTGCGAAGCTCCCTCGTCGAAGTACAGTGGCAGGCTCGCGGCGCGTGAAGTCCGCCACGCGGACGGCCGCGGAAAGTCGGTCGGCAGTTCGGGCAGCGGCGGCGGGTCGTGTAACTGTGCGCGCCAGTATTCGACCTGCCGCGTCCATGACTCGCCTTCCGCAAGCTCGCGCTGCCACCGCGCGTAATCGCCGTACTGCGCCGGCAACCCCGGCAGGCGCGGCTCGCTCCCGCGGCAGAGTGCGTCGTAGAGGAGGCCGACCTCGCGCAACAAAACTCCCGTCGACCAACCGTCGAAGATCATGTGATGGGCGCTGAGCAGAATGACGTGCTCCTCCGCGCCGAGCCTCAGCAACTCTGTCCGCCAGAGCGGCCCGCGCTCCAGCGCGAAACGCTCCTGACCGGCCCGCGTGATGAGGCGCTCGACCTCCGCCTCCTGCGCCGCGGGCTCGGACGCGCTCAGGTCGCGGACGGGCAGGGCGTGTTGCTGCGGCGGCGGCAGCACGAGGGGCACGGCCCGGCCGTCGATGTCGGGAAAGATGGTGCGCAAGACCTCGTGGCGGCGGGTCAGCTCGCCGAGGCTCCGCGCGAGGGCGTCCTGATTGAGCGGGCCGCTGAGCCGCACGGGCAGCGCCGTCACGTTGGCCGCCGCGTCGTGACGTGACTCAAGTTCGCGCAGGCGCTGCTGGCTGAAGGAGAGCGGCGGGAGTTTTTGCAGCAGCAGCGCGCGCCTCTCCGGCGGCAGCGCGAGGATTCTCGCGGCGAAGTCGTGCGGCCGGCGGCCCTCGTCGGGCATGTCGGTGGGGTTCGTCATTCGAGACCCGAGCCGAGGCCGTCGCGCTGGCTCTGACGGCGACGCCTGAGTGCGTCTTTGCGCCTGCTCGCCCATTCTTCGGGAAGCTCCGACGGCTCCTCGGGCGCGGCCTTGTCCTGTAGGAAGCGCGCGAGGGCCCGCACCGTCGGGTGCTCGAAGACGCTGATAAGCGGGAACGTGCGCGCGAGGCTCTTTTGCAGCCTGTCGTGGACGCGAATGATGAGGAACGAGTGGCCGCCCAGCTCGAAGAAGTTGTCGTTGGCGCCGACCTCTTTGACCTGTAGCAACTCAGACCACGTCTCTGCGATGAGAGACTCAAGCCGGTTGGCGGGGGGCGCGAAGTCGGTCGCCAACACCTCGCGCCCGACGGTCGGCTCGGGCAGCGCGCGCCGGTCTAATTTCCCGTTCGGCGTGCGCGGCAGCGCCGGCACGGGCATCAGGACGGACGGCACCATGTAGTCGGGCAGACGCTCGCGCAGGTACGCGCGCAGCTCGCCGGGCGAGGCCGCGCCGTCTTCGCCCGCCGCGACGTAATAGGCGACGAGACGCGCGTTGCCCGGCTCGTCCTCGCGGCTGATGACGCCCGCCGCGGCGACCGACGGGTGCGCCGCCAGCGTGGACTCGATCTCGCCCAACTCGATGCGGTAGCCCCTGAGCTTGAGCTGGTTGTCGGCGCGGCCGAGGAACTCGACGTTGCCGTCGGCGAGAAAGCGCCCGAGGTCGCCGCTGCGGTAGAGCCTCGCGCCGGGCTCGCGGCCGAAGGGGTGCGGGACGAACTTGCCGGCCGTTAAACCGGGGCGCAGGTGGTAGCCGCGCGCGACGCCCCCGCCGCCGATGTAGATTTCACCCGCCACCCCGACGGGCGCGACCTCGCCGTGCTCGTCGAGGATGTAAAGCTGTCCGTTCGGTATCGGCCGGCCGATGGGCACGGTGGCGCGCTCCGCGCCGCCGTCAAGCTCAAGGGCGCTGCTCCACACCGTCGCCTCGGTCGGGCCGTACTCGTTGAACAGCTTCGCGCGCGGCAGCAGCTCGCCGTGGCGCGCGACGAGCGCGGGCGGGCAAGCCTCGCCCGCGACGATGACCGTCTCAAGCGTGCGCAGCCGCTCGACCTCCGGCTGCTGCAGGAGGAAGGAGTAGAGCGACGGCAGGCAGAGCATGTGCGTGACTTCCTGCTCCTGTATGAGGCCGGTCAGACCCGCGAGGTCGCGCTCGAAGTCGCGCGACGGCAGCACCAGCGTCCCGCCGCCGCCGAGCGTCCAGAAGATGCCGGCCACCGAGCTGTCGAAGGCGAAGGACGAGAGCAGCAGGAACGACTTGACCGGCTCGCGGTAGAAGAGGTCGCGCGCCGCCGTCGAGTGCACCAGATTGCGGTGCGAGACCATCACGCCCTTCGGCTGCCCCGTCGAGCCCGACGTGTAGATCATGTACGCCAGATTGTCGCCCGCGAGCGGCGGCGCGGGATCGTGTGTCGGGGACTCGGGGCCGGGCGCACGCTCCATATCAATCGCCAGCCAGCGCGCCCCCTGCTGCGTGAGGTCGGCCGACAGCTTTTCCTGCGTCAGCGTCAGCGCGAGGCCGGCGTCGCGCGCCATGAACGCGAGGCGCTCGCGCGGGTACTGCGGGTCGAGCGGGACGTAGACGCCGCCGGCCTTGAGGATGGCGACGAGGCCGACCGCCATCTCCAGCGAGCGCTCGACGAGCAGACCGACCCTGACTTCCGGGCCGACGCCGTACGCCGCCAGCTCCGAAGCCAGCCTGTCGGCGCGCGCGTTCAATTCCTGATAGGTCAGGCTCTGCCCGCCGAACCTGACGGCGACGGCGTCGGGTCTGCGCCGCGCCTGCTCCTCGAAGAGATGCTGGATGGAGGTGTGTCGCGGATAGTCTGCGGCCGTCCGGTTCCAGTCGAAGAGGATTTGGCTGCGCTCGCCCTCGTCGAGCAGGGGCAGGCGTGAGACGGGGGCGTCGGGCTCCGCGACGACCGAACCGAGCACGCGGCGGAAATGTCTCGTCAACCTTTCGATTGTCTGTTCTTCAAAGAGGTCGGCGTTGTACTCCACCGAGCAGGTCATCGCGCTGCCGACTTCGACCAGCCGGACGGTCAGGTCGTACTTCGCCCCCTGAACGGGGATGTCCACGGGACTGAAGGTGAGGTCGGCCATCTCCAGCGTCCCGATGGGCATGTTGTGCAGCGTGAGCATCACCTGAAAGATGGGGGCGTGGCTCAGCTCGCGTCCCGGGTTCAGTTCCTCGACCAGCTTCTCGAAGGGCACGTCCTGATGCGCGTAAGCGCCGAGACACACTTCACGCTCCTGCCGCACCAGCTCCGCGAAGCTCGCCCCCGCGCCGACGCGGCTGCGCAGCGCCAGCGTGTTGATGAAGAAGCCGATGAGGTTTTCGGTCTCGCGGCGCGTCCGCCCGGCGATGGGGCTGCCGACGACGATGTCTTCCTGACCGCTGTAGCGGTAGAGGAGGATTTTGAGGACGGTCAGCAGCGTCATGAACTGCGTCGAGCCGTGCCGTTGGCTCAGCTCGCGCGCGGACTGCACGAGGCCGGCGTCCCACACCTCGCGCACCACGGCGCCGCGCGTCGTCTGGACGGCCGGACGCGGCCGGTCGGTCGGCAGCTCAAGGCGCGCGGGCGCGTCGGCCAGTTGGCGACGCCAGTAGTCGAGTTCCGTGGTCAGGCGCTCACCGCTCAGCCACTCGCGCTGCCACGCGGCGTAGTCGGCATACTGAATCGGCAACTCCGCGAGCGGCGCGGCCTCGCCGCGCACGTAAGCCGTGTAGAGTTGATTGACTTCGCTAACGAAGATGGCCGTCGACCAGCCGTCGCAGACGATGTGGTGCATCGTGAGGCAGACGAGGTGGTCTTCGTCGGAGAAGCGCACGGCCAGCGCGCGGAGCAACTGCCCGCCCTGCAAGTCGAAGCCGCGCCGGGCCTCGCGGCCGACGGCTTCGACGGCCGCCGCCTCCGCCGTCTCCGCGTCGAGTGCGCTCACGTCCTCCAACTGCAAGCCGAGCGGCCGCACCTCCTCGACGACCTGAACGGGCCCCGCCTCCTCCAGCACGAAGCGCGAGCGCAGAACCTCGTGGCGCTCGACGATGCGGTTCAGGCTCCACTCCAGCGCCTCCGGACGCAGCGGGCCGTGAAGGCGGATGGCGAGCTGGACGTTGTAGAGCGAGCCGCCGGGCGCGAGCTGTTCGAGGAACCAGAGGCGGTATTGTCCGTACGAGAGCGGCGCGCCGCCGCCCGTCTGCCGGCGCGGCTCAATCGGGGGCAGCGAAGACTTCTCGCCGCGTCGGCCGGGGCGCTCGTCGAGCCACTGCCCGAGCTGGCGGATGGTCGGCTGCTCGAACAGCGTCCGCAGTTCGATCTCGACGCCCCACACCTCGTGCACGCGCGACATCACCTGCGTCGCCAGCAGCGAGTGCCCGCCCATGTCGAAGAAGCTGTCGTCGAGGCCGATGTCATCGACTTCAAGCACATCGTGCCAGATGCCGAGCAGCAATTCTTCGGTCGGGTTGGCCGACTGTTCCCCGCCGTAGACCGCCTCGCCCCAGTCGGGCTCGGGCAGGGCGCGCGTGTCGACTTTCCCGTGCGTCGTCAGCGGCAGGCTCGCGCAGGACACGAGCTTGGCCGGTATCATGTACGCGGGCAGCCGCGTCTGTAAGAACTGCCGCAGCTCGCGCATCGACGGGGCGGCCTGCCCCTCGTCCGCGACGACGTAGGCGACCAGCCTGTCCTGCCCGTGCTGGTCTTTCCTCAGCGCGACGCAGGCTTCGCCGACGCCCGCCGACTGCCGCAGGTGATATTCGATTTCGCCCGGCTCGACGCGGAAGCCGCGCAGCTTGAGCTGTGTATCGGCGCGACCCAGATAGACGAGCTGGCCGTCGGGCAGATAGCGCGCGCGGTCGCCCGTCCGGTACAGACGCGCGCCCTCCAGCCCGCTCACCGCGTCGGGGACGAAGCTGACCGCCGTCAGACCGGGACGCCGCCAGTAGCCGTGAGCCAGCCCGGCCCCGCCGATGTAGAGTTCGCCCGCCACGCCGACCGGCACGGGGTCGCCGAACTCGTCGAGGACGTAGAGCCGCGTGTCGGCGATGGGGCGTCCGATGGGCACCGGCCCGTCGGCCGCCTGCGCGAACGAGACTTCGTGGACGCAGCAGCCGACGACCGTCTCGGTCGGGCCGTACTCGTTGAAGATTTGCGTCTGCGGGAACTCGCGCTGCCACGGCTCGACCATCTCGCCCGTGAGCGCCTCGCCGCCGACGACCAGCGCGCAGCACTGCGCCGTCACGCGCCGCTCCGCGACCTGCCGGTTGAGCAGTTGCAGGTGCGAGGGCGTGAGCTTGATTAAGCTGTAGCGGCGCGGGGACGAGAGGGCTTCGAGCAGGCCGTCCACGCCGGGCAGCTCGGGAACCAGCTCGACCCTTACGCCGGAGATGAGCGCCGGGAACAGACTCGTCACCGTCAGGTCGAAGCTCAGCGGCGTGTGGACGAGCGTCGCCTCGCCGCCCGCCACCGGGTACGCCTGCTGCGCCCAGAGGAGGTAGTTGAGCAGCCCGCCTTGCGTCACCATCACGCCCTTCGGCCGACCCGTCGAGCCCGACGTGTAGATCATGTAGGCCAGATTGTCCGGGCCCGTCACGGGCTCCGGGTTCTCCACGCTCTCGCGCGCGAACTGCCCCGCGTCCGCGTCGAGACACAGCACGCCGTCGAGCCCCTGCGGCACGCGCTCGCGCAAACTCTGCTGTGTGAGGAGCAGTTCGACGCGCGCGTCCTCCAGCACGTCCGACAGCCGCGCCGGCGGCGACTGCGGATCGAGCGGGACGTACGCGCCGCCCGCTTTCATGACGGCGACGACGGCGACCAGCATCTCCGGCGACCGCTCAAGCAGCAGCCCGACGTTGACCTCCGGCCCGACGCCCCGCGCGCGCAGGTAGTGCGCCAGCCGGTTCGCCCTCTCGTTCAGCGCAGCGTAAGTCAGCCGCACCTCGCCGTAGGAGACGGCGTGCGCTTCGGGGGTGCGCTCGACCTGTGCCTCGAAGAGCTGCGGGAACAGGCTCGAAGAGGTGCGGGCGTCGGCCGTCCGGTTCCATTCGACGAGCATCCGCTCGCGCTCGGCCGGCGTGAGCAGCGCCAGCCGCGAGACGGCGACGCCCGGCTGCTCCGCGGCCTGTTCCAGAACCCTCTGGAGGTGGCCGACGAGACGCTCGACCGACTCCGTCTCGAAGAGCTGCTGGTTGTAGAGCGCCGTGACGCTCAGACCCTCGCCCGTCTCTTCAAACTGTAAGGTCAGGTCGTTACGCAGCTCGGGCAGCGGCGCGTGGATGCCTTCGAGCCGCAGCGCGCTGTCGAAGAACGGCGACCTCTCCAGCGTGCCCTCGCGCTTCAGGTCGGCGACGAGCGAGCCGAAAGGGTATCTCTGTCTCCGGTAAGCCTCCGCGAGGTTGGCGCGGACTTGCACGAGGAGTTGCCCGAAGCTCGCACGCGGGTCTAGCTCGTCGACGATGACGAGCACGTTCGGCGTCACGGCCTCCGTCGAATCGCCTTCGAGCGCGGCCGGGCTGCCGACGGGGATTCTCCTCCGCCCGGAATATTTGAAGAGACAAACCTTGTAGGCCGCGAGCAGCGTGACGTAGAGCAGGGAGGGCGAGCCTTTGGTCAGAGCTTTGAGCCGCGCGTAGAGCGCGCCGGGCAGTTCCGCGCGCAGGCTCCCGACCGCGCCCAGATAGATCGGGTGGCGCGGGTAGTCCAGAGGCAGAAAGGTCTCCTCAAGCTCCCCCGACAGCTTCTCCAGCCAGTAGAGCTTCTCCTCGATTAATTCGGGGTCGTACACCATCGTTTCCTGATTCGCCGCACTCATACTCGCGTCTCCGCATGTCCCCGGGTCTCGGGCGACAGGCCCCTTGATAAGAATCTTCAGCCGCGCCCAAGCTCGGCCAGCAGCGGCCCGGCCCCGTACACCTGCCGCAGCGCGGCGAGCAGCGCGCGCACGTCCAGAACGATGGCGCGCCCGCGCTCGCCGTCGTACAGGTACCGCCCGACGAGGGCGTGCTCGTTCGAGTCGAAGACGATGCCGACCAGCTCGCCGCGCTCGTTGACGACGGGCGAGCCGCTGCTGCCGCCGACCACGTCGTTGGTGGTGACGAAGTTGAAGGGCGTCTCAGGCTTGAGTTCCGCGCGCTTCGAGAGCCAGCGCTCGGGCAGTTGGAAGGGCGACTTGTTGCCCTTCTGCTGCGCCCTCTGGAAGAGCCCTTCGAGGTAGGTGAAGGGCGGCAGTTTTTTACTGCCCTCGGAGTAGCCCGCCACCTGCCCGACGCTGAGCCGCAGCGTGAAGTTGGCGTCCGGGTAGCGCCCCTCGCCGAGCTGCTTGTTGAGGGACTGCTCGACGAGCGGGTAGTTTTCGTTCTCGACCTCCACGACCTCCGCCTGATAACGGCGGCGCAGGCGCAGCGCCTCGGCGTCGGCCCAGCGCGCGATGACGATCAAAGGGTCGGTGCTCGCCTCCAGCCCGCGCAAGCCTTCCGCGACCAGACTCTTGCGGAAGCCCACGTCGTCGAGCCGCGTCTGCGACATCAGCTCGGCGGCCCTCTCGGCGGGCGGCTTCCCGGCCAGCGCCAGCTTCACGCCCGGGTGCGCGTCGCCCAGCGCCTCCCTCAGAAGTGCCAGCGAACTCGCCAGCCTCAGCTCGTCGAACTTACTCTTCTTCGGCGCGCCCGAGACCACCTGATTTTCGAGGCGGGCGAGGAAGGCGTCGTCGAAGCCCGCGAGCCGTTCCTGCGGGGGCTTGGCCTTCTCCTGCGCCAGCCGTACGTGCTCGCGCGCCGCGCGGAAGAGCCCCGTCTCGAAACCCCACGTCTCGTCGAACAGACGCCGCTCGGCCTCGTAGGCGTTCAAATCCCCGCGGGCCTTTTCGATGGCGGCGAAGGCGTGCTCGAAGCGCTCGCCGCCGGGCTGGCGGGCGACCTGCTGACGCCACGCCTGCTCGCTCTTGCGCCGTCGTTCGAGGACGCCCTTGCGCGTGAGCCCCTGCACGCGGCCCGACAGCGCCTTGAGCGTGTTCTGCGTGTCGAAGATTTGCGTCTGGACGCTCACCGCCTCGGCCTCGCCCAGCGCGCCGAAGGCGCGGAGCGCGGCGAGCTGGCTGTTGAGGCGCTTGATGACGAGCGGCAGCTCGGTGCGCGTCAGGTATTCGAGGTGCGCGGCGGTCAGATACCTTTCCGTCGTCAGCGGGTAGCCGGCGACGATGACGGGCGCGTTCGCTCGCACGCCCCCGCCGGCCAGCGCGAGATGACTCTCCGTGCGCAGCGGCTTGTCGTTCTCGTAGACGCGCAGCAGCGCCGCGTCCATCCAGTACCTCGGGAAGCGGTAGTTGTCCTCGTCGCCGCCGAAGTTGGCGACCTCGCGCTCCGGGATGAAGGCGAGCCGCACGTCCCTGTAAACTTTGTAAGAGTAGAGCGCGTGCCTGAGTCCCTTGAAGTGCGAGACCACGTCGCTGGTCAGGCCGTCGGCCTTGTCCCGCTCCTGCACGATGCGGACGCTCTCGCGCCGCCGCGCGTTATTCGCCTCGCCCGCCGACATCCCCTCCTTGACCGCGCCGTTGACGCGCGCCGTCACGTCCTCCTGCCGTTCGAGGACGCGCACCTCGATCTCCGGCAGCTTCAGCTCCGCGCCCGGCTCGCGCGCGAGGTAGCCGTCGCGCACGTAGTTATCCTTCGCCGAGCTGATCTTCTGGACGTAGTCCTGCGCTACGTGCTGGTTGGTCAGCAGCAGCCCTTCGGCCGAGACGAAAGCCCCCGTCCCGCCGTTGGCGAGCCGCACGGTCGCGCGGCGCAGGCGCTGCAACAGCGCGTCGTCGAGCTTGACGTGGTGGCGCTTCTCGATCTCCCCGGCCGGCACGGCGTTGAGCCCCCAGAGCCCCTCGTCCGCCCGCGCCGGCGCGGCGGCGAAGAGTTGAACCGCGAGCAGCGAAGCCGCGAGTGTTTTCCTGAATGCCATGAGCTTGTCTCCCGCAAGTTTTCCGACTGGAAGGCTTGGGCCACGCCGCCCGGCGGGCGGGTCGATGTCCGGGCCGCGCGTCACTGTTTGAGCCACGCGTCGCGGAGCTTGAGCTGTTCCGGGGTCGAGTTCGACACTTCGAGCACCCTATAGTCAACGTCGCGCAACACGATGATCATCATCTCGGTCTGCTTGACCTCCGCGCCGCGCCTGACCGCGACCGGAACCTTCTGCCCCTTGCGGCTCATCACCAGCTCGCGCACCCCCGCCAGACCGTTCTTGGCGATGTCGAGGTCGCCCAGCTTCAACAGAACGTCGCCGGGCTCTAAGCCCGCGACGGCGGCGGACGAGCCCGGCGTCACGCCCGACAGCGTGACGCCTTCCGGCTTCTGTTCGAGCGCCAGCCCGAGGGTCGGGCGCTCGTTGACGACCTTCTCCAGCCGGTAGCCGGCGTACCCCAAAATCTGGTCGTAGGGCGGCACCTCCGTCCCCCATACGTGACGCCTGAAGAAGTCGCGGTAGTCGCGCCCCGTGACCTGATTGACGACGCGGATCAGGTCGTCCGTCGTGTAGCCGCGTCCCTTCTTGTACGACTGCTGGTAGAGCAGTCGCATCACGTCGTCGAGCGAGGCGCGGCTGTCCGTGTCGTGCCGGATCGAGAGGTCGAGCAGCACCCCGACGATGTGCCCGCCCATGATGTAGGAGTAATCCGCCGCGAGCGTCCCCTGATAACGGACGCCCGAGAGCACGGAGGCGTTCGCCAGCGAGAGGTAAGTCCGCGCCGGCCGCCGCTCGATGTCGGCGACGGCCTCGTTGAGCCGCATCATGAAGTCGTCGCGCGTCCCGTAGCGCGCGCGCAGCCGCGTGACGGTCATGTAGTAGCGGGTCACGCCCTCCGCCAGCCACAGGAGCGGCGACTCGGCCTCGCGCGAGTAATCAATCGGCCAGTACTCGGCCGGGCGCATCCGCATCAGGTTCCACGCGTGGAAGAAGTTATGGTTGGCCGAGGCGAGCAGGCGGGCCGGCTGCGAGTCTTCGTCGTTCGGGCGGACGATGTGCAGGTGCGAGTTCATCGACTGAATCTCGGGGAGCGTGTTGAGCCCGTCGGGGCCCAAGCCTTCGATGCGCTGCTTGAAGATGTAGAAGTAGATGTACTTGTCGAAGGGGCGCTCGCCGAAGATGGCCGTCTGCACCTTGTCGATGCGGGTCAGGATTTCGATCATCTCGTCGGTGCGGGCTTTGGAGTATTTGCCGACGGGCGCGGCCGCGAAGTAGCGCGGCTGCCCGTCCACCTCGAACTTCGTGAGGTCGAAGCGGCCGACCATCGTCTGCGAATCGGCGAGCGCGTCGTAGTCGGCCGAGGTGTAGGCCGCCGGGTCGCCGGTCTCCTTCAACGTCGAGAGGATGGCCCAGCCCGCGGGCACCTCGAACCGCACCGCGGCGGCGAGGTCGCGCCGGTTCTGCACCATCGGGAAGAAGTGGACGCCGGTGAAGAAGCCGAGGTCGCCGTCGAGATAAGCCTGACTGGCGGAGAGCACCGGCGCGCGGTAGCTGTAAGAGAACCTGACCTCCGGGGCGCGGCCGGTCTCGACCTCCCACGTCTGCTTGTGCGGCATGAAGAACATCAGAGGGTTGCCGGCCCCGTCCGTAACCTTGATGTCGAAGATATTGCTGATGAAAAAGTTGGTCGTGTAGATGCCGGGCCGGTACATGGGCAGGTCGAGCCGCAGCCGCGGCGTGTTGACGTTTCTGACGACGGTCGTGGCACGGTAGACCTGCTCGGCCGGGCTCTCGACCTTCACCGTGTACTCGACCCGAAGCTTAGTCCCCCCGGCCTGCGACGCGGCCTGCGCGCCGGAACAGAGGCAGACGAGGAGGGCGAAGATCGAGGGTAAGAGGCGGCTCTTTTTCATCACGAGGCGTAACCTTTCTATGTTTGTCTGTGCTGCCGGTTAAGCCGTCCCGGCGCGCGCGTCCTTCACCCGACCTCGAAGGAGAACTCGTCGGCGGCGAAAGACTTGCCCATCGCGGGGGCGTGGGGGCGCGGCTCCATGCCGGCCGGGAACTCAAGGTCGCGCACGCGCCCGGAGGTGTGCCGGCAGAAGGACAACAGCACCGTCCTGAAGTGTTCGAGAAGTTGTTCGCCGGTCTCGTCGGCGAAGAAGCCTTTGTGGTACATCAGGCGGATGAGGGTCTGCTCGCCGGGGACGACCATCAGCATCAACTCGGCCTGCGGCGGGTCGACGTAGCTGACGTGCGAAATCCTGAGACTCCACTCGTCGCGGCCGAGCGACTCTTCCACCGGGTAGTTTTCAAAGACGACGAGGCTCTCGAAGAGCCGCCCGCCTCCGACCACGCCCGCCCACCTCTGCACCTCCTGCAAAGGACTGTATTCGTACTGCCGCCCTTCGGCCTGCGCCGCCTGCACCCCGCGCAGCCACTCCCCGACTTCCTGCTCGGGCTCGACTCGCACCCGCGCCGGCAGGCTGTTGATGAAGAGTCCAATCATCTCGCCGACGCCTTCGAGTTCCGCCGGACGCCCGTTCACCGTCACCCCGTAGACGGCTTCGCGCTCGCCCTTGTGGCGTCCCAGAACTACCGCCCACGCGCCTTGCACGAGGGTGTTGACGGTGACCTGCATGGCCTGCGCCGCGCGCCGCACGCCTTCGCTCTCCTCCGCCGTCAGCCTCACCTGCCGCTCGCCCGCGCGCTCGTCGCCGTCGGTGTGCGGTAGGCGGTTGCCGAGTCTGGTCGCGCCGGAGACGCCGGCCAGCGTCCGCTCCCAATAGCCGCGCGCCGCTGCCATGTCCTGTCGCCCCAACCACGCGATGTAATCGCGGTAGGGCCGCGCCGCGGGCCACTGCGGAGCCGCGCCGCGCCGAAACGACTCGTAAGCGGTGAGCACTTCGCGCATGACGAGTGGGACTGACCAGCCGTCGAGCAACAGGTGGTGGTGACTCCAGACGAAGTGGTGCAGCCCATCGCCCAGCCGGATGAGATGCAGCCGCATCAAAGGCGCTCTCGTGATGTCGAAACCGCGCTCGCGGTCTTCGGCGAGGAATTGCGCGAGACGCGAGTCCTGCTCCGGCGTGGGCAGGTCAGACCAGTCCAGTTCGTTCCACGTCAGCGCGACGCGCTCGGCCACCACCTGCACTGGACTCTTCAGCCCCTCCCACGCGACCGCCGTCCGCAGCACGTCGTGGCGCGCGACGACGTGCTCCCACGCATCTCGCAGCGCCGCAACGTCGAGCGCGCCCTCCAGACGACAGCCGATCTGCTCAATGCCCCTGCCGAGGCTCGGCTCGTAAAGGTGGTTGAAGAACATCCCCTGCTGCATCGGCGACAGAGGGTAGATGTCCTCGGCGGGTTCGTACTCGCTTCTCAAGCGCGCCAGTTGCCGCGGGTCGAGCCGCGCCATTGAGAAGCGCGACTCCTCCGTCGTGGCCGCGGCCCGCTCGTCGCCCGCGCCCTGCGTCGCCCCCGCCGCGTGGATGGCCGAAGCCAGAGCGGCGATGTTCGGGTGCGCGAAAATCTGCGCGGGGCGCAGTTGCAGACCTTGCTGTCGGGCGCGCGCCGTGATTTGCAGGCTGAGGATGGAGTCGCCGCCTAGCTCAAAGAAGTTGTCGAACACGCCGACCTCCGCGACGCCCAGCACTTGCGACCACAGCCCCGCCAGACTCTCTTCGAGCGCGTTGCGCGGGGCGACGGGCGGCGCGGCGAGCGCGGGCCGCGACTGCTCCGGCGCGGGTAAGGCTTTGCGGTCGACTTTGCCGTTCGGCGTCAGGGGCCACGCGTCGAGGCTCACGAAGGCCGTCGGCAACATGTAATCGGGCAGACGCTCTTTCAGATAGAGGTGCAGCTCGCTCGTGTCGGGCGGCGTCTGTTCGTCGGGAATGACGTAGGCCACGAGCCGCTTGAGTTCGTCCTGCGCCAGACCCGCGCGCTCGTCGGCGCGCGCGACGACGACGGCCTCGCGCACTCTCTCGTGCCTCATCAGCACGGTCTCAATCTCGCCCAGCTCGATGCGGTAGCCGTGTACCTTGACCTGATTGTCGAGGCGGCCGAGGCATTCGATACGCCCGTCCGGGTGGAAGCGCGCGAGGTCTCCGGTGCGATACAGGCGCGCGCCGCCCGCGCCGCCGAAAGGATTCGGGATGAACTTCTCGGCCGTGATGTCCGGCCGGTTGCGGTAGCCGCGCGCGAGTCCATCGCCGCCGATGAGCAGCTCGCCGGGCGCGCCCGCCGGCAAAGGGTTCATCCGCTCGTCGACGATGAAGACCTGCGTGTTGTCAATCGGCCGCCCGATGGCGACGCCGCCCTCATGCTTCTCAAGCCGATGCACCGTTGACCAGATGGTCGTCTCGGTCGGGCCGTACATGTTCCAGACGCTCGCCCCGCGCGTGAGCAGCTCTTCGGCCAAGTCGAGGCTGAGCGCCTCGCCGCCGCAGAGTATTTTCAGACCGGGGTCGCCGGCCCAACCCGCTTCGACCAGCATCCGCCAGGTGGTCGGCGTCGCCTGCATGACGGTGACGCGGTGCTCCTCTAAAGCCTGAATCAGCGCCACGGCGTCGGTCACGGTTTGACGGCCGACGAGGACGACGCTGCCGCCTGCGAGCAGCGGCAGGTACAACTCTAGCCCCGCGATGTCGAAAGAGAGAGAGGTGACGGCCATCAGCGAGTCGTCCGCCTCGAAGCCGGGCTCGCGCTGCATGGAATAGAGGAAGTTGATTAGAGCGCCGTGCGAGACCTGCACGCCCTTCGGCCGCCCCGTCGAGCCGGACGTGTAGATGAGGTAGGCCAGCGACTCGGCGCTCACGACGGTCTCGGGCTCGCCCTCCTCGCACGCGCCGACACGCTCCCACTCCTGCTCCACGTCAACGACCCGCGCACCGCTCTCGTCGGCGAGTCCGCCCGCCGCGCCCTTCGTCAACAAGACCGAGAGCCCCGCGTCCTCGATCATGTAGCGCAGGCGCTCGCGCGGATACTCCGGGTCGAGCGGCACGTAGGCCGCACCCGCCTTCAAGACGGCGAGCAGCGAGACGACCATCTCCGCCGAGCGTTCGAGCAGCACGCCGACTCTCGATTCGTGGCCGACGCCGAGCCCGCGCAGGTAGTGCGCGAGCTGGTTGGCGCGCCGGTTCAGCTCGGCGTAGGTA
Organism: Pyrinomonadaceae bacterium; assembly: GCA_040509515.1. Classification (GTDB taxonomy): domain Bacteria; phylum Acidobacteriota; class Blastocatellia; order Pyrinomonadales; family Pyrinomonadaceae; genus QHXN01. The sequence goes on along the minus strand of JBEVKV010000166.1, from coordinate 17,385 downwards.
AGACGTTGGGGCGGGCAGACGAGTGCGACGGCGTCGGGCTGACGCGCGGCCTGCGCGGCGACCCATTCGTGTATCAAGCGCCCGTGCGCGTCGCCGCGCGCGGTGTCGTTCCACTTCAGGAGAAGCTCTTCGCGCTCCGCCTCGTTGAGCGGCGAGAAGTGTTCGTAACGTCCGTGCGGGCGCTCGGCCATCTCCGTCAGGACGTTGAGGTAGTAGCCGCTGATGGCTTCGACCTGCTCGGCGGCCAGCTCTCGCGGCAGGTAGTAGAGGCTGAGCCAGACCTGATCGGTCTCAAGGCTCAGCGCGAAGTTGGTCGTCAGCGTAAAGTTGGTCTCCTCGTAACCGTCGTATTCGAGCAGCACCTCTTTCATCTCGATCAAACTCTGGTAGACGTGGAAGTGCGTGAAGTCGAAAGAGGTGTCGAAGAGTTGCGAACGCCGGACACGCCTCTGTAGCTGGGCCATCGGGTAGCGGCGGTGCGGCAACAATTCGCGCTCGGCGGCGAAGGCGGCGGCCACCAGCTCTTCCCAGCTCCCGCCGCGCAGGCCGAGGCCGAAGGGCAGCGTGTTGAGGAACAGCCCGAGCACGCGCTCGCCGCCCTCTTCCTCCAGCCGCCCGTTGGCGACCAGCCCGGTCAGCACGTCCGCCTGACCGCTGAGCATGCTGAGGACGCGCAGGTGCGCCGCCAGCAGCACGCTCTTGAGCGGCGCGCCCGTGGCCTGCGCCAGACGCTTCAAGCCCTGCGTGGTCTGCGGCGACACGGAGACGCTCATCGAGCGGTTGCCCTTCTGCTCTCGCTCCCGGTAGCGCGCGGGCCAGCGCGGGATGGTCGTCGCGCTGCTCTCTTTCAGCTTGCCGAGCCAGAACTGCTCGGTCGCCTCGGAGGCGAGCGCCGCCTGCTCCAGCGCGATGAAGTCGCGGTAAGCGAGGCTCGGCGGCGGAGGCGGCGGAGGCGGGGCCGCCTTCAGACCGACCGCGGAGAAGTAGAGGGAGAACAGCTCCGTGAGCATCGTCGCCACGCTCCAACCGTCGACGATGGCGTGATGCTCGGAGAAGGAGAATTGGAAAGTCCCTTCGCCGCGCAGGTGTATACGGAACCTGATGAGCGGCGGGCGCGACCAGTCGAACGGCGTCGCCTTCTCGGCCTCCTTCCAGCGGAGGATGACCTCCTTCTGCTCCGGCTCGGATAGATGCCTGATGTCTTCGACCTGCACGGGCGCGAACACCTCGCGGTGGACGAGTTGCAGCGGCTGGCTGTAGCTGAAGAGGTCGAACGAGGTGCGCAGCGCCGGGTGACGCGCCAAAACCTGCCCGACGGCCGCCTGCATCTTCTCAAGGTCGAACGGGGCTCGCAGGTGGTAGCTCGTCACGTTGTGATAAGCCGCCGTGCCCTGATTGAACTCGCTGTGAAAGAGCATCCCCGACTGCAACATCGCCAGCGGGTAAGCGTCCTCGACGGAGGCGGGCAGTAGTTCGCGGTCGGCCGCCGAGATTAGCTCGAAGGGCCGGACGCCGCGGGCCGGCGCTTCCTGCCCGTCGCCGCTCGCGGCCAGACTGGCCAGAGCGTGAATCGTCGGCGACTGAAACAACTGCGGCAGGGTGAAGTCGAGGCCGCGCTTGCGCGCCAGCGAGCGCACCTGAATGCTGCGAATCGAATCGCCGCCGAGCGCGAAGAAGTTGTCGTGGACGCCGACGCGCTCCAGCCTTAAGACCTGCGACCAGATTTCCGCCAACGCTCGCTCGCCCTCCGTGCTCGGCGCGACGAAAGCCTGCGCCAGCTCGGGCCGCGCCGGGCCGGGCTCCGGCAGCCTGCGCCGGTCAACCTTTCCGTTCGGCGACAGGGGCATCTCCGGCAGCTCGACGAAGAGGGCCGGGATCATGTATTCCGGCACCCTCGCGCGCAGGTGCTCGCGCAGCTCCTCGACGGCCGGGCCGGGCGCGGCGCGCGCCACCAGATAGGCGACGAGTTGCCGCTCGACACCCTGACCATCGGACACGCACACGACCGCCTCGCGGACGCCGTGGTGAGCCGAGAGCGCGGCTTCGATCTCTCCCAACTCGATACGGTTGCCGCGCACCTTCACCTGATGATCGACACGGCCGACGTACTCGATCTCGCCGTCGCTCAGGTAGCGGCCGAGGTCGCCCGTGCGGTAGAGGCGCTCGCCCGCGCGCGCGCTGTGCGGGTGCGGGACGAAGCGCTCGGCCGTGAGGGCCGCGCGCCGCCAGTAGCCGCGCCCGACGTTCACCCCGCCGATGTAGAGTTCGCCGAGGATGCCCGCCGGCACCGGCTCCATGCGCTCGTCGAGGACGTACATCTGCACGTTGGCAATCGGCCGCCCGATGGGGACGACCGCACGACCGCCCGCGCGCACGCAGCGCCAGCGCGTCACGTCCACGGCCGCCTCGGTCGGCCCGTACAGGTTGTCCAACTCCGCGCGCGGCAGAAGCTCCTGCACGCGCTGTTGCAGGCTCACGCTCAGGGCCTCGCCGCTGCTGATGATCTGGCGGATGCTGACGCAACGCTCGACCCCGCCCTCTTCGACAAACACCTGCAGCATGGACGGCACGAAGTGGAGCACGGTGACGCCCGTCTCCCGAATCAGGTCACGCAGGTAGCCGCTGTCCTGATGCCCGCCCGGCTTCGCCACCACGAGCCGCGCGCCGAACATCAGCGGCCAGAAGAACTCCCAGACCGAAACGTCGAAGCTGAACGGCGTCTTCTGCAAGACCCTGTCGGCGGCCGTCAACTGGTAAGTCTCCTGCATCCACCAGAGGCGGTTGAGAATCCCCGCGTGGGTGTTCATCGCGCCCTTCGGCCGCCCCGTCGAGCCGGAGGTATAGATGAGGTAGGCCAGCGACTCGGCGCTCACCATCGTCTCGGGCTCGCCCTCCTCGCACGCGCTGACACGCTCCCACTCCTGCTCCACGTCAACGACCCGCGCCCCGCCCGCTTCGCCGTCTCCGAACAGCGTCGCCTTCGTCAACAAGACGGCCGGCGACGCGTCCTCGATCATGTAGCGCAAACGCTCCTGCGGGTAGCCGGGGTCGAGCGGCACGTAAGCCGCCCCCGCCTTGAGCACCGCCAGCAGCGAGACGACCATCTCGGCGGAGCGTTCGAGCAGGACGCCGACCCTCGACTCGGGGCCGACGCCGAGGCCGCGCAGGTAATGCGCTAACTGATTGGCGCGCCGGTTCAGTTCCTGATAAGTCACCTCCACGGAATCGCAGACGAGCGCGACGGCGTCGGGCTGCCGCGCGGCCCGTTCGGCGAACAACTCGTGTATGTAGGGGTGCCGCGGGTAGTCCGCGTCGGTCGCGTTCCACCCGACTAAAATCTTCTCGCGCTCGGCCGCGTTGAGCAGCGTAACGTGCGACAACTTTTGCTTCGCGCCGGCGGCCATCTGCGTGACGATGCGCGAGAGGTAATCGAGCAGCGTGTCGACCGTCGCCTCGTCGTATTGCGAGGCGTCGTATTTGAGCCGGACGACGAGGCGGTCTCTCAATTCGGCGACGACCGTCAGCGGATAGTTGGTGTGCTCGGTCAGCCGCACGTCGTCAATCTGCAAACTGCCCGCCTGCTCTTCCAGCAAGCTCTCGACCGGGTAGTTTTCAAAGACGACGAGGCTCTCGAACAGTCGCGCCCCGCCTCCCACGCCCGCCCACCTCTGCACCTCCTGCAGCGGGCTGTATTCGTACTGCCGCCCCTCGGCCTGCGCCGCCTGTAACCCGCGCAGCCACTCGCCCACCTCCCATTCCGGCTCGACCCTCACGCGCGCCGGCAGGCTGTTGATGAAGAGCCCGACCATCTCGCCGACGCCTTCGAGTTCCGCCGGCCGCCCGCTCACCGTCACCCCGTAAATCACTTCGCCCTCGCCGCTCAAACGCGACAGCAGCAAGGCCCAAGCACCCTGCACGAGGGTGTTGACGGTGACCTGCATGGCCTGCGCCGCGCGCCGCACCACCTCGCTCTCCTCCGCCGTCAGCCGCACGCGCCGCTCGCCCGCGCCCGCGCGCCCAGTGCCCTGCGCCCAACTGAGCCCGAGTCTGGTCGCGCCCGAGACGCCGGCCAGCGTCCGCTCCCAATAGCCGCGCGCCGCTGCCATGTCCTGCCGCCCCAACCACGCGATGTAGTCCCGGTACGGCCGCGCCTCCGCCCACGCCGGAGCAGCGCCGCGCCGGAACGATTCGTAAGCCGTCAACACCTCACGCATGACGAGCGGGACAGACCAGCCGTCGAGCAGCAGGTGGTGGTGGCTCCAGACGAAGTGGTGCAGCCCTTCGCCCAGCCGGATGAGACGCAGCCGCATCAGGGGCGCGCGCGCGAGTTTGAAACCCTCCGCGCGGTCGGCCTGTTGCAGCTCTTCGAGTCTCGATTGCTGCTCCTCGTCCGACAGCCCACCCCAGTCCAGCAGCTCGAACGGAAGCTTGACGCGCTTGACGACGACCTGCATCAGCTCGCCTTGACTCTCGCCGACGAAGGCCGTCCGCAGGATGGCGTGACGGTCGACCACCGCCTGACACGCCCGCTGGAAAGCATCCGCGTCTAGCTCGCCGTGGAAGCGGCAGTTCAGTTGTTCGATGTAGACGCCCGAGCCGGGGGCAAAGAGGCTGTGAAAGATCATGCCCTGCTGTAAAGGTGACAGCGGGTAGACGGCCTCGATGTTTTGCGCCTTTTCGCTCGCCGGTGTTTTCACGTTAAAGACCCCTTGACTTCAGCGCAGTGCGATTTATTTCGGTGGGTAGACCCGGAGAGTTTGGAAGCTCAGGCGCGCGCGGTTTCGCCGGCCGGGGCCGAGAGCTGTTGGTCGGCCATGGCGACCAGCACGCGGCGCGCGCCCTGAAAGGCGTTGCGGCCGTGCGCGGTCAGCAGGTTGTTGACCAGCAGCACGTCGCCGCGCTGCCACGGGAACGCCACCGCGCACTCCACGTAGGCGCGGCGAATCTCTTCGAGCGTCTCTTCGGCGATGGGCGAGCCGTCGCCGTAAAATGCGTTCCGCGTGAGGTCTTCCTCGGCCGTGGTTCGCAGGAGGTCTTCGCGCACCTCTTTGTCCAGACCCGAGACGTGGAAGAGGTGCGCCTGATTGAACCACACGGGCTCACCCGTCTCCGGCGCGACCTGAACCGCCGGGCGCACCTGACGCGTCCGCAGCCGCTCGCCGCCCCTCCACTCGAACTCGATGCCGGCCCCGCGGCAGTACTCTTCGACGGCGCGGCGTGAGGAGGTCTGGAAGACGGTCTGCCAGTCGAGGTCGATGCCCTGCCCGTAATTCCTCACGTACATCACGCCCGTCTCGACGAAGCGCGCCGTAACCTGCGGGTCGAGGCGGCGCAGGACTTCGCGGCTGTCCGCGAGCGGCGTCTCCCCGCCCCGCTCCGCGGGCTGCAGGCAACAGAACCAGAGCCGGCGCGGGAAGGCGTGCGAGTAAGAGTTCTCGTTGTGCAGCGGAATCTGCCGGTCGGCCGGGTACTCGGTCGCCGTGTAAATATCTCCGCCGACGGCGGTGCGCGGCGTCGAGCGTTCGGTGTACGTGAGCAGACGCGGCGTGACGGCCCTGACGACCTCCTCGAAGAGTTCGGGCGTGTTGATTCCGAAGCCGCGGAAGAGCACCGCGCCGGCTCGCCCGAGGTGGTCTTCGATGAACCCGACGCTCTGCGCGGCCCACTCCGCGAGCCTCACGTCCGGCTGCGACGGAATGAGCGCCACGGGCAACGCCCTCCCGTCTTCGAGCTGTCTCGCCTGCACCAGCTCGCCCACCGAGAGCCTGACGGGGCGCGGCTTGAATTTACGAAAGTCCATAAGCATCTCCCGCCGCGCCCTCAGTATTCAAACTCGACTTCTTCGACCAGCTCGTCCCACTGCTGCTGGTTCAACTGCGCGAGCGACTCGGCGCGCGCCGGCTCTTCGCCCGCGCCCGGCGTGACTTCGCCGCGCGACGCTATCATCTGCCGCAGCGCCGACACGTAGGCCGCGGCCAGCGCCTCCATGCGCTCTGCGCCGTAGCGTTCGCCGCCGTAGGCGAGAGTGATTTCCAGTTCGTCTTTGACGACGACGAGCGTAACATCCAACTCGTAACGGCGCGCCCCGCGCTCGCTGCGCCCGGCCCCGACGCTCTCCTCCGCGACGGCCCACTCGCGCTCGCCGCGCCCCATCGCCTTCACCTGCCCGAGATAGTTGAGGCTCACGGCGGGCTCCCATTCGAGCCGCAGGCGCTCGGCCTCGCCCCCCGTCGGGTCGAGATACCGAAGGCGTCTGAAACTCCAACCGGCTTCGACCGCGCCGCGCAGCCCCGCGCCGCCGCGGCGGACTCTCTCCCACAACGCCTCGGCCCCGCTCACGTCCACGAGCAGCGGGGTGACGGTCGTGAACCAACCGACCGTGCGCGTCAGGTCGAGCCCCGCGCCGGGCTCGTCGCGCCCGTGATTCTCGACCGCGATTAGCACGCGCTCGGCCCCGCCCCACGCGCGCACGGCCTCGCCGAACGCGGCGAGCAGCGCCTCCGTAATCTGCAACCCGTAAGCCTGCGGCACGTCTTTTAAGAGCGACGCGGTTTCGGCCGCGTCCAGCCTGCGCCGGACGCGCGCGACCTGCGCCTCTTCGTTACGACCGTCCGGCCGCTCGACCGGCCACGGGGCCTGACTGAGCCCGCCCTGCCGCAACCAGTACGCGGACGCCTCGCGCACCTCGGCCACGGGCCGCGCCTCGCGCAGCTTCGCGGCCCACTGCCGGTAAGAGCTGGTCTTCTGGCCGAGGTCGACGGCCTCGCCGCGCGCCGCCTGCTCGTACGCGTTCCACAAGTCGTCGGCCGCCACGCGCCACGAGACGCCGTCCACCACCAAGTGGTGTGCGACGAGCAGCAGACGCCAGCCCTTGTCCGCGCCGAGCTTGAACAGCGCCGCGCGGAAGAGCGGCCCCGTCTCAAGGTCGAGGCTGCGCTGGGCCGCGTCCACGAGTTCGGCGAACGTCGCCGCGACGGTCTCGGCCGGCGCGTCGCTCAAATCGTGGAAGGCGAACACGTCGTGCTCTTCGGCCGCGGCGTAGGACTGTTGCCAGCCGTCTTCCGTGTGGCGGAAGCGCATGCGCAGCGCGTCGTGGAAGGCGAGCAAAGCCTCCAGCGCGCGCCTCGTCGCGGCCACGTCCACCTCCGCGCCGGGGTTGATCATCAACGCCTGCGTGAAGTGATGCTGTTCGGGCAAACGGCGCTCGAAGAAGTCGAGCTGAATCGGGAGCAGCGGCACGGGGCCGCTCAAGGTTCCCTGCTCGGCGCTGACCGGCGGGTTGAAGGACGTGACGGTCGCCAGCTCGGCAATCGTCTGGTGCTGAAACATCTGCCGCGGGTTGAAGTGCAGCCCGACCTCTTTGGCGCGCACGACAATCTGGATGCTCAGAATCGAATCGCCGCCGAGCGCGAAGAAGTTGTCGCGGACGCCGACGCGCTCGATGTTGAGGACGCTGGCCCAGACTTCCGCCAGCCGCTCTTCGACCTCGTTTGTCGGCGGCGCGTAGCCTTCGCCGAGTTCGGCCCCGCCGCCGCCGCCCGGCGCGGGCAGCGCGTTGCGATCCAGCTTCCCGCTCGGCAGCAGCGGCAGCTCCTCCATGCGAACGAAGGCGGCGGGAATCATGTAGTCGGGCAGGCTGCGGCCGAGGTCTTCGCGCAGACTCATGACGTTGAAGTCGTGTCCCGGCCGCGGCACGACGTAAGCCACCACGCGCCGCTCGCCGCCCGTCTCTTCACGAAAGACCACCGCGGCCTCGGCGACGGCCGCGCACTCCGCGAGCGCCGACTCGATCTCGCCGAGTTCGATGCGGAAGCCGCGCACCTTGACCTGATGATCGACGCGACCCAGAAACTCCAGCGCGCCGTCCTGCGCGAAGCGCGCGAGGTCGCCCGTGCGGTACATCCGCGCGCCGGGCTGCTCGCCGTACGGGTCGGGCAGGAACTTCTCGGCCGTCAGCCCGGGGCGCGACCAGTAGCCGCGCCCTACGCCCGCGCCGCCGATGTACAACTCGCCGCCGACGCCGGCGGGCACGGGCTGCAAGTGCCGGTCTAAGACGTAGACGCGGTTGTTGGCGTTGGGACGCCCGATGGGCACCCTGCGCGTCTGCGAATCCCGCGCGCAGTCCCAGAAGGTCACGTCGATGGACGCCTCGGTCGGCCCGTACTGGTTGACCAGCTCCGCCGGCAGCGCCGCGAAGAACTTCTCCTGAAGCTCGAACGGCAGCGCCTCGCCGCCGGCCAGCACGAGCCGCAGGCCGCGGCACTGTTCGACGCCCTCCTGCGCGAGAAAGGCGTTGAGCAGCGAAGGGACGAAGTGAATGACGGTGATGCCCGCGCTCTGAATCAGCGAGACGAGCCGCGCCGGGTCGCGTTGGATGCCGGGCTCCGGAATCACGAGCCGCGCGCCCGCGGCCAGCGTGCCGAGGATTTCCCAGACCGAGAAATCGAATCCGAACGAGGCCAACTGCAGGAGGCTGTCCCCGGCTTCCAGCGGGTACTTCCGCTGCATCCAGAACTGCCGGTTGCACACGCCGCGGTGCGTGTTCATCGCGCCCTTCGGCCGCCCCGTCGAGCCGGAGGTGTAAATCATGTAGAGCAGGTTGTCGGGCGCGGTCAGGTTCGGCGGGTCTTCAGACGACTCTGCGGCGATCTCCGCGGCGGCCGCGTCCAGACGGATGAGGTTCGTCTTGACCGAGGCGAATTTGGCGGCCACGCTCTCGGTCGTGAGCAGCGCCGTGACGCCCGCGTCGACCGCCACGTAGTTCAGGCGCGCCTCCGGGTACTCCGCGTCGAGCGGCACGTACGCGCCGCCCGCCTTCAACACGCCGAGCAGCGCGACGACCATCTCCAGCGACCTCTCCAGCGAGATGCCGACTAAGACCTCCGGGCCGACGCCGGCCCTGCGCAGGTAGTGCGCGAGGCGGTTGGCGCTCTCGTTGAGCGCGCGGTAGCTGAGGGTCTGCTCACCGAAGACGAGCGCGGTCGCGTCGGGCGTGCGCCGCGCCTGAAGCTCGAAGAATTGGTGCGCGCACAAGTCCGCCGGGTAGTCGGCCGCCGTCCGGTTCCAGTCGTAGAGCACGGCGGCGCGCTCGGCCTCGGTCAGCAGCGGCAGGTGCTTGATGCGCTCGCCCGGCTCTCTGACGACGCTTTCGAGCAGCCGGCCGAAGTTGGCGATGAGCCGCTCGATGGTCTGCGGCGCGAAGAGGTTGGTGTTGAACTCGATGGTGCCCGACATGCCGTCGGGGCGCTCGCCGAGGATGACGGACATGTCGAACTTCGAGAAGCTGTTCTCGACCGCCAGCGGCTGGAGCGTGAGCCCGGCCTCGGCCAACCCGCCGGCCGTGGCGGCGATGTCCTGCGAGCGCTCGGCGAAGCTGAGCCAGTTGAACATGATCTCGAAGAGCGGCACGCGGCTCAGGTCGCGCGTCGGTTGCAGGATGCTCACCAGCTCCTCGAACGGCAAATCCTGATGCGCGTAAGCCTCAAGGCAGACCTTCTTCACGCGCCGCAGTGCTTCGGCGAAAGGCGGGTTGTGGTCGAGCGACGTGCGCAGGACGAGGGTGTTGACGAACATCCCGACGAGCGACTCGGTCTCGGGCGCGGTGCGCCCGGCGACGGGCGTCCCGACGACGATCTCGGTCTGCCCGCAGTACCGGGCGAGCAGGACTTTCCACGCCGTCAGAACCGTCATGAAGAGCGTGCTGCCGAGTTGCTGACTCAGCCGCCGGAGGCCGTCGGTCAGCTCCTGCGAGAAGCTCAGGCTGAGGTGCGCGCCGCGGAACGTCATCTCGGCGGAGCGCGGATAGTCGAGCGGGAGGTTGAGCGCGATGAAGTCTTCGCCGAGTTGCGCCTTCCAGTACTCGACCTCGGTCTTGAGCGCCTCGTCGCGGAGCCAACGGCTCTGCCAGACGGCGAAGTCGGCGTACTGAATCGGCAGCGACGGGAGCTGGCGCGTGAGCCCCGCGACGCGCGCCGAGTAGAGGCTCATCAGCTCGCGGATGATGACGCCCAGCGACCACCCGTCGCAGATGATGTGGTGGAGCGTGAGCCAGAGGAAGTGCCGCTCGGCGTCGAGGCTCACGACCAAGTGGCGGAAGAGCGGCCCGGCCGCGAGGTCGAAGGGCCGGCCCACCTCCTGCCTGATGATTTCGCGGGCCGCGGCCTCCCTCTCCTCTTCGGGCGTGTCGCCCAGTCTCACGACGTTGAGCGAGAGCGGCGCGGGCTCGCCGACCGACTGGAAGGGGCGGCCGTCGTCCGTGCCGATGGTCGTCCGCAGCGTCTCGTGGCGCGCGACGAGCTGGTTCAGAGACCATTCGAGCGCGTCCTCGTCGAGACGCCCCGTCAGGCTGAAGCCCATCGCCATGTTGTAGGCCGGGTTGCCCGGCTCCAACTGGTTAAGGAACCACAGCCGCTTCTGCGCGTTCGCCAGCGGCAACGGCCCGTCGCGCTGCACCCGCTGAATCGGCTCGACGTGGCCGCGCGTCTTCAGGCGGTGAAGCTCCAGAACCCTTTCGGCGAGCTGCGCGATGGTCGGGCGCTCGAAGACTTCGCGCAGTTCGAGGTGGACGCCGAAATTGCGCGCCGCGCGGCTGACCACCTGCGTCGCCAGCAGCGAGTGGCCGCCGATGGCGAAGAAGTCGTCGTTGATGCCGACGCTCTCCCGGCGCAGCACGTCGCGCCAGACGCCGGCCAGAATCTCTTCGATGGGCGTGCGTGGGGCGGCCAGCGCCTGCTCGCTCTCTCGCCGTTCGAGGTCGACGGGCGGCAGCGCCTTGCGGTTGACTTTGCCCGTCCCCGTCAGCGGCAACTGTTCGAGGACGACGAAGGCCCTCGGAATCATGAACTCCGGCAGCGTGTCGCGCAGCGACTGGCGGATGAGCGCGGTCTGCAGCTCGGCGTCAGGAGCCCCGGCGAGATAGGCGACGAGCTGGTGCTCGCCGGCCGCGTCGGTCTGCGGGACGACGGCCGCCGCCTGCACTTCCGGCAGCGCGCTCAGCCGCGCCTCGATCTCGCCGAAGACGACCCGCTGCCCGTGAATCTTAATCTGGAAGTCTTTGCGCCCGAGGAACTCGACGCTCTGGTCGCCGAGCCGGCGGCCGATGTCGCCCGTGCGGTAGAGGCGCTTCAGGGGCGCGCCTTCGGCCGGGAGGAAGGCTTCGGCCGTCAGCGCCGGCTGTCGCCAGTAGCCGAGCGCGAGGTGCGCGCTGCGGATGGCGATCTCGCCGATGCCGTAAAGCCCCGACTCTTCCCCCTCTTCGTCGAGCAGCAGCAGCTCGGTGTCGGCCACGGGGTATCCGACCGGGATGGTCTGCCGGCGCAGCTCCGAGTCGTGGTCGAGAAAGTATTGGAGCGCGAGCGTCGATTCGGTCGGGCCCAGTCCGTTGACCATCAGGCAGCCTTCGGCGAAGTGCTTTTTGAAGGCCGCGAAATCTTCCGCGTGGGACTGCTCGCCGCCGAGCACGAGCAGCCGCACGCCCTCCAGCCGCTCGTCATCCGCGAGGTGCGCGACGAAATGGCGGAAGACGGTCGGCGTGCAGTGCAGGACGGTAATTCCGCTCTCGCGCACGTAGCCCGCCAACGCCTCGAAGCCCTCGCGCTTCAGGTCGTAGAGGTAGAGGGTCGCGCCGTTGAGCAGCGCGCCGTAGATGTCCATCACCGCGGCGTCGAACGTGTAAGAGGCGATGAGCAGCAGCCTGTCTTCGGCGTTGAGGTGGAGCGCGTTGGTGTAAGCGCGCGTGTGGTGCAGCACGTTGCGGTGGTTCTGCATCACGCCTTTGGGCGCGCCCGTCGAGCCGGAGGTGTAGAGCAGGTAGGCGAGCGCCTCGGGCCAGACCTTCGGCGCGGGCTCGATGACCGCCAGCGTCTCCCCGAGCCGCTCGACGTTGAGCACGCGCAGCGGGCGAGCGCCGCGCGCGGCGAGCCTCTGCGCGAGCAGCTCGGCGCGCGGGAGGTTCGCCTCCTCGGTCAGCAGCGCCTCGCAGTCGGCGTCGGCGAGGATGTCAACCAGACGTTGCGCCGGGTGCGTCGGGTCGAGCGGCACGTACTGCTTGCCGGCCTTGAGCGCGCCGAGGATGGCCGCGACCAGCGGGGCCTCGTGGTTGAAGAGCAGCGCGACGCCGTCGCCCGTCTGCCCGCCCTCCTGCCGCAGAACCGAGGCGACGCGCGCGGCCTCAAGGCTCAACTCCTGATAGGTCAGTTCGTGCCGGCTCGACTTGAGCGCGACCTTTTGCGGGTAGAGTTCGGCCTGCGTCTCGAAGCGCTCGGGGATTGATTGCTCGACGGCCTGCGGCACGAACTCCGTGAACGCCTGTTGCGGGCGGACGCGGTTGCCCTGCTCGCGCGCCACGGTCTCTTCGGCTGTCAGGAACGAGACGGAGTCGAGAGACTGTTCGGGCCGCTCGGCGACCGAGCCCAGCAGGTTGACGTAATGTTTGAGCAGCCGCCGGATGGTCTCGGCCGCGTAGAGGTCGCGGTTGTAGACGGCGTTGAGGAACATCACGCCGTCGCGCTCGCCCGCGTAGAGCGTGAGGTCGAACCTCGACCACTGGTCGTCGGGGGCGACGCCCTCAATCGTCAGGCCGGGCAGTTGCACCTGCTCCTCGGCCAGATTGAGCATGTTGAAGATGACCTGCACGAGCGGCGAGCGGCTCTGCTCGCGCTCCGGCTGTAGCTCCTCGATGAGACGCTCGAACGAGACGTTCTGGTGCGCGTAGGCCCCGAGGCAGACTTCGCGCACGCGCCGCAGCACGGTGCGGAAGTCGGGCTTGCCCGAGAGGTCTGTGCGCAGCACCAGCGTGTTGAGGAAGAAGCCGATGAGCGACTCCGTCTCGGTCTGCTGCCTGCCGGCGACCGGCGTCCCGACGACGATGTCGTCCCGCCGCAGGTAGCGGTAGATGAGCGACTTGAAGGCGGCCAGCAGCACCATGAAGAGCGTGGTGCCTTCCTGCCGCGCGAGCCTCTTGAGCGCGGCGAGCAGTTCCGGCTCAAGCTCGACCAGTTCCTGTGCCCCGGCGTAGGTCTGGCGCGGCGGGCGCGGGAAGTCCGGCGGGAGTTCCAGCACGGGCGGCGCGCCCGCCAACTGCCCGCGCCAGTAAGCCAGCTCGCCTTCGAGCGTCTGCTCGACCAGCCACTTCCTCTGCCACAGCGCGTAGTCGGCGTACTGCACGGGCAGGGGCGCGACGGCCGCCGGGCGGCCTTCGACCAGCGCGCGGTACTGCGCCACGACCTCGCGGATGAGGACGCCGACCGACCAGCCGTCGCTGACGATGTGGTGGACGGTCAGAATCAGCGTGTGGTGACTTTCGTCGAAGCCGAGCAGCGTGGCGCGCACCAGCGGCTCGGCCGTGAGGTCGAAGGGGCGCGCGGCCTCGTCCTGAATCGACTGCCGCACGACGGCTTGCCGCTCGTCGTCCGTCGCCGCCTCCGACGGCGCGAAGGCCACCGAGATGGGCCGCGCGTCGAGCACGACCTGCACGGGCACGCCGTCGACCGCGCCGAACTTCGTGCGCAAAGACTCGTGCCGCTCGATGACGCGGTTCAGGCTCTGCTCAAGCGCGGCGGTGTCGAGTCGGCCCGTGAGGTTGACGACGCCCATGAGGTTGAAGATGGGCGTGCCGCCCTCCAACTGCTCGATGAACCACAGGCGCTCCTGCGCGTACGAGAGCGGCAGGAGGGCCGGGCGCGGCTCGCGCTGCAGGGGCGGCACGCCCTGCAACTCGCCGCGCCCCAAAGCCTCCTGCACGACGCGCCCCAGCTCGGCCACCGTCGGCTGCTCGAACAGAGAGGCCAGCGGCACTTCGACGTGGAACACGTCGCGCACGCGCGAGATGAGCTGCGTGGCGATTAGAGAGTGGCCGCCGAGCGCGAAGAAGTTATCGTGCGCGCCCACGCGCTCTGCCTTGAGCACGTCGCGCCAGACGGCCGCGAGCGTCTCTTCGACGGCCGTGCGCGGCGCGACGTAAGCGTTCGGCAACACGGGGTCGGCCGGGGCCATCTCAAGCAGTTTCTGCTTATCCACCTTGCCGTTCGGCGTGAGCGGCATCTCGGCCAGCACGACGAAGGCCGTCGGCACCATGTGCTCGGGCAGCAGCTTTCGGTAGAACTGCCGCAGCGAGGCCGGCGTCGGGGTCTCGTCAGCGTCGAGCGTCAGGTAGCCGACCAGATACTTGTCGCCCGCGTCGTCGGAGCCGACGAGCGCCACGCACTCCCTGACCGACGGGTGCTCCTTCAACGCGGCCTCGACCTCGCCCAGCTCGATGCGCGCGCCCCTGATCTTGACCTGCTGGTCTATCCGGCCGAGAAACTCCAACTCGCCGCCGGGCCGTGGGCGCACCAGATCGCCCGTCCGGTACAGGCGTCCGCCGGGCTCGTCGCCGAAGGGGTCGGGCACGAATTTTTCCGCCGTCAGCGCCGGCGCGTTGAGGTAGTTTCTGGTCACGCCCGCGCCGCCGATGAACAGCTCGCCCGGCACGCCCGCGGGGACGAGCCGCCAGTCCCGCGGGTCTAAGACGTAGACGCGCGTGTTCGCCAGCGGCCGGCCCATGCTCACGTCGCTCGCCTGACCGTTGAGGACTTCGTCGCGCGTCGTGGTGAAGAGCGTCGTCCCGACCGTGCCTTCGGTCGGCCCGTAAGAGGAGATGAAGAGCGCGTTGGCCTGCGACATCGAGGCCCACTTGTGGAGCGTCTGCCGCGAGGTCTTGTCGCCGCCCGTCATGTAGACCTCGAACTGCGCGCGCAGCTTCCGGTTATGCGCCAGCACCTCTTCGACCCACTGCTGCCAGAAGCCCGCCGGCAAGTCCACGACCGTGACGCCCTGCTCCTCGCAGTACGAGAGCAGGTCGAGGTTGGGGATTTCGGCCGGGGCGCGGTGCGTGACCAGCGTCGCGCCGCTCAACAGCGTGGGGTAAATCTGCACGACCGAGGCGTCGAAACTGAGCGAGGCGAACTGCAGGAAGCGGCTCGCTTCGCCGAGCCCGATCCGCTCGATCATCACGGTCGTGTAGTTGACCACGCCCTGATGCCTGACGGCGACGCCCTTCGGATTGCCCGTCGAGCCCGAGGTGTAGATGACGTAGGCGAGGTTGTCCGGCACTGCGCGGGGCGCGGGGTCGTCGTCGGGCTGTGACGCGCAGCCCGACTCCTCGTCGTCCAGCAGGACGAGCGCGGCCCCGGGCGGGACGGGCAGCGCGTCGGCGAACAGCCGCTGCGTGACGAGCAGGTGCACGTCGCTGTCGGCGAGCATGTAGGCCAGCCGCTCGGCGGGATATTTGGGGTCGAGCGGCACGTAAGCCCCGCCGGCCTTGAGCACGCCCAGCAGGCCGACGAGCATCAGCGGCGACCTTTCCAGACACACCGCGACGCGCGTCTCCGCGCCGACGCCCGAAGAGATCAGCAGGTGCGCCAGTTGGTTGGCGCGGCGGTTAAGCTCGCGGTAGGTCAACTGCTCGGTCTCGGAGACGACCGCGAGCTGGTCGGGGATTCTGGCGGCCTGCTCCTCGAAGAGTTGGTGGACGCACTTGTCGGCCGGGTAGGGGCGCGCTCCGCCGCTCCAATCCGAGAGCAGTTGACGCCCCTCCTCCGCGGTGAGGAGCCGCAAGTCGCCGACGGCGGTGGCGGCCTCGTCGGCGATGCTTTCGAGCGCCGTCGCCCAGTGGCGCAGGATGCGCCGGCTCGTGTCCGCGTCGAAGCGCCGCGTGTCGGAGGAGAGCAGCAGCGTCAACTCTGCGCCGGGAACCGCGACGGCCGTCAGCGGGTAGTTGGTGTGCTCGACGAGCTGCACCTGCTCGACGGAGAGGCCGAGGAGGTCGGCCCGCGCGGCCTCGCCGACGGGCAGGTTCTCGAAGACGAGAATCGTCTCGAACAGCGGCGTGCCGCGCGGCACCGCGCTCCAGCCCTGTATGTCCGCCAGCGTGTTGTAGGCGTAAAGCTCGCTCTCGCCCTGCTGGCGCTGGATGTCCCGCAGCCACTCGACGAGCGGCGTGCGCTGCTCGACGCCGACGCGCAGGGGCAGCGTGTTGATGAAGAGCCCGACCATCTCGCCCGCGCCCGCGAGGTCTGTCGGGCGGCCGTTGACGGTCGTGCCGTAGACGACCTCGGCCTGCCCGCTGTAGCGGCTCAGGAGGTAAGCCCACGCCCCCTGCGCCAGCGTGTTGAGGGTCAGCCGGTGCCGCTTGGCGTACTCGTTCAAACGCCGCGTCGCGTCGGCCGTCAACCGGAGCTGTGTCTCGACGTAGTCGGACTCGGCGGGGGCGGCCGACGACGCCTGCGTGACCGACTCGACGGGCAGCTTGGTCGGCCCTTCGACGCCTTCCAGACGCCCGCGCCAGTAGCGCTCGGCGGCCTGCGCGTCCTGCCGCTTGATCCATTGGATGTAATCGCGGAAGGGGCGCGGCGCGGGCAGTCGCGCCTCCGCGCCGCCGCGCTCGGCCCCGTAGAGCGCGAACAGCTCGCCGAGCAGGAGCGGCAGCGACCAGCCGTCGAGCAGCATGTGATGATGCGTCCACACCATCACGCGCTCGGTCTCGCCGAGGCGCAGCAGGCTGACGCGCATCAGCGGCGCGCGGGTGGCGACGAAATCGCGGGCGCGGTCGTCGGCCAGATAGCGCGCGAGCTTCTCACCTTGCGCCGCCCCGTCTTCGCCGCTCCAGTCGTCCTTCTCGATGTCGAGCCGCACCTGCCGGTGGACGACCTGCATGGGGTTCTCCAGCCCCTTCCAGACGAAGGCCGTGCGGAGGACGGAATGGCGTTCGACCACCTGCTGCCACGCGCGCTCGAAGGCCGCCTCGTCGAGCGGGCCGCGCAGGCGGCAGCAGAACTGCTGCACGTAGACGCCCGACTCCGGAGCCGTCAGGGTGTGGAAGTGCATCCCCTGCTGCATCGGCGAGAGGGCGTAGATGGCTTCGATGTTGTTTTTCGACATGGAAAGGCGTCTACCCTGTGTTCGGAAACCCGGAGGTCTTTGGCGGGCGGGGCCGTAGTTCTGCGTCAGATGAAGCGGCCGGCGTTAGAACGATAGCCGCACGGAGAGATTGATGCGGCGGTTGTTGTTCGGGCTGGCCGAGCCGGCCTCGGTCGCGCTGGCGTTCGAGAGCCCGAAGAACGGCGACGACAGGTTGCCGATGGGCACGGCCGGGTTGTTCCGGTTGAAGATGTTCTGGAACGCCACGGAGAAGGTCAGGGTGTAAGGCTTGTCGCCCCTCTTGGCGGGCTGGCCCTGCGCGCCCTGTATGACCGGCGCGTTGCCGAAGCTGTAGTTCTTCGTGACCCGCAGGTTGACGGAGAGGAAGGCCGGCCCCGTCCCGTAGTTGAGCGGGATGAGCCGCTCGCCCGGCGCGGGCGCGAGGTTGAAGCTGCCGAACTCGGTGTGGACGATGTCCGGCCCCGAGAC
>JBEVKV010000165.1:0-10717 GCA_040509515.1 Pyrinomonadaceae bacterium | reverse complement strand
CAGCAGCCCGCGCTCTTCGACTTCGCGCGCCGACGCCGCGACGCCGTCCTCGCGCGGGCGAAGTAGCGAAAGAGAGAATTAACATGGATGGACAGGATGAGCAGGATTGAAGGATTGAGTCATCGGCTCATTTCTTCAATCAATCAATGACTCAATCCTGTTAATCCTGTCCATCCATGTGAATGCTTCCTTACTCGTACCGCAGGCACTCAATCGGGTCGAGGCGCGAAGCCTTGCGGGCGGGCCAGACGCCGAAGACGAGGCCGACGAAGATCGAGACGAGGAGTCCGGCGATGACCGCCCAGAGCGGGACGGCCGCCGGGAGCGCGGGCAGCAGCAGGGCGATGAGCTTGCTGATGGCGACGGCGCTGACGACGCCGATGATGCCGCCCATCGCGGTCAGGGTCATCGCTTCGTAGAGGAACTGGCGGACGATGTCGCGGCGGCGCGCGCCGATGGCCTTGCGCACGCCGATCTCCTGCGTCCGCTCGGTCACCGAGACGAGCATGATGTTCATCACGCCGATGCCGCCGACCAGAAGGCCGACCGAAGAGATGGCGATGCCGAAGATGCCGATCATGCCCGTTATCTTGTCGAACTGCTGCACCATCCGGTCGGCGGTGCCGAGGTCGAAGTTGTTCGGCTGGTCGAACTTCACGCCGCGCCGCCGCCGCAAGACCTCCTCCACCTGATCGAGCGCCTGCGGGAGCTGGCCCGACCTCGCGCGGATGACGAGCATGACGTACTCGCTGTTGGGCGAGACCTCGCGCCCCGTGCGGTAGGGGATGTAGATGGAGTTGTCCTCGTCGTTCTCGCCGAAGATGGCGTTCTTGCGCTTCTCAAGCACGCCGATGATCTCGAACGGGCGGCCGCCGAGCTTGACCTCGGCGCCGACGGCCTGATCCTCGCGGCCGGGGAAGAGCGCGTCCACGACGTTGACGCCGATGACCATCACGTTGCGCCGGTTGTTGTCGTCCGCGTCGGAGATGAAGCGGCCGTCGCGGACGGAGACGTTGGTGGCGTCGGCGTAGTTCGCCGTCACGCCCTCGACGCCGCCGCGCCGGTAGGTCGTCCCCTTGTAGGTGATGGTCGAATCCCGCCACGAGACGAAGAGGTCGGGCGCGACCATGTCCACGGCCGGGCACGCGCGCGCGACGGCCTCGCCGTCCTCGGCCGTCAGCGGCTTGCGCTGCCGCTCGGCGGCGTCGCGCGGGCCCAGAGACGGCCCCGTCGAGAGGTGGAAGGCGTAGATGTTGTTGGTGCCGAACTCCTCGACGACCTGAACGATTGACTGGCGCACGCCGGTCAGCAGCGAGGCGATGACGATGACGACCGCCACGCCGATGACGATCCCCAGCACCGTCAGGAAGCTGCGGAACTTGTGCGCCCGCAGGCTATCCAACGCCATGCGGAAGATTTCGACGGGGACGAACTTTGGCACTCTCAGCTTCATAACTTTACTTCCTCGCCAGCGCGGCGATGGGGTCGAGGCGCGACGCCTTGAAGGCGGGGTAGATGCCCGCGACCATCCCGATGATGCCGGAGACGCCGACGGCGAGGATGACGTAGACGAACGTCACCGTCATCGTCCAGCCCGTGAGCACCGAGATGAGCCCCGTCAGCCCGACCGCCAGCAGGAAGCCGAGGATGCCGCCGCACGTCGTCAGGAACGAGGACTCGATGAGGAACTGCAAGAGCATCTGCTTGCGCGTCGCGCCGAGCGCCTTCCTGAGCCCGATCTCGAAGGTGCGCTCGGTCACCGAGACGAGCATGATGTTCATGACGACGATGCCGCCGACGACGAGCGAGATGGCGGTGATCGGGACGACGACGGCCGCGATGCCGCTCGTCAGCGAATCGACCTCGCCCGCGAGGTCGCCCGTGTTGACGATGCCGAAGTCGTCCTCCTCGCTCCCCTTCAGCTTGTGCTTATTGCGGAGCGCCGTGCGCGCGTCCTCGATGGCCGTCTGGAACTTCTCGCGCGTCTCGGCCTTGCCGTGAATCTGCAGGCTCTGCCGGCCCCCGAAGATTTTGCGGTAGGCCGTGAGCGGGATGTACATGTGTTTGTCGAGCGACTGGCCCATCATCGAGCCGCGCTTCTCCTCGACGCCGACGATGGTCAGCGGGAGCCCGCGCACGTTGATGGTCTTGCCGATGGGGTCTTGGCCGGGGAAGAACTTCTCCTTCACCTCGTCGCCGACGACCGCGACCATCGCGGCCGTCTCGTACTCCTGATTGAGGAAGAAGCGGCCTTCGCCGATGGTCTTGTCCTCGATCGACTGCATGTTGGGCGTGCAGCCCTGGACGCCGACGCCGAACAGCTCTTCGCCGTTCTGCTTGAGGTCGGTCTGGTTCTGGAGCTGCGCGCCGACCTCGTCGCAGGCTGCGCAGTGGTCGCGCACCCACTCGTAGTCTTCCAGCTCAAGCCGCTTGTTGCGGCGGTTCATCTTCTCCCACTGCTCCTCGGAGAGTTCGCCCTGGTGCGCCATGCGCGCGATCATGAAGTGGTTGACGCCGAGGATGGCCGTCACCTTCTCCATCACGTAGGTGTTGAGCCCCGAGATGGCCGCGCCGACGATGACCACCGACGCCACGCCGATGATGATGCCGATGAGCGTGAGGAACGCCCTCAGCTTGTGCGCGAAGATGGACTGGAGCGCGATGCGCGCGGCGTCGGCGTAGAAGGTGTAGATCGTCCTCATAAAAATCTCTTTTTTCTGATTAACGCGAACGAGGCGTGACCCGGCTCGCCTCTAATACGCCGACGCCGCGCCTAATGTTTAGAGTAATTCGCCGCGGAATTTGAAGAGATTCGGCCGCCGCCCGCGGCCGCGGACTTCAGAGGGGCGTGATCTCGAAGAGGTGGTGGCCGTAGGCCGGCACGTCCAGATAGAGGCCGGGCGTGAGGAGGCCGCCGCCGTCCCTCTCGTAGCTCGCCCCGCCCAGAAGGTCTCGCAGGAGCCACGCGCGATTCGCGAGCGCGGCCGGCCCGAGCGGCAGGTAACACTGCGCGCGTTCCGCCGAAAGGTTGGCGGCGGTGAGGCGCAGCGCTTCGCCCGACGCCCACAGGCTCGCCACGAAATGCCGGTGGCTCGGGTTGCCGTCCCACGCTTCTCGCGGCTCGACCTGCCGCCACTCGCCTTCGTGAAAGACGCTGTGCGAGAGCGCCGCGAGCAGACGCCGGTAGTGCTCCGCGACGCCCTCGTCGGCCGGCTCCTCGGGGCGTCTCCCGAGGTGGACGGAGAGTTTCGTGCGCCGGCCTTCCAACTGCCCCTCGTGCAGCAGACGGAGGCCGGGGAGCGTGAGCGCGAGCGCGGAGGCCGCCCGGGCGCGCGCCGCGCCGAAAGCCTCCTGCGCGCGGCGCTCGTCGTGGTTCTCGACGAATCGCGCGAGCCGCCCCTGATAGTCGAGACCGGCGCGCAGGTGCGCGCGCACGCCGTCGGCGTCGTCGCCGAGCAGACGGTCATAGAGTCGCTTGTCGTAAGCGAAGTCGAAGCCCTGCCGCTGCAAAACGTACTCCATCTCCCAGTAGACCTCAGCCATCAGGAGAAAGTCGGGGTGCACGGCCCTGAGTCTTGCGCATGCTTCGGGCCAGAACTCGGCCGAGGGCGTGTCGAACTCGCCGCCCCACGTTCCCAGAAAGACTTCGCGCGTGACGAGCATCGCCATGTCGCAGCGCACGCCGTCGCACTTCGACGCGACGGAGAGGAGGTCTTCGGTCACGGCCTCTCTCGTCTCGGCGCGGCGGAAGTCGAGTTGCACGGTGTCGGGCCAGCCGTCGAAGTAAGGGTCGCGGCCGTGCGCGAAGACGCGCGCCGACGCGCCCGCGCGGAAATAGTTTTGCGGCTCGCGCCCGAGGCTCGCTTCGTCGCCCCGCACCAGACGCGTTGGGTGTGTGTTCACCCACGGGTGGTCTATCGCCATGTGGTTCGGGACGAAGTCGAGCACCAGCCGCAGGCCGAGGGCGCGCAGACGCCCGCGCAGACGCGCCAGCCCCGCGTCACCGCCCATCTCCGCCGCGACGCGGTACCCTATGATGGCGTAAGGCGAGCCGACCACGTCCTCTTCCGTGTAGCCGGGCAGCGTGCGCCCGTACTCTTCGAGCAGCGCCGGGTGCGTGCGCGAAATCCGACGCGCGCCGGGGCTGCGCTCCCACACGCCCATCAGCCAGAGCGCGTCGAAGCCGTAACCCGCCAGCCTCTCCAACTCGGCCTGCGGAACGTCGCCCAACGTCAGCGGTCGCCCGTGCGCGCGGCTCAACTCGCCGAGCCAGACCCACGCGTTGATCTCGTAGACGGTCGGGTACTTCGGCCAGGAGTCCATCAACTCACCCTTTCGACCCGGACGCCGTGTGAAGGCTCCGGGCGACGACGAACGTCGTCAGGCATTCAGGCGTCTTCGGCGAGGCGGATGCCGGCGAAGGCGATGCGGAAGTGGCGTCGGAAGAAGTTGCGGAAGGACGTGCGGAGCACGGAGGCGTCCGTGGCCCACGAGCCGCCTTTGAGGACGCGGTGGTCGCCGTCGAACCAAATCTCGGAGTATTCGGGGTACGGGAACGGCTCGAAGCCCGGGAAGGCGTCGAAGGGCGTCGAAGTCCACTCCCAGACGTTGCCGGTCATGTCCTGACAGCCGTAGGCGCTCGCGCCGTCGGGGAAGCTGCCGGCGGGGGTCGTGCCCCAGAAGTTCAGGCCGGAGTTGCAGACCTCGGCCGTGGGCGCGGAGTCGCCCCACGCGTAGCGGCGTTTGACGCCCGCGGACTCGTCCCACGCGGCGGCCTTCTCCCACTCGGCTTCTGTGGGCAGACGCTTGCCGGCGAACGTCGCGTAAGCCTCCGCCTCGAACCAGCTCACGCCGGTCACGGGGTGTTCGGGGCGCAGTTCCGTCTCCTCAAACATCAGCCGCTCGCGCCACCCTGCGCCGTCGCGCAGCCAGTAGAGCGGGTGCGACCAGCCCTCTTTCTCGCGCCGGCCCCAGCCCTCCTCGCTCCAAAATTCGCGCCGCTCGTAACCGCCCTCGGCGACGAAGCGTTCGTACTGCGCGTTGGTCGTCAGGTGCCGGTCGAGCCTGAAGGCGGGGACGAAGACCTCGCGCGCGGGCAGCTCGTTGTCGTAGGCGAAGCCGCCCGGCGTCGCGCCCATTGGGAACGCGCCGGCCGGGATTAAAACCGTTCCGCCCTCGGCCTTCGTAGCTTCCGACGCGGGCGCGTGCGCCGCGCTTTGCCGTGTGGCCGGCCGCCTCTTCTTCGACGGGTCGAGCAGTTGGACGAGGTAACAGAGCGTTTCCTGATGCTGTCGCTCGTGTTCGAGGACGAGTCGGAAGATGTAGCCGCCCGACTTGAGCGGGTCGGACTCTCGAAAGTCGAAGCCGGCGAGGTAGCGCAGCGAGGCGGCGCGGACGCGCGCCAGATAGTCCTCCATCTCGCGCCGGCCGGGAAGATTCTTCGACTCCTCGCGCGGCGTGTGGATGGGGTCGAAGACGCGCTCGTAGGCGGGCTCGGGCGTGGGCAGCCCCTGAGCCTTTTGCAGCAGCCAGTACCCCTCGAACACTCCGATGTGCGCGAGGTGCCAGATGACGGGGCGGAAGCCGAAGCCCGGGCTGCGGTGCAGCTCGGCCTCGTCCGCGAGGTCGAAGATGCGGAGCGTGTCGGCGCGCGCCTCTTCCAAAAGCGACGCGATCTGTTCGGCCTGTTCGTTCATAAAAGTTCTGTGCGTCCGGTGGCCTTGCTCAACCGTGCGGCGGCGTACACGATGGTTTATGATACAGGCAATCTCGAATGAGACGAAGGGGAGCCCGACGATGCCTCATCCCGCGAGCGACGAGCGCCTGCGCGTGCACAGGCTGACGGCCGAGGCGGCCGACGACTTTGCGGAGGACGTGCGCCGCGGCCTCGGCGCGGCGCGGAAGTCTCTGCCGCCGAAATACTTTTACGACGAGCTGGGCTCGCACCTCTTCGACGCCATCTGCCTGCTGCCCGAGTACTACCTGACGCGCGCCGAGGACGAAATCTTCGCGCGCCACGCCCGCGAGATTGTCGGAGCGGCGCGCGAGGGCGCGGGCCGCGTCACGCTCTTCGAGCTGGGCTCGGGCTCCGCGACGAAGACGCGCCGCATCATCGAGGCGCTGCTCGCCGAGCAGCAGTCTCTCACCTACGTCCCCGTCGACATCTCGACGGCGGCGCTCGAAGCGAGCGCGAGCGCGCTGCTCGGCGACTACGCCGGCTTGAGCGTCGAGGCTTACGCCGCCGACTACGACACGGCGCTCCCGCGCCTCGGCGCGCGGTTGGAGGACGAGAGCCGCGCCCTCGTCCTCTTCCTCGGGTCGAACGTCGGCAACTTCGACCGCGCGGAGGCGCGCGACTTCCTGCGCCGTCTGCGCGGCGTGCTGCGCGCGGGCGACCTCGTTCTGCTCGGCGCGGACTTGAAGAAGGAGCCGGGCGTGCTCGAAGCGGCCTACGACGACGCGCTCGGCGTCACGGCCGCCTTCAACCTCAACCTCCTCGCGCGCATCAACCGCGAGTTGCGCGCGAACTTTTCTTTGCGAGACTTCCGCCACGTCGCGCTCTACGACGAGCGCGAGGGGCGCGTCGAGATGCACCTTGAGAGCACGCGCGAGCAGACCGTCCGCGTCGGCGCGCTCGGGCTCGACGTACACTTCGGCGCGGGCGAGCGCATCCACACGGAGAACTCCTACAAGTATTCGCCGGACGAGTTGTCGGCGCTCGCGGCCGAGACCGGCTTCGCGCGCGCGCGCACCTGGCTCGACTCCGCCGAACGCTTCGGCAGCAACCTCTTCGTCGCGACGGGCGAGGAAGGCGGAAAGGGGTGATAAGTGATGAGTGATGAGTGATAAGAGAAGACAAGGCCCGTCTTTCCTTTCTTATCACTCATCACTCATCACTTACCAAAAATGGCGCAGCAACCGACCAGACCGAGCGGCGAAGGCTTCCCGCTCCTGACCGACCCGGTCACGAGCGAGTCGGTGCCGCTCTTCGTCGAGAACCTTCTGCGCGGCGCGAAGCCGCCCGCGGAGTGGGTGTGCGGCGCGGAGTTCGAGCTGTTCGGCTACGACCGCGCGCGCGCTTTCTCACGCATCAGCCCCGCGCAGGTCGAGAGCGTGCTGGCGGGCTTCGCGCCTTCGTCGCGCGACCTCGTCCGCGAGGGCGGCGCGCTCGTCGAGGTCAACGACGGGCAGATGAACCGCCTGACGGTCGAGCCCGGCGGGCAGGTCGAGTTCTCGGGCGCGCCGCACCGCGGCCTCGCCGATGTCGAGCGCGAGCTGCGCCGCTACCTCGCGCGGCTCCAAGAGGTCGCGGAGGGTAACGGCCTCGCCTTCCTCGCCGTCGGCTTCGACCCGCTGCGCTCGGCCGCGGAGCAGCAGTGGTTCCCGAAGCCGCGCTACGGGGTGATGCGCCCCTACCTCGCCACGCGCGGCGGGCGCGCGTGGGACATGATGTCGCGCACCTGCTCGGTGCAGGCCAACCTCGACTACGGCTCGCGCGAAGACCTCTGCAAAAAGTTTCTCGTCGGCAACCGCCTCGCGCCAATCGTCACGGCCGTCTTCGCCAACTCGCCTTTCGAGAGCGGGCGACCCTCGGGCTACAAGTCCACGCGCGCCGCCGCGTGGCTCGACACAGACCCCGACCGCTGCGGCATGGCGCCGCCGGCGCTCGGCGACGACTTCGGCCCGGAGCAGTACGTCGCCTACGCGCTCGGCGTGCCGATGATCTTCGCGCAGCGCGGGGGGCGCTACCTCGGCGACGTGACCGGCGTGCGCTTCGCAGAGTTTCTCGCGGGCGGGCTAGAAGGCGTCCGCCCGAGCTTCGGCGACTGGGCCGACCACCTGACGACCATCTTCACCGACGCGCGGCTCAAGCAGCACGTCGAGCTGCGCAGCGCCGACGCGGGCGACCTTGAGACGACGCTCGCGATCCAAGCGCTCTGGAAGGGGCTGTTCTACGACGGCGACTCGCTCGACGCGGCGCTCGGGCTCGCGCCGCGGCTCGACGCCGCCGGGGCGCACGCGCTCCGCGAGCGCGTGGCGCGCGAAGGGCTCGCCGCCCGGCACGACGGCGTCGACGTGCTCGGACTCGCGCGCGAGACCGTCCGCCTCGCGGTCGAAGGCTTGAAGAGGGTCGCGCCCGGCGAGGCCGGCTACCTCGACGTGCTCGTCGCGCGCGTCGTCGAAGAGGGCGTCTGCCCCGCCGACATCCTCCTGCGCAACTTCGAGGGCTCCTGGCACGGCTCAATCGAGCGCGCCTGCGAGCACCTCCGCGTCGCGTGAGCCGTAACCGGGTCGAGTAGATAATCTTTCAAGTCATGCAGCCCGAAGCAGACGGAGCGGTCGTCCGATTCCGGAGCGTCACCTACGCGCCGGCGGGGGCGGCCGCGCCCATCATCGACGCGCTCGACCTCGAAATCAGGCGCGGCGAGACGCTGGTGCTTCTGGGCGAGTCGGGCTGCGGGAAGACGACGACGCTCAGGCTCGTCAACCGCCTGCTTGAGCCGACCGGCGGCAGCGTCGTCGTCGAAGGGCGCGACACGCGCGAGTGGGACGCCATCGAGCTGAGGAGGCGGACGGGCTACGTGATTCAGGACGCGGGGCTCTTCCCGCACTTCACGGTCGAGCGCAACGTCGGGCTCGTCCCCGCGCTCGAAGGCTGGGACGATTCGCGCGTGCGTGCGCGCGTCGAAGAGCTGCTGCGGCTCGTCGGGCTCGCCCCGGAACGGTTCGCGTCGCGCTTCCCGTCGGAGCTTTCGGGCGGGCAGCGCCAGCGCGTCGGCGTGGCGCGCGCGCTCGCCGCAGACCCGCCGCTGCTCCTGATGGACGAGCCCTTCGGCGCGCTCGACCCGCTGACGCGTTCCGCGCTCCAGCGCGAGTTCGCCGCGCTGCAAGAGAGGCTCGGCAAAACGGTCGTCTTCGTCACGCACGACGTGCGCGAGGCGCTGCTCTTAGGCACGCGCGTCGCGCTGATGAGCGCCGGCCGCGTCCTCCTGCTCGACACGCCCGAAGCGTTCCTGCGCTCCGAAGAGCCGCTCGCGCGCGCCTACCTTGAGACGCTGCGGACGCCTCTGGAAGTCTCGTCGGGCGCGGGGGGTGACGCGTGAACGCGTTTGAATTCATGGCGCGCAACTGGCGCGAGATTCTGGCGCTGACGGGCGAGCACCTGCTGCTCGTCGCCGCCTCGACGCTCGTCGCGGTCGCGGTCGGCATTCCCGTGGGGCTGCTGCTCACACGCAGGAAGGGCTGGAAGCGGCCGGTGCTCGCCGTCGCCAACATCCTCCAGACCGTGCCGAGCCTCGCGCTCTTCGGCTTCATCATCCCGCTCCCCTTTGTCGGCGGCATCGGCGCGCGCGCGGCCGTCGTCGCGCTCGTCGTCTACGCGCTGCTGCCCGTCATACGTAACACCGTGACCGGCGTCGAGGGCGTCGAGCGCAGCGTGCGCGAGGCGGCCGTGGCGATGGGGATGACCGACCGGCAGGTTCTGCGACAGGTCGAGCTGCCGCTGGCCGCGCCCGTCATCCTCGCGGGCGTGCGCGTGGCGACGGTCATCTCGGTCGGCGTCGCCACGGTCGCAGCCTTCGTCGGCGCGGGGGGTTTGGGAACGCTCATCTACCGGGGGCTGCGTCAGAACGACGACCGCCTGATGCTCGCGGGCGCTATCCCCGCGGCGCTGCTCGCGCTCGCCGCCGACGCCGGCATCGGACTGATAGAATCGCGGCTCGACGCGCGTCGTCGCTTCGCACGCGGCGGCGCGAAGCGCGGCGCACTCGCGCGGCGGGTCGCGGCCGGCGCGCTCGCCTTTGCGGTTCTCGGCGTCGCGGGGCTTGCGCTCTGGCGCTCGGCGTCGCGCGCGGACGTTCGCGTCGGGTCGAAGGACTTTACAGAGTCCATCATCCTCGCCGAAATCTTCGCGCAGGGTTTGGAGGCGCGCGGGCTGAAGGTCGAGCGGCGCTACGAGTTGGGCGGCAACCTCGCCCACGAGGCGCTCGTCGCGGGCGAGGTCGACGTGTACCCCGAGTACACGGGCACGGCGCTGATGGCCATCCTCAAGCACCCGCCGGCGACCGACGCGCGCGCCGTCTACGAGCGCGTCAAGGCGGACTACGCCGCGCGCTTCGACCTTGAGGTCGGCCCGCCGCTCGGCTTCGAGGACACGTTCGCCATCCTCGTCCGTGGAGACGACGCGCGGCGGCTGAAGCTGAAGACCGTCTCGGACGCCGCGCAGCACGCGCCCGGCTGGCGCGCGGGCTTCGGGCAGGACTTCATGTCGCGCGCCGACGGCTACGAGGGTTTTTCACGCGCGTACGGATTACGGTTTGCGGGCCGCCCGCGCGAGATGGATCTGTCGCTCTCCTACCGCGCGCTCTCGGAGGGGCAGGTGGATGTCATCGCCGGCAACTCGACCGACGGGATGATCGCCACGCTCGGCCTCACGCAGCTCGAAGACGACCGGCACTACTTCCCGCCCTACGAGGCCGTCCTGCTCCTGCGCCGCGACGCGCTCGAACGACTCCCGGCCGCGCGCGAAGTCCTGCTGCGACTCGCCGGCTCAATCTCGACCGACGAGATGCGACGCCTCAACTACGAGGTTGACGGCAACAAACGCGCCCCCGCCGAAGTCGTGCGCGAATGGCGGAGCGCGAAAGGACTTTGAAGGCAAAAGGCAAACTTCAAAAGGCGAAAGGCGAAAGGCGAAAGGCGAAAGGCGAAAGCGAAG
>JBEVKV010000164.1:0-28437 GCA_040509515.1 Pyrinomonadaceae bacterium | reverse complement strand
GTGGCGCGCCGCGGGGCCCGGCCCCCCCCGCCCCTGGGGTTTGAAGCACTCCATCCCCGCGCCCGCCCGCCGCCGTAATTTGCTTCCGGGGGCGGACGGCGTTATGGTGCTCTAAAACATAAGGGGGCAGCATGATGGAGAAGAGGCGGGCGTCGAGTTTGGTTTTACGCGGTCTGCTCTGGGCGCTTTTACTCGCCCCGCCCGTCGGGTGTTCGGTCGCCACGACACAGGTGGCTCGGCCCGCGCCTTCGCCCGCGCCCGCAGCTTCGCCCGCGCCGTCCCCGCCGGACGAAATAGACCGGCGGGCGAGCGAGCCTTACACAGGCGAACTATCCATTTTTGAAGACCCCAAGCGCGACCAAAACTTACAGATCGACCGCGTGATGGACATTCTCGGAATCGCGGGCGGCTCGGACGTGGCGGACATCGGGGCCGGCTCCGGCTGGTTCACGGTTCGGGCCGCGCGCCGCGTCGGGGAAGGCGGCCTCGTCTACGCGGTCGAGATTAATCGGGATTACCTGAAGCACATCGAAGACCGCGCCGCGCGCGAAAAGCTCTCGAACGTCCGCGCCGTGTTGGGCGAGGAGGACGACCCGCTGCTGCCCGCCGCGAGCGTGGACGCCGTCCTCCTCCTGAAGACTTACCACGAGGTGGCGCAGCCCGTCCGTCTGCTCAAACGCCTGCGGCAGGCGATGCGCGCGGGGGCGCGGCTCGGGATTATCGACCGCAACGGGAAGGGCGACGACCACGGCCTCGACGCCGAAGCGGTCACCAAAGAGGCCGGGCGCGCCGGCTTCAAACTCGTCGAACAGCATGATTTTGTTAAGCCGGACGGCATGGACTATTTTCTAATCTTTCAGGCTTCGAGCTGAATCCCAAAATTGACTGAGCGTCCCACACAAAGTTGAGCTTATGCGCACGCGAAATCTTCTTCCGAGTCCGACACGCTTCCTGATGCCGGCCGTCTTTCTGCTCGCCCTCTTCGCGCTCGCGTCGGGGCAGAGCGGCGCGCCCGCTTCGTCCTGCGCCGACTGCCCCGAGTGGAACAGGCGACAGGAGCCGTTCAAAATCTACGGCAACGCCTACTACGTCGGCCCGCGCGGCCTGACTTCCATCCTGCTCACCTCGAAGGCCGGGCACGTCCTGATTGACGGCGCGCTCCCCGAGTCCGTCCCGCAAATCGTCGCCAACATCCGCGCCCTCGGGTTCCGCATCGAGGACGTGAAACTCATCGTCAACTCGCACGTACATTTCGACCACGGCGGCGGGATAGCGGAGTTGCAGCGGCTCAGCGGCGCGAAGGTGGCCGCCAGCCCGTGGAGCGTCGAGGTGTTGACCAAGAGCGGCGTCGGCAAGGGCGACCCTCAGTTCGGCGGCATCGTGCCGGTGGCGCTCGTCCAGCGCGCCGACACGTTGCGCGACGGCCAGACGCTCCGCGTCGGCGACATCAAACTCACAGCCCACTTCACCCCCGGCCACACGCCCGGCGGGACGAGCTGGACGTGGGAGTCGTGCGAGGGCGGCCGCTGCCTGAGCCTCGTCTACTCGGACAGCATGACGCCGGTCGCGGCGGAGGGTTTTCGCTTCTCCGACAGCCGCGAGTACCCGACGGCGGTGCGGGACTTCGAGAAGAGCTTCGCCTTCCTGCGGTCTACCCCGTGCGACATCCTCTTGACCTCTCACCCGGACGCGTCGGGGCTCTGGCAGCGCCTTGAGGGGCGTCAGCGGGGCGTCCGTCCCGACCCCGTGGTCGCGCCGAACGCTTGTAAAGAGTTAGCCGGGCGCGCCGCCGAACAACTCCGCCGCAGGCTTGAGTCGGAGAAGGGGACGACGAAGTCCGGGCGGGTCGGCCGTCCACAGATATTGACGGGAAGAAGTCGATGACGAGTCAAAACGAGAAGGCGGAGCGGTTCAGGGCGCTGCACGAGCGCGAGGGCGCGTTCGTCATTCCCAACCCGTGGGACGTGGGTTCGGCGCGTCTGCTCGCGGGGTTGGGATTCGAGGCGCTGGCGACGACGAGCGCAGGGTTCGCCAACTCGCTCGGGCGTGTGGACGGGCAGGTCACGCGCGCCGAAGCGATTGAGCATTGCCGCGCGCTCTGCGCGGCGGTCGGCCTGCCCGTCAGCGCAGACCTTGAGAACTGCTTCGCGGACGAGCCGCAGGAGGCGGCCGCCACCATCCTCGCGGGGGCCGAGGCGGGGCTGGTCGGCGGCTCAATCGAAGACTACAGCGGCGACCCGTCGAAGCCCATCTACGACTTCGGGCTCGCCGTCGAGCGCGTGCACGCCGCCGCAGAGGCCGCGCGGTCGCTCGATTTCCCCTTCGTCCTGACGGCGCGCGCCGAGAATCTGCTGCGCGGCCGTGCCGACCTTGACGACACGATTCGCCGTCTACAGGCGTTCGAGGCGGCGGGGGCCGACGTGCTCTACGCGCCCGCGCTGACGACGCTCGAAGAAGTTCGGCTGGTGGCGGGCGCGTTGAGTAAGCCGCTCAACGTGCTGGGGCCTCTGCTCGGGGGCGTGACCGTGGCGGAGCTGGCGGAGGCCGGGGCCAAGCGCATCAGCCTCGGCGGGGCGCTGGCGCGCGCGGCCGTCACCGCGCTCCTGCGCGCGGGCGCGGAGCTGCGTGAGCGTGGGAGTTTCGGTTGGGCGACTGACCTCGCGTCCGGCGGCGAGGTGGCAAAGCTCCTGAGCGACCGAAGTTCATGAGGCGCAGCGGGTGCCGGCTCACTCCGTTCCGAATCTGACGCGGGTCAGCGTTCGACGAGACGTTTGTCGTAGCCGGACGCGACCAGCTCCTCGTAGGCCGCCCAGACCTCTTCGGGAATCTCCTGCGGAATCTGAAACCCCCGCGCGGGGTAGAGCCTGACCCGCTGTAAGTCTCCCACCATGATGTTGACAACGTCGTCGCTCGACAACTCGGGGTTGGTGTAGTCGTTCAGGTATTCGTCGAAGGAGACTTGCGGCGAGGTGACGACCGCCGCCTTCTCCGGCCAGAACTTTCTGAAGGTGGCGTAGCTGCGGCGCTCCATGTAGGGCTTCTGGACGAGGATGAAATTTTTCGGGTCGAGCCCCTTCTCCGCCAACAGCCTCCGCGTGAACAAGACGTTCTCGCCCGTGTTCGTCGAACGATTCTCGACGAGGATGCGCTCGCCCGGCACGCCCATCCCGAGGGCGATGCGCGCGAACTGGTCGGCCTCGGGCTCGCTCCACATCCCGCGCGTGATCGAGCCCAAGCCCCCGGAGAAGATGAGCAGCGGAGCCCAACCTTCGAGGAACAGTTGAGCGCCCCTCTCGGCCACACGCCTGTCGTGGCTACAGAGGACGAGAACGGCGTCCGCCTTCTCAAGGCGGTGATTCATGTGGTGGTAATGCCAGAGCTTCTCGGCCAGCCCGTGTGTGCGCTCGTCCATCTTGAAGGTCAACGCGTCGTCGCTCGGACGCCCGACGCGGCATCTTGACGCAAGACGGTCGGGGCGGCAAGCGCCTGCGCGTGCGGCGCGCGCGGCCGACGTTGACTGGCGTGGGAGACGGGCATACCATTACCCGGCCGTCAACGCCCCAACGTCTACGGGTTCACCCCGCCCCAACTCGTTTCGTCCGCACAGTGTGAGGCCATGAAACTGCACGTCCGCCGGTTGAGCCGTGGTGCCGCCGTCTTATTCATCGCCGCCGTGCCTCTCTTCCGGTCGAGCCCGGCGCGCGCACAGTCCGCGCAGCAGCGTCGCGACGCGCAGCGGGCCGACATGGAGTCACGCCAGAGGGCTCTGCGCACCTTGAGCGACGAGCTGAAGAAGCGGCAGAAGAAGGAGGCCGACACGCGCCCCCTGTACCAGCAGGTCGCGGAGGATTTTGAACAGCTCCAACTGAGGAATTACAACCTCTCGGGGGCCGCCGAGCCCGGGGCCGCGCTCGATTACGCGCGCATCGGCGAAGAGGCCGCCGAGGTCAGGCGGCGAGCCGCGCGGCTCAAGTCAACGCTCGCACTCCCCGCCGCGAAGAAGGACGAGAAGCGCGAGAAGGCCGCGGACGCGCCCACGCCCGAAGGCTTGAAGGCGGCCATCTCTTCGCTCGACGCATTGGTCAAGAGCTTCGTCTGGAACCCGGTCTTTCAAAAGCCCGACGTGCTCGACGCGGAGAACTCGGCCCGGGCGAGCCGCGAGCTGGAAGAGATACTCAGGCTGAGCGAGCACGTCCGCGCGGCGGCGGAGGCGCTCGGCAAGGGTAAGAAATTTTAGATGAGGCTCAAGCGGCGGCTCGTCCGCCCGACGTTGGCGGCGAGGCGATGAGGACGGCCGACTCCGCGTCTAAGGGGCTCACTTCGTACGCGCCCGCCGCCCCGGCCACGAGCGCCGTCTCGTACTTGCGGAGCGTCACGGCTTCGCGGCCGCTCCGCACGCTCACCGAACCCTCGGTCGCGGTGACGACGTGAAACCTGCGGCCCTCCGTGTCGCCGGCGAACGCATCGCCGTCCAGACGCAGCGCGTCGAGGTCGAAGAACGGGCACCTGATGAGCGTCGCCGGAACTCCCGGCGAGACGGGGACGGTCGAGGGCTCGGGATTCTTGTCGGGGTCGGCCACGGCCGCCGCCTCTTCGATGTGCAGTCCTCTGTCCGCGCCCGCCGGCCTGTCCCAGTCGTAGACGCGATAGGTCGTGTCCGACGCCTGCTGAACTTCGTAGAGCAGGAGCCCCGGCCCGAGCGAGTGGAGCGTCCCCGCGGGGATGTAGAGCGTCTCGCCCGCCCGCACCTTGAACCGCCGCGCCACTTCGCCGACGCGCCCCCCGCGAATCGCCGCCTCAAGCTCGCGCCGGGACGTGCCCTCTCTGACGCCCGCGATGATTTCGGCCCCGGCTTCGGCTTCGAGGAAATGCCACGCCTCCGACTTCCCCGTCGCGCCGTGTCCGACCATGCGCGCGGCCTGCGCGTCGTCCGGGTGGACTTGAACCGAGAGCCAGTCGGCGCAGTCGAGCAGCTTGACGAGCACGGGGAAGCGGCGGCCGAAGCGCGACACGGACTCCGCTCCGAGCAGCTCTTCGCCGTGCTCGGCGACCAACTCGCCGACTGTCCGTCCGTCGGCCGCGCCGCCGCGCGCCGCGCTCCCGTCGAACGCCGCCCAGACTTCGCCGACGGGCGGCCCCGCGCCCCTCAGCCTGCGCCCGCCCCAGACCTTCTCGCGGTACTGCGGCTCCAGTGTGAAGAGTGTCTGTTTCAGCCTTCCGCCTTTCATCAAACTCAGGGCCTCAGCGCGCAGAGAATTTGTAAACGGTCGTCGTCCTGTACCTGCCGCCGCGCCTCAGAACCACGGAGGGGAAGTCGTGCCTGTTGGGCGAGTCCGGATAGTGCTGCGTCTCAAGACAGAAGCCGGTGCGGCGGCCGTATGGCTTGCCGCTCTTGCCCGCGGCCGTGTCGAGGTAGTTGCCCGTGTAGAGCTGCACGCCCGGCTCCGTCGTCCAGACTTCCAGAACCCTCCCCGAAGTCGGCTCGTGCGCCAGCGCCGCGCGGCGGAGCACGCCCGTCCGGCCCCTGACGACGAACGTGTGGTCGTAGCCCGCGCCGAACTTTATCTGCTCGTCGTCCGCCTCGATGCGCGCGCCGATGGCGTGGGGGCGCGTGAAGTCGAAAGGCGTCCCGCGCACCGCGCGCAGCTCGCCGGTCGGGATGGCGGTCGCGTCGGTCGGGAGAAAGCGGTCGGCGTTGATCGTCAGCCGGTGGCCGAGGATGTCGCCGCTCCCCTCGCCCGCGAGGTTGAAGTAGGCGTGGTTGGTCAGGTTGACGACCGTGTCCTTGTCGGTCGTCGCGCTGTAATCAATCCGCAGCTCGTTCGCGTCCGTGAGCGTGTAGACGACCCGCGCGCGCAGCGTGCCGGGATAGCCCTCCTCGCCGTCCGGGCTCACGTAGGTCAGCTCAAGCGCCGACCCGTTACGAACTTTGAGCGGGCGCGCCGTCCACAGCACCTTGTCGAACCCGCGCACGCCGCCGTGCAGGTGGTTCGGGCCGTTGTTGGTCGCCAGTTTGTACTCGACGCCGTTCAGCGTGAAGCGCCCGAGCGCGATGCGGTTGGCGTAGCGGCCGACGAGACTGCCGAGGTAGAAGTTGCCGGCGAGATAGCCTTCCATGCTGTCGAAGCCGAGCACCACGTCGGCGACGCGCCCCGCGCGGTCGGGCACCTTCAGCGAGACGAGCGCGCCGCCGTAGTCCGTGATTCTGGCCTCGGCCTTGCCGCGGTTGGTCAGCGTGTAGACGTTCACATCTTTCCCGTCCGGCGTCTTGCCGAAGCTCTCCCTGCGCTGTGCCGCCGCCGGCGTCGCCGCCCCGCACAGGAGTACGAGCGCCGCGCACGCGGCCGCAAACGAAAGCATCCTTCCCGTAGTCATCTCGATGGTTTCTCCGACAGCGCGGCCGTCTGCCCGACGGCGAGCCGCATGACGTTCTCCTCGGTGCAGTCCGGCCTCTCAAGGACGCCCGTCAGCCGCCCCTCGTGCATCACGGCGACGCGGTCGCTGACGCCGAGCACCTCTTCCATGTCGGAAGAGATCATCAGGACGGCGACGCCCTCCGAGGCGAGCTTGCGCATCAGGTCGTAAATCTCGGCCTTCGCGCCCACGTCGATGCCGCGCGTCGGCTCGTCGAAGATGAGCACCTTCGGTTCGAGCGCGAGCCACTTCGCCAGCACGACCTTCTGCTGGTTCCCGCCCGAGAGATTCCCGGCACGCACCTCGACCGAAGGAGCTTTGACGCCGAGCCGGTCGCAGTACTTCTGCGAGACCTTGCGCTCCTCGCCCGCGCGGACGACGCCGGCCGTGGAGTAGCGCCCCATGGCGGGCAGTGTCACGTTCTTGCGGATAAGCTCCTCGACGTTGAGGCCGCAGCGCCGCCTGTCTTCGGGGACGAGGTAGATGCCGCGCCGGATGGCGTCCTGCGGCGAGCGGACGACGATTGTCTCGCCGGCCAGTTCGAGCGACCCGCCGGCGGGCGGCTCGACGCCGAAGACGGCGTGCGCGACCTCAGAACGCCCCGCGCCGACGAGCCCTGCGAGTCCCAGAATCTCGCCGTCGCGGATGTCGAAGCTGACGGCGTGCTGCGGGTATCTTCTCGTTCGCAGCTCGCGGACGCCGAAACGCGCGGGGCCGACGCCGTCGCCGCCCGTCGCGTAAAAGCTCTCGATGTCGCGCCCGACCATCATCTTCACCATGCGGTCGTGCGTGACCTCTTCGCGCCTGAGTTCGCCGGCGTTGCGCCCGTCGCGCAGCGCCACGACGCGGTCGGCCAGCTCCTTGACCTCGCCGAGCCGGTGCGAGATGTAGATGACGCTCACGCCCTGCGCGCGCAGCTCCTTGACGACCGACATCAGCCGCTCGGTCTCCGTGAGCGTGAGGCTCGACGTGGGCTCGTCCATGATGAGGAGGCGCGCGTCCTGCGAGAGCGCCTTGGCGATCTCGACCATCTGCTGCTGCGCGATGGAAAGCCCGGAGAGCGACGTGTCTACGGGGACGTTCAGCCCGAGCCGGTCGAGATAGACTTTGGCGTCGGCGCGCAGCTTCCTGAAGTCGATGCGGCTGAAGAGGCCGCCGCGGCGCGGCTCGCGGCCGAGGAAGATGTTGCCGGCCACGTCAAGGTTCTCAAGCACGTTGAGTTCCTGATGGATGAAGCCGATGCGCAGCGCGTTGGCGTCGGCGACCGAGTCGATGCGCGTCGGGCGGCCCTCGATGAGCACCTCGCCCTCGTCGGGCTGGTGGACTCCGCCGAGCACTTTCATCAGCGTGGACTTGCCCGCGCCGTTCTCGCCGATGAGCGCGACGACCTCGCCGGGGCGCACGTCGAGGCTCACCCCTTCGAGGGCAACCACGCCGGGGAAACGCTTCCCGATTCCCCTCATTTCCAGTAGCGGAGTTGTCATGCGTAAGCAGCCCGCGGCCACGGGCGTTTGCGCGCCACTATACATAAGAGCAGTGTGGTTTGCATCTCACTTCTCGCGCCGCTCGCCGCGGACGGGCACGCTCGTCTCGCGCAGGTTCCAACCCTTCATTGGGGCGGCTTTGTCGGGCATTGGTTGACAGCCCGGCAGACCGGCCGCACACTCTCGCCCCGAAGCCCGCCGCCCGCGCCGCGGGCTTCGAGCTTAACTTATGAGCGGATTGCGATGAGCGACTCTGTCGTGGAACAACTGTGCGAAGTGGCGAACAGCCTCTACGAGCGCGGCTACGCGCACGGCTCGACCGGCAACATCTCTGCGCGCGTAGGCGGTGAGGTCTGGGTCACGCCGACGGGTCTTCCCTTGCGCGGGCTCGCGCCCGAACGCCTCGCGCGCATCGACCTCGGCGGCGCGCGTCTGAACGAGAACAGCCCCTCGAAAGAGCACCCCTTCCACACGGCCATCTACCGGCGGAGGCAGGAGGCGCGCGCGGTCGTCCACCTGCATTCGACCTACGCGGTCGCGCTCTCGTGCCTCGAATCGTTCGAGGGCGACGAGAGCCTCGCGCCGCTGACGCCGTACTACTTCATGCGGGTCGCGCCGCTGGCCGTGCTGCCCTACTTCCGCCCCGGCTCGCCCGCGCTGGCCGAGGCGGTCGAGGCGGCGGCGGCCGCGCACCACTCGATGCTGCTGCGCAACCACGGCCTCATCTGCGCCGGCTCCACGCTCGCCGAGGCGGCCGACCGCGCCGAAGAGTTGGAGCAGACCGCGCGGCTCCACTTCATCCTGCGCGGCGAGAAGACCCGCCCCCTCTCGCCCGCCGACGTTCAAGATTTACTCAACACCTTTAAGAAGTGATGAGTGATGAGTGATGGGTGATAAGAGAAAAACAAGACCCGTCGTCTTCCTTCTTATCACTCATCACTCATCACTTTCTTCAAGCTATACGCGCCAGCCAGTCGGTGTCGCGCCCGGCGGCCGTCTCAAGCGTGTCGAGCGCCTGTTCGAGCGTCCAGCCGCGGTGGACGAGGCCGCCCGCCGCCTCCGCCGCGGCGAAGGGGTCGCCGTCGCCCGGGAAGAGGACGTTGCGGCCGACGAGCGCGCCGCGCACGTTCGGCCCCGCCTTCAGCCCCGAGGCAAGCTCGCGCAGGAACGGCCGCACGTCGCCCACCGGCTCGCCGCCGAGCAGCAGGATGGGCAGCGTCGTCGAGCGCGCCACCATCTCGTAGTTCTCGCAGTACGGGAGCTTGAGCCAGACGTAGCGGCTGCTGTCGCCGAGCGCGGCCGCCGCGCCCGCCGTCCGCGTCAGCTCCTCCGCGGTCTTGATGATGCGGTAACCGCCCTCGACCTTTTCGACCGGCAGCGACTCAAGGAACATCGGCAGCTTGAGCGGTGCCTGCTCCGAGATGGCGCGCACCGTCGCGAGCAGCGTCTTGAGCGAGTCCGGCTCCGAGTCGCAGAGTCGCAGCAGCACCTTCGTCCCGTCGAGCCGCCACTCGGCGCAGGCCGCGGGGCTGGGGCCGCTCATCGGGTCGTCAATCTCCCACGCGCTGCCGAGCAGGCCGGCGCGGTTGAGGCTCGCGACGAGCAGCTTGTCGTCGAGGAACGCGGGGCCGCCCGCGCGCTTCATCAATTCGTGGATGACGAGCAAGTCTTCGATGATGTCCATCGTGGCGAGCACGCCGTCCACCACCTCGCTCTGTAGCACGCGCAGCGTCCGCGCGAGGTACTCACGGCGGTCGGCCATGCGGAACGGGTCGTCGCCCACGCGCGTCACGCGCCGCGCGGGGTGGTCGGAGGCGAGGATGTTGAGTCGCCCTTTCGGGGCCACGCTCTCGCGCCGGCGGCGCTCGCGGGCCACGCGCATCGACAGCTCGGGGTCGCTCACGCGCAGCTCGGTCACCTGTTCGAGTATCGAAACGGGCAGAAACTTTTTCGCGTCGAATGACAAACTCTAAAACCCTCCTCTTTGTTCAATGAAGGACAGCGCCTCTCGCTCCGTGGGCATGAAGTTGGCGCAGCCGTGGCGTGTGACGACGATGGCGCCGCAGGCGTTTCCCATCCGCGCCGCCCGCCCCAAGTCCCAACCCTTCAGGTAGCCGTACAGAAAGCCGCCGGCGAAGGCGTCGCCCGCGCCGAGGACGTTTAAGACTTCGACGGGGAACGTCGCGGCCTCGACCCTCGCGCCTCCGCGCGGGAAGACGAGCGTGCTGCGCGCGCCGCGCTTGACGACGAGCGCCTCTGGGCCCGCGGCGAGCAGTTCTTCCGCCCTGCCGCTTAACGAATCGTCAGACGCCTCTTGCGAGTCGCCCGCGCCCCACGCGCCGGAGCCGCCGAGCGCCGCCCTGACCTCCTCGACCGTGCCGAGGACGACATCGACGAGCGGGAGCAGCGAGCGAACCTCCGACGAGTACGCGCGCGGGTCGGGCCACATTTCGGAGCGCACGTCGAGGTCGAGCACGACCTTGCCTCCGTGCTCGCGCGCGCGCTCGGCGGCGAAGCGCGTCGCCGCGCGGCTCGGCTCGCGGCTGAGGCCGGAGCCCGTGACGAGCAGCGCGCGCGAATCGGCGACGGGCGCGGCGCGCACGTCTTCAATCGTCAGTTCGAGGTCGGCGCAGTTGTCGCGGTAGGGGACGATGGGGAACTTGTCGGGCGGCTGGATGGCGAGCATGAAGGCGCTCGTCCGGCGACCCCGTTTGCGCGGGCTGAAGGACGCCTCGACGCCCTCGCGCGCGAGGAAGTCGAGCACGAAGTCGCCGACGAGGTCTTCGCCCACGGCCGTCAAAAGCGCCGCGCGCAGACCCAGACGCCGCGCCCCGACCGAGATGTTCGTCGGCGAGCCGCCGACGAAGGCCGAGAAGGTCTTGACCTCGACGAAGGGCGCGCCGATCTCGTTCGCGTAGAGATCAATCGAGCTGCGCCCCATCGCCAGAACGTCGTAGCCGCGCTCCATCCTTCTCCCCGTCGCTCCGTTTCCCCTCGAACTCGCTCAGGCGGCGGCCGGCTCTTCGTCGACCAGCGGGCGGCGCGGGTCGATGAAGAGCCACATGACGACGCCGACGACGAGAAAGCCGGCCGCGACGTAGAACCCGAGCGTCCACGAGCCGAGCTTCTCCAGAATGTAGCCGAAGACAATCGGCGCGAGCGTGCCGGCGAGGTTGCCGAAGGTGTTGGTCGTGCCGCTCACGACGCCCGCGCGGTGCCCGCCGATGTCCATGCAGGTGGCCCACACCGACGGCGTCGTCAGAAACTGGAAGAAGAGCGCGAGCGCGATGAAGAGCGCGGCGGCCACCGCGTTCTCGGTCACGGCGACCATGACGAGCATCAGCGCGCTCATCGAAAGCCCGAAGACGCCGACGCCGCAGCGCGCGATTCTTTTGTTGCCCGTGCGCGTGGCGAGGTAGTCGGTCAGCGTCCCGCCGCACAGGAAGGCGACCGCGCCGAAGACCCACGGGAGCGCCGAGAAGAGACCCGCCGAAGTCATCGTGAAGCCGCGCGCTTCGAGCAGGTAGGTCGGCAGCCAAGTGATGTAGAAGTAGAGGCTGTAGCCGTAAGCGAAGTACATCGCGCACAGGAAAAAGATGTTGCGGCTGCGCAGGAAGGTCTTCCACGGGATGGAGTGCGAGCGGTCGCGTCTGGCCTCGC
Source organism: Pyrinomonadaceae bacterium (assembly GCA_040509515.1). GTDB lineage: Bacteria > Acidobacteriota > Blastocatellia > Pyrinomonadales > Pyrinomonadaceae > QHXN01. The sequence continues at coordinate 16,879 of JBEVKV010000164.1, read as the reverse complement.
CGTCGGCGCAGATGAGATGCGTCTCGGCCGCGTTGACCGCGCGGTGCTCTTCGGGCGTGTCGCGGAACCACCAGTACCACGCGGCGCACCACGCGACGCCGAGCACGCCGAACTCGACGAAGGGCAGACGCCACCCCTGCCGGCCGATGAGCCAGAAGACGAGCGGCGGCGTCAGCGCCGCGCCCATCGCGTGGCCGATGCAGACGCCGCCCATCGCGCGCCCGCGCTGCGTCGCCGGGAACCAACGCGAGACCGTGCACGCCGAGTTGGGGATGGCGCCCGCCTCGCCCACGCCGAACAGCAGCCGCACGACGAACAGCGACCAGAAGCCGCGTGCGGCGGCCGTCAGCGCCGTAAACGCCGACCACCAGAGCACGATGCGCGTCAGCGTCCGGCGCGTGCCGAAGCGGTCGCCGAGCCAGCCCGTCGGAATCTCGAAGAGCGCGTAGGTCAGCGTGAACGCGCTGAAGACGTAGCCGCGCTGCGAGGGCGTCAGGCCGTACTCCTGCGCGATAAACGGCATCGCTGCCGAGATGGCCAGCCGGTCGAGATACGTCAGCGCGGCCAGCGCGAACAGGAAGCCGAGCACCCTGTAGCGCACGGAGGTCGCGCGCGCGGCGGCGCTCAACTCCGCGGCCAGCGCGTCGGTTGCCGGGGGCGTCATCTGCATCTTTGTCGCCGTCCCTTCTCTTGGAGCCGACTACCGGCTACTGCTCTGGAGTTTGAAGGTCTGAATCTGCCGCGGGCCGGCCGCGAAGGTGAAGCCGCCCGACGCGGCTGCGGTCACAGGCTGTTCGGCGCAGTCCTCGACGGCGTTGCAGGTGCGGACGGCCGCCGCGCCGAACAGCGGGCTTGTGACACGCACCTCGCGGCGCGCGCCGCCCGTCAGCTCGATGAAGCGGAGCACCGTGCCCGCGCCGTCTTCGGCGTGCTTCCACGCGCTCAGGAAGACCGCCGGGTCGCTCGTCTGCATGAAGCTCATCGAAGCGGCCGGCAGCATGTCGGGCGGGGCGGCGACCCTGTCCTGCGACTTGACGAGCGTGCTCTCTAAACGCGTGGTCTGCTCCCATCCCATGCGGCTCATGGCGGCCGGGTCGAGCCGCCGCGCGCTCGTCAGCGCGTAGCGGAAGGTGAAGTCGCCGCCCTGCGCCGCGACGTAGTTGGTGCCCCAGTAGTTGTTCATCACGTAGGCGAAGGCGGTCGAACTCTTCGGCTCGAACTTCGTCGGCCACGTCCCGCGCACGATGTCGCCGAACGTCCACAGGAACGAGTCCACGCCGACGAGCCCGACCTCGGCTGCCCCGTCGCCGACCGAGACCCAGTTCTGCGCCGAGAACCATTCGAGCCCCGCGCCCGGCATCATGTCCCGCGCGGGGTTGACGACGCCGCTCTGCACCTCGTACCTGAACTCGGGCGAGCGCGCCGCGACGGGGAAGGCGAAGTAGGCGGCCTCCTTCCTGTAGACGGTCTCCTTCGTGACGCGGTTGACGAACTCTATCTTCTTCTCGCCGTCGTGGAGGATGACCTCGGTGGAAATCTTCGGCGTGTTGACGCCGCGACTCTCAAGACGCGCGCTCGTGCCGGCGGTCGTCTTCGTGACGGAGACGAGGCGGCCTTCGCCGGCCGCGTGCTCCTGAAGCTTTGCGAACGGCAGGTGGCGGCGGTAGTTGAGCAGTTGTGTGAAGGGCGGGTTGTCGCCGCCCGTGACGTAGACGTACTGGTTGAAGCGGTACGGCGCGGCCGCGTCGACCAGCTCGCGGCTCATCTCCTTGTCGTAGATGCTCCGCACCGAGCCCGTCGCCGGGTCGAGCGTGACGCGGTAGAAGCGATTCTCGATGACGTTCGTCGTCGTCGCGGCGGGCGTCGCGGGCGGCGGGACGACGCCCGCCGCTGTCGTCGTGCTCGACGGCGCGGCCGGCTTGTCCCTCACGACGTAAGTCTTGTAGCCGACCGGCGGCGCTTCGCCCACGAAGCGTATGCGCTGGTAGGCCGCGTGGTCTTCGAGCACGTCGAAGGGGACGACCCGTCCGCCCTCGGGGTCGAAGAGTTCGCGCGTCTTCTGCAAGTCGAACTCGACCCAGCCGCGGCGCGGCCAGTTGAGCGTGTTGAAGACGAGGAGCGCGCGCGAAGGCGTGTCGACGCGCCCCGCGATGGCGGTCATCGAGCGGTCGAGCAGGTACTCGGCGCAGTACCGCGCATTGACACCGTAGAAACGCTTGTAGGCCAGCTCGCGGGTCGAGTCTTCGCTGTGCGGCTCGGTGACGCTGCGCCCCCAGCCCCACGTATGCTCGCCCATCAGCGCGACGTTCTCCCACACGCAGTCGAGCGCCTCGCGCGACGGCCGGTAGCGCGGGTCGACGAGCGAGGCGACGACGCCGAGCTTCTCGGCCGAGACCGCGCGGCGCTCGGTCTCGCGCTCCAGCGCCGCGTGGTACGCGTCCGAAGCGATGCCGTCCTCCCACATCGGCCCGCCGTCGCCGCGCACCACGGGGAGCTTGCCTTCGGCCTCGGCCGCGATCTTCCCCATCGCCTCGCCGAAGCCCGCGAAGCGCAGCTCCGGATAGGCGAAGGCCGCGTTCCACTGTTCGGCGAGCGCGGCCTGCGTGGGGTAGAGCGAGGTGTTCTCCCACTGGCTGCCGTGGAGCATCACCGAGCGCGGCGCGTAGTCGGGCCGCTCGTAGACGCGCAGGAAGCTGGCGAGCCCTTCGTAGCCGTTCGCCACCTGCGTCGGCAGTCCGAACTGGCTGCCGATCTGGTGGTAGTGGCGCGAGTACCACATCATCACGCGCGAGCCGTCCGGCCCTTCCCAGTAGAAGGGCGAGCGCCGGTGCAAATCGCCGAGCATGAGCGTCGGCCCGCGGTCTGCGTTGGCGGCGGCCGCGAAGTACTTCAGCCCCGAGGCGGCGAGGATCGAGGCGTAGGCCCAAGAGTAGGACGGCACGTCCGTGATGTTGGCCGTGTCCCACGGGCCGCCGGCCTCGCGGCTCAGGCGGCGCGAGCCGTAGAAGGAGCGGATGAGCGCCTCGCCCGTCGGGAAGCCCGTCAGGATGACGGAGTGCTGCGCGGGCACGAAGATTTTGCGGTCGCGCACGGCGTCGTAGAGCTTCCGCTTCTCGTCCTCCGAACGGCCTTCGAGGAAGTGTCGCGCCTGCCAGTAGCCGTCGAGCGTGAAGCGAAACTCGGGGTGCGCGGCGTTCATGTCGAGCGCCTCGTCGATGATGCGGCTGTGGAGTTCGGCGAGCTTTGTCTGAAAGTCCGAGTAGCCCACGTCGAGGTGCTCGTGCGGCACCATGTAGACCGTCCACTTGCGCGCCGGGCTGACGGTCTGGTTGAACTTGTACTCGCGCCCCTGCGCCCTGACCGTGACCCGCGCCTCCGACCCGGCGGCGAACTCGGGCACGTTGAATTCGAGCCGCTCCTCGCCGAACTCGCGCTCGACTTCGAGCGCCTGCGTCACGCCCCAGCGCGACAGCGAGACCGAGACCTCGCCGCGCGGCGCGAAGCCGCGCCAACGCAGCGTGACCGAGACCACCTCCCTGAGTTCGCCGCCCTCGCGCCGGTAGAAGACGGTCGGCGTGACCGTCGCGCGTGACACTCCGGCCGAGGCCGTCGCGCCCGCGTCCTGCGAAAACTCGATGGCGTCGTAGATGAGGACGGCGTGGTCGGTCGTCTCGCCGCCGGGCAGCGCCGTCGAGAGCGGGTCGGTCAGCGCCAGCAAAGATATTTCGTTGCTTCCCTGTTTGAAGAACTCGGCCGGCACGTCGATGTCGAGCGCGCCGGTGGAGTACTGCGGCAGGATGGCCCCCTCGCTGTTCCCCTCCTTGTACGTCTCAAGCGGTTGATAGAACCAGCCGCGGCGGCCGTTGACCTCGGCCTGCACGACGGGCGCGCGCGCCGTCTTGTAGATGAGCCCGAGCCGCAGGCGGTACGCGCCGCGCGGCGCTTCGGCGAGGTCGAAACGAATCTTGTGCGCCGCACCCGCGCCCGCCCGCGCGGGCACGACGGCCTGCTGCGTGCCGGGCCAGTCCTTCGCCTTGCTCGTGGCGACCTCGAACACTTTGGCCGTGCCCGACGCGGGGCCGAGTTCGTCGGCCGAGTTGTCGAAAGCGCCGATTCTCCAGACCGCGCGCCCCTGCGCCGAGGCGCACACGCTCAAAGCTAATGACAGAATAATCCCCAGGACGAAGTGTCTGCGGGTCAACGGCATTTGTCTCCGCTCGGATGTTTGAAGCGATGGCTTTGTTTGCAAGAACGCTAACGGAATGGCTGGCGCTAACGTGCCAAGCAAAATACTTCTTTCGGCCGAGACGGTCAAACTCAATTTCACCCGGCGTCAATTTCACCCGCGCGACGCCCCGCGCCGGCCGCGGCGTTAGCTACTTCGACGCCACGAAGCGGGCCGCGTAGCCGCCCGACGGCGCGAGCCTGACGGTCAACGTCTCTCCTCGCCGCACCTTCTTCGCGGAGACGGCGACCTGCTTCGGGTCGGCGGCCGCGTCGTCGCCGTCGGCGTACTCCGTCAACTCGTACTCGCCGCGGCCGAGCAGGCCGAGCGGCAACTGAAGCGTGCGCGGCTCCTCGTTGGTCATCGCGCCGACGAACCAGTCGCGGCCGCGCCGGCGCGCGACGACGACGTACTTGCCTATCTCGCCCGCGACGACGCGCGTCTCGTCCCAACTCGTCGGGACTTCGCGCAAGAACTCCGCGCCGGGCTGGCCGCGGTACGCGCCCGGGTGGTCTGAGACCATCTGGAGCGGGCTGTCGTAGACGACGTACATCGCGAGTTGGTGCGCCCGCGTCGTCATCACGAGCGGCAGTCTGTCCTGCGGCTTGAACGCGGCGCGCGTCACGTTGCGAAAAGCGCCCGGCGTGTAGTCCATCGGGCCGACGAGCATCCGCGTGAACGGCAGCGTCACGTTGTGCGTCGCCGTGACGCGCTCGCTCCACTTGTTGTACTCGCCGCCGAGCACGCCCTCCTGCGTCAGATAGTTCGGGTAGGTGCGCACCAGCCCCGTCGGCTTGTACGCGCCGTGGAGGTCTACGACCAGACGGTGCTCGGCGGCCTTGCGAAGTATCCGGTGGTAGAAGCCGACCATCTCCTGATCGTCGCGATCCATGAAGTCCACCTTGACGCCCTTCACGCCTATCCGCTCGTAATACGGGAAGGCCCTGTCCATCTGGTCGCGTGCCGGAATCCAGTGGAGCCAGACGATGATGCCGACCTTGCGCTCGCGCGCGTAACGGACGAGCCCGGGCAGGTCTATCTCTGGGATGGACTTCGTGATGTCGGCCTGCGTGTCGGCGTCGTCGCCCCACGAAGGCTTCTTCGTGTACCAGCCCGCGTCCACGAGCATGTATTCGAGCCCCATCTCGGAGGCGAAGTCGATGTAATGCTTCATCGTGGCGTCGTTCATTCCGGGTCGCGCGACGGTTTCGGCGACCTGACCCGACCACCAGTCCCACGCGGCCTTGCCCGGCCGAATCCACGAAGAATCGCGGACGACGCTCGGCGGGTTGAGGCTGAGCAGCAGGGTCGACTCGACGAGGCGGCCCGGCTCGTCGCCGAGCATCAGGACGCGCCACGGCGACTCGTGCGGCGCGCGCCCGCGGACGGCCGAGCCCTCTTCGCGCCCGCCGAACGGCGACAGCCGAGAGACGAGCGCGTTCGGCACGCCTTCGAGCCCACGCAGGTACATCCCTGCGTAGTCTTCGAGGTCGGCCTCGGCGACGGCGAACGCGGGGCCGCCCGCGACCTGCGCGACGAGCGGGAGCCCCGTCTTCGCGCCCGGCTCGATGCGGCCGAGCGTGATGGGGTCGAACTCCTTCTCGTAGTTCGAGTGAAAAGTCCGCAACCGCAAAGCCCAGCACGGGTGGTCTGCGGCGAAGCGAAACTCGCTCCTCTCGTCAACCATCTCGAACTCTTTCAGCCGGGGCTGTTCAGGAATCACGTAGCGGAACGCCGCGCCGTCGTCGTACGCGCGGAAGATTATCTGTAGCCTGCGCCGCGCGCCGGCACTCTCCTCAAGCGAGACGGCCAGCTCGCGGTAGCGGTCGCGCGCGCGACTCGCCTTCCCGACCGGGAGGTCGTACCAAGAGTCGTGCGCGCTCCGCCGCGTGCCCGTGACCGACATCCCGCCAGAGAGCAACCCGCCGTCTTTGAAGACGAGGCCGAGCGACGAAGGGATGACGACCGGGCGGCCGCCGTAACTGACCGCGTAGGTGGGCGCGCCCTCAGGGCCGAGCGCGAAGGTGACCGCCACCCGGCCGTTCGGCGAGCGGAGTGTGACAGGCCCCCGGCGCGGCTGGGCCGCGGCGGCGGCGGCGAGCCCGAGCAGGAGCAAGGGCAGAAACATGAGCAGGGCCGGCAGCGTTGTTCTCTTCATCTCTTCTTCGTATCGGGGGCGGCGCGTGTGTAGTTTGACAAAGCAAAGCCGGATGGCATACAAGCGACGATGTTATCACCTACCGCTTCGGGCGAACCCATTACATGACCCAGGACTTCATCGCCGCCGTCGACATCGGCGGGACAAAGATCGCGCTCGGCCTCTCCGACCTCGAAGGCCGCTCGCTCCCCTTCCGGCGCTTTCCCACGAGGGTCGAGCGCGGCCCGCACAGGATATTGGAACAGGCGCTCGACGAGCTTGAGAAGATGACGGCGGAGGCGGGCGGGCGCGTCGCGGCCGTCGGCGTCGGCTGCGGCGGGCCGCTCAGCCGGAGCCGCGGACTCATCCTCTCGCCCGCGAACCTGCCGGGGTGGGACGAGTTCCCCGTCGTCGGTCTAATCCGCGAACGGTTCGACGTGCCGGTCGAACTCGACAACGACGCCAACGCCGCCGCGCTCGCCGAGTACGAGTACGGCGCGGGGCGCGGCGCGGAGAGCATGGTCTACATGACCATCTCGACCGGCATCGGCGGCGGCGTCATCATCGGCGGGAGATTGATTCACGGAGTGGGCGACGCGGCGGGTGAGGTCGGGCACATGATCGTCGCGCCCGGCGGCGCGCCCTGCGGCTGCGGCTCGCGCGGCTGTCTGGAGACCATCTGTTCGGGCACCAACATCGCGCGGCGCGCGGCCGAACGTCTCGCCGACGGCTCGCGCCACTCTTCGCTGCTCGAAGGCGGCGGCGGTCTGAAAGAGATCACGGCGCTCGCGGTCGCGGAGGCCGCGGGCGCGGGCGACCCCGTGGCGGTCGAGGTCTGGGACGAGACGATTGAGTATCTCGCCCTCGGCGTCGGCAACGTCATCGCCGCCTTCGCGCCCGAGGCGGTCGTCCTCGGCGGGGGCGTCTCGACCGCGGGCGAGCAGCTTCTCGGCCCCCTGCGCCGTCGCGTTCGGGAGTCTGTTAAAATAGCGCCGGTCGATCAGGTGCGTATCACGCAGGCCGAGTTGGGCGGCGACAGCGGCGTCTACGGCGCGCTGATTCTGGGCCGCCGGGCGCTTTGAGTCCAGACACGCCCGCGGCGACTGAAGCGCCTCCCGCCGTCCGAGGCGGCACGCGCCCGTCGCGCCGCCGCACCGCTTCGCCGCAGGGCTTCTCCTACCTACCTTGAGGAAACATTCGCGCATGAAGCAGACCCCCGGGGCGCGGCTCGCCCCTTCGATTCTCCTCGCCTTCGCGCTGCTGTTCACGGCCTCGGCCCCGCTTCAGTCGGCCGGGGCCGCGCCGGTTCCGCCGCGACAGACGCGCGCGGGCACGCGCCGGGGTGAAGGCGCGAAGGCGGGGCCGCGCTGGTGGCAGCGCGCCGTCTTTTACGAAATCTACCCGCGCAGCTTTCAGGACTCGGACGGCGACGGCGTGGGCGACTTGAAGGGCGTCACCGCGCGGCTCGACTATCTGCGCGACCTCGGCGTGGACGCGGTCTGGGTCACGCCCTTCTACCCGTCGCCGCAGGTGGATTTCGGCTACGACGTGAGCGACTACGAAGACGTTGACCCGCAGTTCGGCACGCTCGCGGACTTCGACCGCTTAATTAAAGAAGCACACAAGCGCCGCATCCGCGTCGTCATCGACTTCGTCCTCAACCACACCTCAGACCAGCACCCCTTCTTCAAAGAGGCGCGCTCGTCGAAGACGAATCCGAAGCGCGACTGGTACGTCTGGCACGACCCGAAGGCGGACGGCTCGCGCCCCAACAACTGGTCTTCGTCGTTCGGCCCCGTCGCGTGGACGTTGGACGAGAAGACTGGGCAGTACTACTACCATTACTTCTACCCGCAGCAGCCCGAGCTGAACTGGCGCAACCCCGAGGTCGAGCGCCGCATGCTCGAAACCATCCGCTTCTGGCTCAAGCGCGGCGCGGACGGCTTCCGGCTCGACGCCGTCAACTACCTTTACGAAGACCCCGGCCTGCGCGACAACCCCGTGCTCCCCGAGCTTCGCTTCGGCAGCACGACCGAGCACGAGCAGGAGAAGAAGTACAACCGAGACCTGCCCGAAGTGCAGGACGCGATGGTGCGGCTGCGCGCCTTCAACGACCGCGTCAACCCCGAGAGCGTGCTCGTCGGCGAGGCGTACGTGCCGAAGTGGGAAGAGCTGATGCGCTACTACGGCCCGTCGGACAACGGCGTCCACCTCCCCTTCAACTTCTTCCTCGTGATGGAGCCGGCGCGCTCGCAGTTGAAAGCCGCGGTCTTCCGCGACGTGATCGCGGCGAGCGAGCGTGCGCTGGCCGGGCGCTGGACGACCTACGTGCTGTCGAACCACGACATCCCGCGCCACTACGACCGCCTCGGCGACGGGAAGCACAACGACGAGATCGCCCGGCTGACGGCGACGATGCTTTTGACGTTGCGCGGCACGCCGTTCCTCTACTACGGCGAGGAGATCGGCATGGTGACGACCGAGCCCCGCAGGGTCGAGGAGGTGCGCGACCCCGTGGGCCGTCGCTACTGGCCGCTCCGCAAGGGGCGCGACGGCGAGCGCACGCCGATGCAGTGGGACGCCACCGCGCACGCGGGCTTCACTGTGGGCACGCCGTGGCTCCCCGTCCCGCCGAGCTACAGAGACAGGAACGTCGCCGCGCAACTCAAAGACCCCGGCTCGCTCCTCAACTTCTACAAGCGCCTCATCGCGCTGCGCCGCCGGAGCCCCGCGCTGCTCGACGGAACTTACACGGCCCTCGGCGACGACCCGCACGTCTACGCCTACTGGCGACAATCGCCGGGGCAGACGATGGCCGTCGCGCTCAACATGTCGGGCGAAGGCCGGACGCTGAACCTCGGGGCCGGAGGACTCAGCGCGTCGGACTTCCGCGTGGCGCTCTCCAGTTCGCCCGATAAGCGCGCCCGTCTGACCGGCGGCGAGCTGAGCCTCGCGCCCTTCGAGGCCGTCATCTTAACGGCGAGCACACGTTAGGAGATTCCCTCTTGAAGCAAACATTCCGCCGACTGATTCTCTCGGTCTGTCTCTCTTCCCTCCTGCTCTCGGCGCTGCCGGCGCTGCCGACGATGTCGCAGACGCAGACGGCCGGCGCGGGCGCGCCCGTCTATCTCGACACGCGCCTGCCCGTCGAGCGGCGCGTCGCCGACCTCGTCTCGCGCATGACGCTCGAAGAGAAGGTCGCGCAGATGATGAACAAGGCCCCGGCCATCGAGCGGCTCGGCGTGCCCGCGTACGACTGGTGGAACGAGGCGCTGCACGGCGTCGCCTACGCCGGCCGCGCGACGGTCTTCCCGCAGGCCATCGGGCTCGGCGCGAGTTGGGACACGGCGCTCATGCGGCGCGTCGCCACGGCCATCTCGGACGAGGCGCGCGCCAAGCACCACGAGGCCGTCCGGCAGGGCAACCGCGGCCGCTTCTACGGACTGACCTTCTGGTCGCCCAACATCAACATCTTCCGCGACCCGCGCTGGGGGCGCGGCCACGAGACTTACGGCGAAGACCCGCACCTCACGGCGCGGCTCGGCGTCGAGTTCGTCCGCGGCATGCAGGGCGACGACCCGAAGTATTTGAAGACCATCGCCACCCCGAAGCACTACGCCGTCCACAGCGGCCCCGAGCCCGAGCGACACTTCTTCGACGCCGCCGCCTCGGCGCGCGACGTGCGCGACACGTACCTGCCCGCCTTCCGCGCCGCCGTCGTCGAGGCCGGGGCCGGCTCGGTCATGTGCGCCTACAACCGCGTCAACGGCGAGCCCGCCTGCGCGAGCAACTTTCTGCTGAACGACGTGCTGCGCGGCGAGTGGAAGTTCGGCGGCTACGTCGTCTCGGACTGCGACGCCGTCGCGGACATCTACAAGCACCACAAGTACACGAAGACCGAGGAGGAGGGCGTCGCGCTCGCCGTCAAGCGCGGCACGGACGTGACCTGCGGCTACGAGTACCGCGCGCTCCCGGCGGCGGTCAAACAGGGGCTCATCTCCGAGGCCGAGATAGACGTGGCGGTCAAACGCCTCTTCGCCGCGCGCTTCCGCCTCGGCATGTTCGACCCGCCCGAGTTGGTCAAGTACGCGGGCACGCCCTACGCGGTCAACGACTCGGCCGCGCACAGGGAGCTTGCGCGCGCGGCTGCGCGCGAGTCACTGGCGCTCCTCAAGAACGAGGGCGACACGCTGCCGCTCAAAAAGGACTTGAAGACCGTCGCCGTCATCGGGCCCAACGCCGACTCGCTCGAAGTGCTTCTGGGGAACTACCACGGCATCCCATCGAAGTACGTGACGGCGGTCGAGGGCATCCGCGCGAAAGTCTCGCCGGGGACGACTGTGCTCCACGCCGCGGGGACGACGCTCACGGGCGAGGCGCTCATCCCCGTCCCGGCCTCCGCTTTCACTACCGATGACGGCGCGCCGGGTCTCAGCGCCGAGTACTTCGCCAACGAGGAGTTGAAGGGCGAGCCCGCCGTCAGACGCACCGACGCGCAGCTCAACTTCAACTGGTTCACAGACCCGCCCGCGCCGGGGATTCCTTACGACAAATTCTCGGCGCGCTGGACGGGGCGGCTCACGCCCCCCGCGTCCGGCACCTACCGGTTCGGCGCGAAGGCCGACGACGGCGTCCGCCTCTACCTCGACGACAAACTCGTCGTAGACACCTGGACGAACCGCGACGCGCCGACCTCCGTCCCCGTCGAGTTTGAGGGCGGTAAGGCGTACAGGCTTCGCGTCGAGTTCTTCGACCGCTACGCCGACGCCACCGCGAAGCTCGTCTGGGGGCCGCCGCGCCTCGCCGAGACAATGTTCGAGGAGGCGGTCGCAACCGCCCGCCGGGCCGATGTCGTCGTCATGGCTCTGGGGCTCGCACCCTCAATCGAGGGCGAGGAGATGAAGGTCAAGCTCGAAGGCTTCCGCGGCGGCGACCGCACGTCGTTGGAGCTGCCGAAGGTTCAGGAGGACTTGCTGCGCGCCGTCCACGCCACGGGCAAGCCGGTCGTGCTCGTGCTCTACAGCGGCGGCGGGGTCGCCGTCAACTGGGCGGACGCGAACGTGCCCGCAATCGTACAGGCGTGGTACCCGGGCGAGGAGGGCGGCTCCGCGCTCGCCGACGTGCTCTTCGGCGACTACAACCCGGCGGGACGCCTGCCCGTCACCTTCTACAAGTCGGCCGCGCAGCTTCCTCCCTTCGACGACTACCGCATGGAGGGCAAGACCTACCGTTACTTCAAGGGTGACCCGCTCTACCCCTTCGGCCACGGGCTGAGCTACACGCGGTTCGAGTATCGCGACCTGCGCGTGAAGAAGAGCGTGAAGGCCGGCGAGACAATCGAGGTCTCGGCCGAGGTGCGCAACGCGGGCCGGCTCGCGGGCGACGAGGTGGCGCAGCTCTACGTGACCGACGCGGCGGCCTCCGCGCCCGTGCCTTTGAGGGCGCTCAAAGGTTTCGAGCGCGTCCACCTGCGGCCGGGCGAGTCGCGCCGCGTCACGTTCAGGCTCGCGCCGCGCGACCTCGCGTTCGTGGACGCCGCGGGCAAAAGCGTGTTGGAGCCGGGCGAGTTCCGCGTCAGTCTGGGCGGCAAGCAGCCGGGCTTTAAGGGGCACGCCGACGCGCGGACGACGGGCGTCGTCACGGGCGGCTTCGTCGTGACGGGCAACCGGATGGAGATTCCGTAAGGCAGCGTGATGAGCAGAAAACCGAAAGTCGCTTTCAGGGCGACGGCCGTCGCCTTTGTCTTTTTTATCAACGCGGCTCTCGCCCCCGCCGTCGCGTTCGCGCAAGCGGCGCGCGCGCCCGCGAAGCCCGCAGACCTCGCGGGCCTTGTCAACCCGTTCGTCGGCACGGGCAACTCGCCGCTGCCCGACTACCTCGGCGGCAACGCGAGCGGCAACACCTTCCCCGGCGCGACCGTCCCCTTCGGCATGGTGCAGTTCAGCCCCGACACCGTGCGCGGCTTCGGCCCTGACTACCGCGGCAGCTACGTCTACGACGACGCGGCCATCCGCGGCTTCAGCCTCACGCACCTGAGCGGGCCGGGCTGCCCCGTCTTCGGCGACGTGCCCGTGATGCCCGTCGCGGGCGGCGTCAACTCCTCGCCCGCCACAGACCCCGGCGCTTACGTCTCGAAGTTTTCGCATGAGAAGGAGACGGCCTCGCCCGGCTTCTACGAAGTCGCACTCGACAACGGCGTGAAGGCGAGTTTAACCGCCACATGGCGCACGGCCTTCGGCGTCTTCGGCTTCCCGCAAGACAGGGACGCGACGCTGATCTTCAACGTCGGGCGCAACGCGACCGGCGTGCAGGAGGGCGAGTGGCGCGTCGAAGACGACCGCCGGCTGAGCGGGTCGGTCGCGAGCGGTGGATTCTGCGGCGCGCGCAACCGTTACGTCCTCTACTTCGCGGCGGAGTTCGACCGCCCGTTCAACTCGTTCGGCATCTGGGAGGGCGACCGCGTCCTGCCCGGCGTGAGCCCCGCGAAGGGCAAGCAGAACACGGGCGGCTTCGTCACCTTCGCGCCCTCTCGCGGGAACGTCGTCCGCATGAAGGTCGGCGTCTCTTACGTGAGCGTGGAGAACGCCCGTCTAAATCTGCGCGCCGAGAATCCCCTCTGGGACTTCGAGAAGACGCGCGCCGCGGCCCGCGCTCTCTGGAACGACGCGCTCGCCCGCCTCGAAGTGCGCGGCGGGACGGAGGCCGAGCGGCGCGTCTTCTACACGGCGCTCTACCACTCGCTGCTTCACCCGACACTCTTCTCCGACGTGAACGGCGAGTACATCGGCTTCGACGAGCGCGTCCACCGCTCGCCCGGCCACATGCAGTTCACAAACTTCTCGGGCTGGGACATCTACCGCTCACAGGTGCCGCTCGTCGCGCTGCTCTTCCCCGAAGAGGCGTCCGACATGATGCAGTCGCTCGTCAACGCGGCCGAGCAGGGCGGCGGGCTCCCCCTGTGGCCCGTCGCCAACGACGAGAGCGGCGCGATGGTCGGCGACCCTGCGACCGCGAGCATCGCTTCCGCCTACGCCCTCGGCGCGCGTAACTTCGACGCGCGCGCTGCGCTGCGCGTGATGGTCAGGAACGCGACCGACCCGGCGGCGCACTCGCGCTCTTACCCGGCGCGCAGCGGGCTGGCCGATTACGTGAAGTACGGCTACATCCCGATGGAGCAGAAGGGGCTGCGCGGCTCGCCTTCGGTCGCGCTCGAATACCAGACCGCCGACTTCGCGCTCGCGCAGTTCGCCAAGTCCCTCGGCGACGCGAAGACGCACCGCGAGATGATGCGGCGCGCGCAGTGGTGGACGCGCCTCTTCGACCCGGAGCACAAGTACATCCGCGGGCGCTGGCGCGACGGCTCGTGGCTCTCCGGCTTCGACTTCAAGGCGCTACTCTACAAGCCGGAGCTGCCGTGGCGCTACGACAGCCACAAGTCCTACGTCGAGGGCAACGCCGCGCAGTATACGTGGATGATTCCGCACAACATGCGCGGCCTCTTCGAGCGCATCGGCGGGGACGAGGTGGTCGTCAAAAGGCTCGACGACTTCTTCAAGGAGTTCAACGCCGGCCCCGACCGGCCGCACTTCTTCATCGGCAACGAGCCGGTCTTCCCCGTGCCGTGGGCCTACAACTACGCCGGCCAGCCGTGGAAGACGCAAGCCGTCACGCGGCGCGTGCTGACCGAGCTGTTCACCGACACGCCGGGCGGGCTGCCCGGCAACGACGACCTCGGCGCGACCTCTTCGTGGGTGGTCTTCGCCGCTGCGGGGATGTACCCGTCGGTGCCCGGCGTCGGCGGCTTCTCGCTCAACAGCCCGCTCTTCCCCGAAGTGTTCGTGCGGATGGGGCGGACGGGGCGCACGCTCAGGATAGTCGGCGACGGCGCCGCGGCGCGCGCGCCCTTCGTTCAAGGTCTGAGCCTTGACGGCGCGCCCTTCGAGAGCACTTGGCTCCCGTTCGAGAAGTTCGAGCGCGGCGCGACACTCAGCTTCAAGCTCGGGGCGGAGCCGAACACGCGTTGGGCGACTCGCCCGTCGGCCGCCCCGCCCTCTTTCTCGGACGGCATGGAGCGCGCGACGGCTCCGTAAGCAATGCTTCGTGCGGAACAACTGATGCCGAACAAACGAATCCTGATGCTGGGCGCGTGCTGGCTCTTTGCCCTCGCCGCCGCGGCTCCGCAAGTGTGCGCGAACCCGACGGCGGCGCGCACAGGCCGGCAGGCCGCGCCATTCAGAATCGAACTCAACAACGGCGCGCTCAAGGTGACGCGCGGGGCCGAAGGCGTCATCTCCAACGCGCGTCTGCGGCTGCGCTTCGCCGACAACACGACCGTCACCGGCAACTTCGAGCCGGCCGGTCAGGACGCGGGTTCCGACACCGCGGGGCGCTACGAACTCTGGCGGTACGGCTTCAAGCCGGTGGCCGCGCCGGGCAGTTCGGCGAACCCGCCGGCGCACAAGGCGACGCTCGAACTGCGCCGGTACGCGGGCTCCGAGACAATCGTCGCGTGGCTCGATTACGACGGCCCGCCGCTCTGGCCGCGCGACGGCGTGATGCTCCTCATGGGGCTCGACGCCTTCGCGCGCGGGACGGCGCAGAAGCGGCTCAAGCTCTACTGGACGGCGCCCGTCTTCGTCTCGGACTACAGGCTGCTGCCGCCCGCCAACCAACTCCTGCTGTGGCAACAGACAAAGCGCGCGGGCTATCACCTGTTGGTGCCGATGGCCGGCGGCGGGATGGTCGGCGAGTTGGGCGTGGCCGAGATAAATTACCGCCCCGAGTTTCGCGTCGCGGCGTCGAGCTACGACCCGAAGCACACGCCGCGACGCGTGCCGCTCTTCGCCTACTCTTCGTCGGACGACCCGTATCGACTGGCGCGCGAGACTTACCAGACGGCCTTCGCCGCGACCGAACAGCACGGGCGGCTGCGCTGGCAGAAGGGTTACCCGGAGGTTTTCCGCGACTTGGGCTGGTGCTCTTGGAACGCGTACGAGAACAGGGTGACGGAGGAGAAAATTCTCAGCAGCGTGCGCTCGTTCCGCGACAAGGGGCTGGCGCTCGGCTTCGTGCTCGTCGACGACGGCTGGCTCTCCGTGACGCGCGACGGGCAGGACGGGCGGCTCACCGGCTTCGGCGCAGACCCGAAGAAGTTCCCGCGCGGGCTCGAAGGGCTGGCGCGCGCGCTGCGCGGCGAGTACTCGGTGAGGCACGTCGGCGTCTGGCACACCTTTCAGGGCTACTGGTCGGGCGTGGACAGGGAGTCGGCCGTGGGACGCGCGCACCCTCTGCTCCACGGGCGCGACGACAAGTCTCTACCCGACCCGCGCGCGGGGGGCGGCGAGTCGTTCTACTCTGACTGGTACCGCGGCCTGAAGGCGTGGGGCTACGACTTCGTGAAGGTGGACGGGCAGGCCAACAACGTCAGGTTCACGGACGGGCTGATGCCGCTGTTTGATTCGGGGCAGGGCTCTCAGCGCAACCTCGAAGGCGGCGCGCGCAGGTTCTTCGCGGACGCGTCGGGCGCGTCGGGCGTGTCCGTGAAGTCGCCGGGGCTCGGCGTCATCAACTGCATGGAGATGACGCTGGAGAACGTCTACAACTGGCGCGACTCGAACATCGCGCGCAACAGCGACGACTATCAACCGGACGTGGCGCAGAACTACGCCGACCACGTCTACCAGAACGCTTACAACGCTTTCTGGATGGCGAATTTTGCCTACCCGGACTGGGACATGTTCCAGTCGCACGACCCGCGCGCGGAGTTCCACGCGGCGGCGCGCGCGGTGAGCGGCGGCCCCGTCTACGTCACAGACGAGTTCGGCAAGGAACGTGCGGAAGTCTTGCGGCCGCTGGCCTTCTCTGATGGCCGTCTGCCGATGCTCGACGAGCCCGGTCAGCCGACGCGCGACACGCTCCTGCGCGACACGGCGCTCGAACCAGTGCCGCTCAAGGTCTTCGGTCGCGTGACGCGCCCCGGCTTCGCGGCCGGCGTGGTCGCGGCCTTCAACGTGAACAAGAGTGCGCCGGGCGTGGCGGGGGAGTTGAGCGCCGAGGATGTCGAGGGACTGCTCGCGGCGGGCGGCCGTCCCGCGCGCGTGGCGGTCTACCGGCGCGGCGACGGTCAAGTCTTCGTGCTCGGCGGCGCGGGCGCGGCGTCTTTGCCCGTGAGCCTCGCCGAAGGCGGCTTCGACTTCTTCACGCTGGTGCCCGCGGAGGGAGGCGTCGCGGTCTTCGGCCTGCTCGACAAGTACGTCGGCGCGGCGGCGGTCGTCTCGCTGAGCCGACGCGCCGGTTCGGTGGACGTGCGGCTGCGCGAGGGCGGCGACTTCGGGGCGTGGATGAAGCGCGCGCCCGCGCGCGTCGAGTTAGACGGCCGGCCGCTGCCGACCTCGGCCTACACGTACGGCGGCGGTCTGCTGCGCGTCCCGGCGTCGAGCTTCGGCGCGGCGCGGGGCGAACGCACCTTGCGCATACGACTCTCGCGGGGCGGCCGTTAAGACGTAAAAACAGAACCG
>JBEVKV010000163.1:0-3826 GCA_040509515.1 Pyrinomonadaceae bacterium | reverse complement strand
TGCTGCTGGGCGAGCGCTTCGACGCGCAGGACGCGCTGCGCCTCGGCCTCGTCAATCGCGTTGTCGAACCGTCGCGCCTCGCTGACGAGGCCGAATCGCTCGCCCGCTCCATCGCCGACACGGCCGCGCCGCTGGCCGCGCGCGCCTGCCTCGAAGCCGTCACGCGCGGCGCACGCCTGCCCGCGGAAGAAGCCTTCCGCCTCGAAGCCGAACTCTTCGCCGGCCTCTTCGCCACCGAAGACGTGCGCGAAGGCACCCGCGCCTTCCTCGAAAAACGCAAGCCGGTCTTTAAGGGCAAGTAGACGGTAGTCAACTACCGTCTACTGTCTACTTTCTTTCCCTCACTTGTAACTCGTCACTCACTTTTCTATACTGACTTCAGTTCTTAACTCCCACGCGATTCGGAGAAGTCGAGGAAGACTTTTGGAGCCTGTGACTCATCAGGGGCGTTTGAGCGCCGGGGGCTTTCGCTTCGCGCTCGTCTCCAGCCGTTGGAACGACTTCCTGACGGGGCGGCTGGTCGAGGGCGCTTTGGACGCTCTCGAACGGCTCGGCGCGGACGAGGGCTCGGTCGAGCACTTCCGCGTCCCGGGCTCGTTCGAGATTCCGCTCGCGGCGTTGAAACTCGCCGAGTCGGGGCGCTTCGACGCGCTGGTCTGTCTGGGGACGGTCATCCGCGGGCAGACGCCGCACTTCGAGTACGTGGCGGGCGAGGTCACGAAGGGCATCGCGCACGTCGGCCTACAGACCGGCGTGCCCGTCCTCTACGGGATCGTCACCGCCGACACCTTAGAGCAGGCCATCGACCGCGCGGGGGTTAAGGCCGGGAACAAGGGGTTCGAGGCCGCGATGTCGGCCGTCGAAATGGTCAATCTTTTGAGATCGGTGACGAGTGATAAGTGATGAGTGATGAGAGTAAAGCTGTTTCTTATCACTCATCACTCATCACTCATCACGGGCTTTAATTCATATGGGTTCAAGGCGTAAGGCGCGCGAGTGCGCCTTGCAGATGCTCTTTGCGGCTGACCTGGGTGGCGCTGCCGTGCGGCCGGACGAACTCGTCCGCTCGTACTGGGACGAACTGGGCGAGCCCGAGATGGACGAGGGCGCGCGCGAGTTCGCGACCCGCCTGACGGTAGGCACGCTCGCGCATTTGGAGGAGATAGACGAGCGCATCCGCTCGCGCGCCGAGCACTGGCGCATCTCGCGGATGGCCGTCGTCGACCGCAACATCCTGCGGATGGCCGTCTACGAATTCCTCCACGAGCCGACGCCGCGCACCGTCGCCATCAACGAGTCGCTGGAGATCGCGCGCCGCTTCTCGACCTACGAGGCGACGCAGTTCATCAACGGCATCCTCGACGCCATCAAGCGCGACCTCGACCGCGAGCGCCCGCAGGAGGACGCCGTCCGCCACCCCGACGAGGAGGAGCCCGGCGAGGAGCCCGACAACGGCGACCAGCAGGCCGACGGCGAGAAGACGGCCAGCGCGAAGTAAGGGCAAAGCAGTAGACGGTAGTCAGTAGACGGTAGTCAGTAGTAGTCTAGTGGGCGGTGCGTCACGGCGGCAGGCGCGCCGCCTCCTGTTTTTCTACTGACTACCGTCTACTGACTACTGTCTACTTTCCTCGATGGACGAACGTCTGCTCAGAGAGTTTCTGGCCGAGGCCGGGGAACTGGTCGAAGGGCTCTACGGCGACATCGCGGAGCTGCGCGAGCGGCTCGGCGACGGGCCGGCGCGGCGCGAGCTGGTGGCGCGCGTCTTCCGGCGCGTCCACACCGTCAAGGGGACGGCCGCCGCCGCCGGGCTCGACGCGGCCACGCGCGTCGCGCACGAGTTCGAGTCGCTGCTCGACGCCGTCCGCTCGGGCGACGCTCCGCTCGACGAGGAGACGTTGACCGTCTTCGAGGAGGCGGCCAGCGCGGTCGCGGAGAGCCTTGAGGCGGCGGCGCGCGGCTCCGTCTGGCCGGAGCCCGAGGCGCTCGTCGCGCGTCTGCGCCGGCTGTCTGCCGTGCGGGAAGGCGCGTCGGCTTCGGGCGGTGCGTGGCCGCCGCCGGAACCGGCCGGGCTGGCGGGGCTGCCGGAAGAGGTCTCGCGCTCGCTCAGCGCGCACGAACGCGGGCGGCTGCGCGAGGCGCTGGGCGAGGGCGCGCGCGCCTACGTCGTGCTGGCTGAGTTCGACCTCGCGGACTTCGACGAGCGTTACCGGCGTCTGAGCGAGGCGCTCAAAGAGTCGGGCGAGGTCGTCGCCACGCAGCCTTTCGTCGACGCCGTCGGCCCCGACCGCATCGGCTTCCGCATCGTCTACGCGAGCACCGAAGAGCGCGGGCGACTCGAAGCACACGCCTCCGCCTTCGGCGCGACGCTCAAGGCGGCCGGCGAAAGCGACGACCGACGAGGCACACTCTCGAACGACGCCTCGAACGACGCCGCAACGCCCGAGGCGGACGAAGACGAGGCGCGTGACGAAGCCGCGCCGGGCGCGCTTGAAGGTGACGCGCCGGACGCGAACGTCGCCGCAGCATCAGAGTCCGCGGAGTCCGCGGGGCAGCGGCCGCCGTCGCCGGGCGCGCAGGGCGTGCGGATGTCGCTCGAAGAGTTGGACGACCTCATCTCGGCGGCGCACGCGCTGTTCGCAGACACCGTCGGCGCGCTCGACCTCGCGCTCGGTGCAGGGAGGGACGGTGGCCGCGACGAGCTGGAAGTGCGCGCGCGCGAAGTGCGACGCCGCTTCTTCGAGCTTGAGGAGCGTCTGATCGGGCTGCGGATGGTCACGCTGCGCGGGGCGCTGCTGCGCGCGGCGCGCGCGGGCCGCGCCGCCGCGCGCTCCGCCGGAAAGCGCGTCGAGTTCGAGGTCACGGGCGGCGACGCGCGCCTCGAACGCTCGCTCGCCGAGATAGTCGCAGACCCTCTGCTCCACCTCGTCCGCAACGCCGTCGATCACGGCGTCGAGCCGGAGGACGAGCGGCTCGCGGCGGGCAAGCCGGCGGCCGGGCGCGTGCGCATCGAGGCCGACTCGGAGGGCGGGCTCGTCCTCGTGCGCGTCTCGGACGACGGGCGCGGCGTGGACACGGACGCGGTCGGGCAGGCGGCGGCCGCCGTCGGGCTCGTCGCGCCGGGCTCTCACATCACGGAGGAGCAGGCGCTGCGTCTCATCTTCCGCCCGGGCTTCTCGACGGCCGAGCGCGCCTCTCTCGTCTCGGGGCGCGGCGTCGGGCTCGACGTGGTCGAGCGCGCGGTCGAGGAGGCGGGCGGCGAAGTCCGCGTGCGCAGCGAGCGCGGCCGCGGCACCACCTTCGAGCTGCGCCTGCCGACGACGCTCGCGCTGCTGCCCGCGCACGTCTTCGACGCGTGCGGCCGGCGCTACTGCGTGGGCGCGTCGCAGGTCGTCGGCGCCGGACACGCCGAAGTCTCCGAGGTCGTCACAGACGGCGGCGGGAGGCGTCTGCGCTGGCGCGGGCGCGAGCTGCCGCTGGTCGGCATGTGCGAGTTGCTCGGGCTGCGGGACGTTTGGGAGACGCCGCCACAGGGCGTGCGTTTCGCGTACTTCGTCGCGGCCGGGCGGCACGCGCCGCAGGGCGGCGACCATGACGGCGGCGCGCGCGCGGCGGTCGTCGTTGACGCCCTCGAAGGCGAGAGCGAGGTGCTCGTGCGCGGCCTCGGCCGCCACGCCAAGCGCTGGCGCGGCGTCGCCGGCGCGACCGAGCTGCGCGACGGCGCGGTCGCACTCGTCCTCGATTTGCCGCGCCTGCTCGAAGACCCGGGCTGAAGCCCGGCCGCGACGGCCAACAAAGAGAAGGCGGCGGACGCACTCGCGCGAGTGCG
>JBEVKV010000162.1:0-4953 GCA_040509515.1 Pyrinomonadaceae bacterium | reverse complement strand
TCGCCGCCGCAGACCTCGTGGTGAGCGCGGGCGGCACGATGAACCGCGAGGCCGCCGCGCTCGGCGTCCCCGCCGCGACCGTCTACGCCGGGCGCTGGGCGGCCGTGGACGAAGGGCTCGTCCGCGAAGGCCGCCTCCGGCGCATCGGCACGCGCGAAGACCTTGAACACTTACGCGTCGAGAAGAAGGGCGACGCGCGCCCGCGCCGCCGCACGCAAGCGCGCGCCGAAGTCGCCGGCCTGATACTTGAATAAACGCGCCCCGAGGGATGAGGGAATCGGAATGCAAAACGTCGCGAATGCGTCCGGGGGCTTCTGGGAGAACTTTTGGCTGCTCGTCGTCACCGCGGTTCTGACGGGGCTCATCGTCCCGGCCGTCAAACTGTTTCTCGACTACATGAAAGAAGGGCGGCAGAAAAAGTTCGATTCCGACCTCGCGCGGCAGTCGAAGGTCGTCGAGCATCAGATAAAACTTTCCGAGGAGTTGACGCGTCTGGTCTGGGAATATCAGTTCCTGTGTCTGAAGGTCTCCTACTATAAGGCGTTGAGTGACGATCCAGAGAAGTACGCGGCGGCGTGCGCGGAGTTCGACGCGAAATCATGGGAGCTGCTGAGCCGGATAAGGGTGGAGATCAGCAAGGCGAAGAGGTTGACCTCGGAGGCGACGTACGAGAGGCTCAATGACTTTTACCTCTGGCTGAACGGCGTGGACACGGAGTTGTCCGCGCTGAGTCAGGCTAAGCCGGGAGGGGACGACCACGAAAAGCAGTGGGTCGCTTTCCACAAGACGCTCTTCTACGAAGGCGGGGCCGAAATTGACAAGGTTCTTGCGCTCGCGTCAGCCGACATGGGGCTGGCGAGTGGCGACGCCGCCGACTCAACCGAGGCGGAGCGTCGGCCGGAGCGATTCCCGAAGCTGACCCGGCGCTGGCTGTTGGAGAACGAAGGTGGGACGGGGAGCGGGAAATGAATCAGGCGAAGCGTTCGGGAGCGAAGGCCGAGATGGTAGCGCTTAAGGCATGAGGGCCGAGCGAACCGAGAAGCTGCGGGTGAAGGCGGGCGCGTTGCGTGTGCCGGCGCGCGCGCCGAGGTGGGTCGTGCCCGCGGTGAAGTCCGCGCTCGTGGCGGCCGACGCCGCGCTCGCCGTCGCGTCGTTCGTCGGCGCTTACGCGCTGCGCGAGGGCGGACGCCTGCTCGCGGGCTTCACCTTCGAGCGCGGCTTTGCGTGGGAGCGGGACTTCGAGCCCTACGCGGCGCTGCTCTGGTTCGTCGTCCTCGTCCGGCTCGTCTCGAACGCCTACTACGACCTCTACCGTTTGCGCGGCGAGTTCTCCTACCTCGACGAGTGCCTGCGCGTCTTCCGCGCGACGGCCGTCGGCTCGCTGCTCATCGTCGCGTGGGCGTTCCTCTACCGCGGCGGGTTCGAGTTCCGCGCCTTCTCTTACGCGCGCGCGGTCTTCGTCCTCGACTTCTTCCTCGCGCTCGCCGCTTACGCCGTCCTGCGGCTCGCGGCGCGCGCCACGCAGAGCGCCGTCCGGCGGCGCGAGGTGAACCTCATCCCGACGCTCGTCGTCGGGCGCGGCGCGGAGGCCGCCATGTGCGTGCGCGAGATGCGGACGCGGCGCGAACTCGGCTACAGGGTCATCGGCGTGGTCGAGACCGGTGAGGGGCCTCTGGATGAAGAGTTCGAGGGCGTGCCCGTCGTCTCGGACTTGGCGGGGCTGCCCGAGGCGATACGCGAGACGGGGGCCAACGAGGTCATCATCACCGACCCGACGCTCTCGGGCGACATGCTCTTCGAGGTGATGATGCGGGTCGGTCGCCGCCGCGGCGTCGAGTTCCGCGTCGCGCCCTCGCTCTTCAACTCCCTGCCGCGCAAGACCGCGGTTGACCAGATAGGCGTGCTGCCCGTCATCACGCTCTTCCGCGAGCCGTTGGGTCAGGGCGCGCGCCTCGTCAAACGCGCCTTCGACATCACGGTCGCCGCGCTCGCGCTCGTCCTGCTCTCGCCGCTGTGGGCCGTGATGGCGCTGCTCATCAAGCTCGACTCGAAGGGCCCCGTGCTCTACAGGCAGGAGCGCGTCGGGATGGACGGGCGCATCTTCCTCTTCCTCAAGTTCCGCACGATGCGCGCCGACTCGGACGACGCCGCGCACCGCGAGTTCCAGCGCAAGTACATCGCCGGCCGCCCCGAGACGAACCTCGGCGACCCGGCGCGCCCGGTCTACAAGCTGCACGACGACCCGCGCGTGACGCGCACGGGGCGCTGGCTCCGCCGCACGAGCCTCGACGAGCTGCCGCAGCTTTTGAACGTCCTGCGCGGCGACATGAGCGTCGTCGGCCCGCGCCCGCCGATTCCTTACGAGGTGGAGGCGTACGCGCTCTGGCACCGCAAGCGGCTCGACATCAAGCCGGGGATGACCGGGCTCTGGCAGGTCTCGGGGCGCAACCGCCTCTCGTTCGACGAGATGGTGCGGCTCGACCTCTTCTACATCGAGAATTGGTCGCTCTGGCTCGACCTCAAGATCGTGCTCCGCACGCTCCCGGTGCTCCTGCGCGGCGAGGCATACTGAAAAAAGTGATGAGTGATGAGTGATGAGTCAGTTGCCGACAACAGAGACGCGGATTCGTTGAGAACACAAACTATCGCAGCGCACCACTCATCACTCATCACTCATCACTCATCACTTTCTTGGTGGCTTGAGCGCGCGACGCTCGCGTGCCTGTTCCTGTACGCGGCGGCCGCGCCGCACTCCATCGCGGGGACGCAGACGGCGTGGCTGCTGTCGATGCTCTTCTGGGTCGCGCGTCTGTGCGTCAGGCCGCGCCCCGCGCTCTTCCGCACGCCAATCGACCCGTGGCTGCTCGGCTTCTTCGTCCTCACGTTCCTGACCGCGCTCACGTCTTACAACCCCGAAGTCTCCGTCGGTAAGCTGCGCGCGGCGAGCCTGTTCACGGTCGTCTACGTCGTCGCGCAGAACGTGCGCTCGCCCCGCGTGATGCGCGCGCTCGTGCTGACGCTCGTCGTCTCGTGCGCGCTCGGGCTCGTCCACACGTTCTCGACTTACGCGCGCGGGCGCGGCGTGAAGCTGCGCGCGCTCGCCGCCGAGAGCCCGCTGCGCGCCGTGGGCTTTGTCGAGGGCGACACGGTCTTCTCTGTGGACGGCGCGGAGGTACGCGGGCCCGCCGACATCGTGCGCGCGATTGAACAGGAGCGACGGCCCGCGCCGCGCGAGCGCGCGCTGCGCCACCCGGACGGGACAATCGCGTGCCGCTGGGACGAGCGCATGGCCTGCGTCCGCGTCTACCGCGCGGAGCTGCTGCCCGCCGCGAACGTCGTGCGTGACTCGCTCCCGCCGGGCGCGACGCCCGAGGAGCGGCTCGGCATAAACGTTTGGACGCACGGCCGCGACGAGCGCGCGAGCGGCTTTTACGGCCAGTACCAGACCTACGCGGAGGTCTTGCAGCTCGTCGCTTCGCTGGCGCTGGGGCTGCTGCTGTCGCTGCGCCGTAAATTGAGTTTGAGGGGGGCGCTGCTCGGGCTCGCGCTGGCCGGGATGGTGTTGGCGCTGCTGTTGACGTTGACGCGGGCGTCGTGGGCGGGCTTCCTCGTCTCGGCCTTCGTCGTCGCGCTCGTCGGCGCGAGCCGGCGGACGCTGCTGGTCACGGCGGCGCTCGCGCTGCCCGTGGCGCTGGCCGGGCTCGTCGTGTTACAGCAGAAGCGTCAGGTCGGCTTCATCGACACCAATGAGGGCTCGACCTCGTGGCGGCTGCTGGTCTGGCGCGAGGGCGCGGAGGTGCTTTTGAGCGAGCCGCGTCACCTGCTGGTCGGCGTCGGGATGGACTCTCTGAAGCGGCGCTGGCGCGAGTGGGGCATGTTCGACGGGGGGCGTCAGCCGTGGGGGCACCTGCACTCGACGCCTTTGCAGATCGCCTTCGAGCGGGGGCTGCCGGCGCTCTTTGTGTGGGCGGCGTGGCTGTTCGTCTACGGGCGCATGCTGTGGCGGCTGGCGCGCGGGGGGCTGGGCGACGACTGGGTCGCGCGCGGGCTATCCTTAGGCGCTCTGGGCGGGCTCGTCGGGTTCGTCGCGGCCGGGCTCGTCCATTACAACTTCGGCGACTCGGAGGTCGTGCAGGTCTTTTACCTCATCATGGGGCTGGCGCTGGCCGCCGAGCGGCTGGTCGGGAGGGTGAAGGACGAAGGCGGGAAGTTGACGGAAAGACGGCATTAACTTCGTCCTTCCGCCCCGCCGGTGAACCGCGACCGCCGCGCGCGCGTATACAAAGCGGGTCAGAGGAAGGGAAAACAGATGAAGAAACTTGCCGGTCTGCTCGCCTTCGCCGTCGCGCTCGTGGGCGCGATAGTGCTCACGCAGTACTATTCGCGGCGCTACGCTCCGCCGCCGCCCCCGCCCGCCGCGCCCGCGCCGCCGGCCCTGCCCGGGATGCCGCCCGCGACCGGCTCGGGGATGACGACCGCGCCCGGGCCGGGCTCCTATACGGACGCGCGCTCGCCCGTCACTTTCAAGCCGCAGCTCGTCACGCTCGACCTCTCGGGGAAGAAGGCGCACGCCTCTCTGGTGCTTGAGCGCGACCCGGCGCGACCCGCGCCCGCGACCGTGTGGGTGTGGGCCTACTTCTTCAGCCCGGACGCGCCGGGTCGCTACTGCACGGGCGAGCCCGTCGAGGTGCGTCAGCCCTTCACCACCGGCTCGTCGCGCGCCGATGTCAGGGTCGAACTCCCCGTCGCGGACTGCGCCGCGCCGCGCGCGCCCTCCTCGACCTACTACGCGCGCGTCAACGTCTCGCCCGAGTCGGCCTTCGCCGCGCGCCTCTCCGAGCAGCGCATCAGCTACGACATCACGCAGGCCACGCCCGTCGTCGTCGCGGTCGGAAAGTCCTCCGGCCGCTGAGCCGGCAAGCTGGAAGTGTGAAGGGTGAAGGATGAAGTGAC
>JBEVKV010000161.1:0-35136 GCA_040509515.1 Pyrinomonadaceae bacterium | reverse complement strand
AGAGTTCCGGAATCCTGTCCGTGGCGCCGGTGCCAATCACCAGCCGGACCGACGGAGAGTTATTAAAAATAGCTTCCCCCTCAAGCTGCGCGACGCACCCCATGACGCCTATCAGAGGTTGCCTGCCGACCCTCTCACTCTTGATCTCGCCAACCCTGTGAAAAACCTTCTGCTCTGCTCTCTCGCGAATCGAGCACGTATTCAGAATAATAACGTCCGCGGAATCGGAGGAATCGGAAACGTCGAAGCCGCCCTTACGCAGCCTCGTCGCCGCGCGCTCCGAATCGGCCACGTTCATCTGACAGCCGAAAGTCTCTATGTGTACGCTCACTCTACCCACAACAATCCCTCTTGTTTCAAGTGTAACAGAATTATATTTGGCTCACGGCAGAAAGTTACCGGCAGAAACATTTAAAAACACGTAAAAAATTGACGCAGACCTCAGATTTCGGTGGGGTTACGCGTGAATTCACTTAATGTTTAAACATTAACTTAATAAGCAAAGGCTTAAGGTTAAATACATCTCCGCGGCATCTGCCGGAAGCCGGCGCCCAATCACTCCCACTCGATTGTGCTCGGCGGTTTCGAGCTGATGTCAAAGACCACTCGATTTATCCCCCTGACCTCTGAAATCAGGCGTGTTGAAATCCTCCCCAAAACGTCGTGTGGAAGACGCGCCCAGTCCGCGGTCATGCCGTCGACACTTGTGACCGCACGTATCGCCAGAACCTGTTCGTAGGTCCTGAAATCACCCATTACACCCACGGTCGAAATGGGCAGAAGGACGGGGAATGCCTGCCATATACTGTCATAAAGCTGCGCTAATTTTAGCTCCTCCTCAAGGATCAGGTCCGCGGCCCGGAGCAGCTTTAAATGCTCCGGCGTAACTTCCCCGAGGATTCGGACGGCAAAGCCCGGCCCCGGGAAAGGATGTCGCCCAAGCAAATCCTCCGGGATGCCAAGCTCTCGACCGATAGTTCGGACTTCGTCTTTGAAGAGTTCCCTCAGCGGCTCGATGAGTTTCAGATTCATACGCTCGGGCAACCCCCCAACGTTATGATGGCTCTTGATCACCGCGGAAGGGCCGCGCACCGAAACGGACTCGATTACGTCCGGGTATAAGGTGCCCTGCACCAGATATTTAGCCCCGCCGAGCTTACCGGCCTCCCTCTCAAATATTTCAATAAAGATTCGGCCTATTATCTTCCTCTTCTCTTCCGGCTCGATTACGCCCTTTAGGGCGCTCAGGAATTCGCTGGAAGCATCGACGCCCACCACATTTAAATTCATTTTCTGCTTGAAAAGAGCCCGCGTGGTGTCAAACTCTCCCTCTTTTAAAAGTCCCGTGTCGACGAAAATACACGTCTGCTGATCCCCTATGGCCTCGTGAACCAGTGTCGCCGCAACGGTTGAGTCCACACCGCCGGAGAGGCCGCAAATAACCTTTTCATTCCCGACTAAAGCCTTTATTTTTGCAACTTGCTCTCCGACGATGGCCCCGGGCGACCAGTCCGCTTCCGCCTTGCAGACGTTGAAAAGGAAGTTCTGTAGTATCTGCTTCCCGAATGGCGTATGGGCGACCTCGGGGTGAAACTGAACTCCGAATATGCGTCCGCTTAACCCTTCAAAGGCGTTAAGCGCGTCTGCGGTTTGGGCGGTGACGTGGAAGCCTTCGGGGACTTTGACGACGTGGTCGCCGTGGCTCATCCAGACGTCCATCTCCGTGGGCAAATCCTTGAAAAGAGGGCTGTTTTTATCGGTGACCCGGAGACGCGCGTATCCGTACTCACGATTCGTCGAGGGGGTCACCTCGCCCCCCAGTTCGGACGCGATGACCTGTAATCCGTAACAGATGCCAAGAATCGGGCACTCAAAATCTTCCAGAATGTTGTAGGAGAGCTTTGGCGCGTCCTCGTCGTAAACGGAGGCCGGACCGCCGGAGAGAATTATTCCCTTCGGCCGGCGTGCGTGAACCGCATCCTTCGCACTGTTATAGGGCAATATTTCGCAATAAACGTTTGATTCCCTGACCCTACGCGCGATCAATTGTGTGTACTGGGAGCCAAAATCCAAGATTACAATGGTATCGTGTGAGTCTGGTTGCTTGCTCAAAAGCCTGCCTCCTCCGTAGACTAACCCCTTCAGAACGTTTCGCTTTCGGATTCGATGGGGATTATAGTTTGTGAAATTATCTTTAGCCAAGTATTCGAGGAATCCTTTCCGATTCGCACGCGCAGGAGTGCGTCGGGGCCTCTTTATTTACGTGAAGCTATTGAGGATTTGCCCGGCGGCTCTTCTTTCCCTGATTCTGTTTGGGCTCCCTGCGCACGGGCAGTTGGCCGACCTCTCAAAACCCATCTACGTCAAATGGGACTATAAAGCTGAGGGCGTTACAAATCTCACCCCCGCCGTCGACGGCGAAAAGGTCTACCTGCCTTTGAGCGACGGCTCGATTATTTCAGTCTGGCTGGCCGACGGCAGGCTTTCCTGGAGGAGTGAAGTCGGCGGGGTTATTTCGGCGTCACCGGTGACCGATGCGAAGAATGTTTACGTGGCCTCTGAAAGCCTGCCGTCGCCGACATCGGCCTACCCGCAAGCGACCGGCGTTCTACGCGCCCTGAGCCGCCAGAGCGGTTTGACTTCATGGATGCGCACTCTCCCCTCGCCCGTCAGAGGCGTCATCAACGTCGGCGGCAACCATCTTTTCGCGAGCGCGGCCGACGGGCGTCTTTACGCCATCAAGAAGGAGAGCGGGGAGATTAAGTGGCTGAAATACAACTCTACACCCTTCAGTTTTCTACACAGCCTGGAGGGTGAGGTTCTCTACATTAGCGACGCGTCCGGTGACATTATCGCTATCGAACAGGAGGGGGGCCAGACCCTCTGGCGTTATCGGACTCGAAAGTCATTACGCGCCCCCGTCGCGGTCTCCGCGAATATCGTCTACTCGGGGACGGCCGACGGGTACGTCTTTGCGATAGACAGGGTGTCAGGCCGTAATAAATGGCGTGTGCGGACGGGGGCGGCTGTGCAGGCCGTGAAGGCGACTGAAAAATGTATCCTCGCCACCTCCCTCGACAATTTTATTTACTGTCTCGCGCCGCAGAACGGGGCGAAGCTCTGGAAGCGCCAGTTGGCCGGGCGGGTCGTCGCTCCGCCACTGGTCTTCAACGGGAGCGTACTCGTCGCCCCGCTCGTAGGAGACGAGTGCGTAATTCTGAATCTGGACGACGGGAAAAAGGTCAACAGCATTTACGTCGGAGAGGATAACAACACGGAGGCGGCCCCCCTCCTCACGGCCGACACTTTACTGCTGACCACGCGCGAAGGGCTTTTGGCGCTAACGAATCAGGCGATAAAAAAGCAGCCCGAAAACGACCCCTGACGCGTGTCGCGTGTGGGAGCGGGAATTCATCCCTCGTTCGGCCGCGTGTGGAAGAACGCGGCCAGCCTGAAGACGATTCCGTGGAGGACGTATGTGAGCACAATCGCGAGGAGGACGTAGCGCGAAAAGAGCCAGACGAGCATCCCCACCGCGGCGATGAGCGGCATGACTTTGATCGTGCTGCGCTTACCCGCCCCGAGCGTCTTGAAGCTTGAGTAGCGGATCGTACTGACCATCAGCGCCGCCAGCACCGCGACCAGCCCCATCAGAATCCCGCCGTAGAAAGTCGCGTAATACTCGCCGTAGGTGACCAGCGGAACCGGCGCGAAATGCACGACGGCGGCGAGAAGCCCCGCCGCCGCGGGGATCGGCAGACCCAAAAAACTCTTCTTGTCGACCTTCGCGCTCCCCTCCGCCAGCGTACGCGGCCTCGTGGCCTGCACGTTGAACCTCGCGAGCCGGAGCGCGCCGCAGATCAGGAACATGAAGGAGAGGAACCAGCCGAGTTTATGGAGTTGGCTGCCCTCTGGGAAGGCGCCCCCGTAACCCCACGCGTAGACCAGAACTGCGGGGGCGATGCCGAAGGTGAGAACGTCGGCGATGGAGTCGAACTGTATGCCCAGCTCCGTGGTGGTCTTCGTCAGCCGCGCGATGCGCCCGTCGAGCGTGTCGAACAGTATCGCCCAGCCGATGGCGCGCGAAGCGTTGTCGAAATGAACCGTGGCCGCGCGCACGTTCTCGGCCTCCGGCCCGTCCCCGAGCAGTTGGAAGCCGCGCAGCGCCGCCATCACCGCGAAGTAGCCCATGCCGATGTTGGCGGCGGTGAAGGCGGACGGGAGTATGTAGAGCCCCTTCTTCAGCCCCTTGCGTTCCCTCACCTCTTCGTTCGAGACGGTCTCGGGTTCTTCAGCTTCAGACGCCAATGCGATACCTCCCTATCACGCTCACCCCGCCGCTGACGCGCGCGCCCACGGCGACGACGACCTCGACTTCCGGCGGCAGCACGAGGTCTGTGCGCGACCCGAACTTGATCAGGCCGAACCGCTCGCCCAGTTCCAGACGGTCGCCGGGGCGCTTCCAGCAGACGATCCTGCGCGCGAGCACGCCCGCGATCTGTTTGCAGACCACCGTCATGTGCTCGCCCTTAATCGTCATCGCGTTCTGTTCGTTGACGAGGCTGGCGTTGTCGCTCGTGGCCGCGATGAACCGCCCCTTCGTGTAGGTGACGTCGACGACGGCGCCGGCTATCGGCGCGCGGTTGACGTGTACGTCGAAGGGCGAGAGGAAGATGCTGACGACGGTCGGCGACTGCGCGTCGCCGGCGGAGAGCTTCTCGACGCGGGTCACGCGCCCGTCCGCGGGCGAGACGACGAGCCCCGATTCGACCGGCACCGCGCGCTGCGGGTCGCGGAAGAAGTAGGCCATGAAGGCGGCCAGCAGCAGCAGCACCAGCGCCAGCACGGGCAGCACGGGCGACGCCCAGAACAGGTAGAGCAGCCCCGCCAGAAGTCCTGCGACGAGCGGGACGAGAATCCAAGGGTAGCCTTCTTTAACCATCTGTCACCCCGAAACGCCTGCGCCGGAACTCCCGGCAAATCCCTCCCGGCCGCGCGACGCCGGACAGTTCATTTCTAAGCGAAACGGGGGCGCTCATCAAAATTTGACGCGTCCCCCGTCCCTCTAAAAGCTTTGGGAGTGCCTTGCGAAAACCATCCGGGGTGCCCGCGCCGGGCACGCCTAGTGCGCGGTGCTCTCCGTGTGCTGGTGCTTCAACATGATTGCGTGCATCTGATCTTTCACGGCCAGCTTCTTCTTCTTCAGTGTGACCTCTTCGAGCTGCTCGTCGTCGCTCGGGTACTGGAGCGCGGACAACTCGCTGAGCCGCTGCTCGTAGCGCCCGTGCTCTCGCACCAGCTCGCGGAACTCCGGGTCGCTTGCGATCAACTGCTCCTTCAGGCCGTCCGTGTTGGTCAGTTCCATAGCGGAAAGTCTCCTTTCAGATGCGTGGAGTGATGTGCCCTGAGCCCCCGCGCGGGAGCTTCGACTCGACATAAATGCGCGGCCGTTGCATGGGGAAAATGTTAGCCCAATTCGCAACACGTATCAAGCGCTTGGTGCCAGACGCCTGGTCATTATTTTCGCGTTCTCGGGCGGCTCCTTGTAGTAGTTCTTCCGCTCGCCCACGACCGCGAAGCCGAGGCGCTCGTACATCGCCAGCGCGGGCAGATTGGAGGCGCGAACCTCCAGCACGGCCTCGCGCGCGCCGCAGCGCGCGGCGAGGTCGAGCGCGGTGCCGAGCAGCGCGCCGCCCACGCCCCTGCGGCGCGCCTCGGGCCAGACGCCGATGTTGTTGACGTGCAGCTCGTCGGCGTTGATGCGCGCGGCGATGTAGCCGCTCAGGCGACGACCCGTCGACGCCTCCGGGGCATGCCTGCGCGCCACGAGCATCACCGCCTCGGGCTTCTCCAGCTCGGCCCTGTAGGCATCCCAGCCCCACTGGCTGAGGCCGGTCGACTCCTCTATCGCGACGACCTCCAGCAGGTCGTGCTCGCTCATCGGCACGATGACGCTCCCCGCGCGCTCGATCTCCACAATCATCCTTGCGAGTGCCATGCCCCCTTCAACTCCGCGTCAGAAGGTCTGACGTAGACCGCGCCGAGCGCCGACGCGTCCCAGACGCCGCCGCCCTCGAAACGCGAGCGCGCGAGCACGGCCACCGTCTCCGCGAGCGCTTCGACGTTCGCCCCGAGCACCCAGGCGTCGTCGTCTGCTTCCCGGCCGTCGTCCGTCGAGACGAAGTCCAGTCCGGCGGCCTCGGCCGCCTGCCGTATCTGTTCGCCGTATTTTAAGACCCCGCCGCCGACCCATTTTACGCCGCCGCCTTGCCGCGCGATCTTTTTGAGCAGGAGCGCGGGCGGTACGTGCGTGGGCTCTTCGACCTCCGCCACAACCCCGCCCGCGTCTACGCAGAGGAGTTGCGCGAAGACTTCGCCGCGCCCGGCCGGTATCAGCGCCACGACGCGTCGTGCGGGGCGCGCGGCGTAAGCGACCGCGTGGAGCGTGGGCACGCCGACGACCGGCTTGCCCAAAGTCACCGCCAGCCCCTTGACCGTCGCGAGCCCCGAGCGCAGCCCCGTAAAACTCCCGGGGCCGACGGCGGCGGCGAACAGCCCCACGTCCTTCAACGCGACCGACGCCGACCCGAGCACGCGGTCAACGTCCGCCAGCAACCCCGCGGAGCCGCCCTCGCGCAGCTCGCTCGCAGAGGCGTAGAGCAGCCGCCCGCCACGCAGCAGCGCGACGCTCCTCTTCTCGGTCGAAGTGTCCACGCCGAGCGTCAGCAAGCCTTCTTCCAATTCGCCTCCCACACAGTCGCGCGGGCGCACCGCCTCCGCGCGAATAAAAGTGCTGTAGTTTGACACGCCGCGATTTATCGCGAGATTATAGGCGTGGTCTCCAAACCAAATCAATTCGTCGGTCACGTACAAGGGGCGGCAGAGGTGTTTCGATGGGTCTACGCGTAGGGATACTGACGGGGGGCGGCGACTGTCCGGGTCTTAACGCCGTCATCCGCGCGGTCGTCCGCCGCGCTTCGCTCGTCGAGGGCGCCGAAGTCCTCGGCGTGATGAACGGGTGGCGCGGCCTCATCGAGGACGACGTGCGCCCGCTCACGCGCAACTCGGTCACGGGCATCCTCCCGCGCGGCGGAACCATCCTCGGCACCTCGCGCACGAACCCGCAGGACGGGGCCGAATACCCCGCGCGCATACGCGCGACGTGGGAGCGGCAGGCACTCGACGCGCTCGTCGTCGTCGGGGGCGAGGGCACCCTGCGCGCCGCGCGCGACGTGTGGCACGAGTACGACCTCCCGCTGGTCGGCATCCCGAAGACCATCGACAACGACCTCGACGGCACGGACTTCCCCTTCGGCTTCGACACCGCCGTCAACACCGTGATGGAGGCCGTAGACCGCCTGCACTCGACCGCGGAGTCGCACCACCGCGTGATGGTCATCGAGGTGATGGGCCGCCACGCCGGCTGGATCGCGGCCTACGGCGGCATCGCCGGCGGCGCCGACGTCATCCTCGTCCCCGAGCACCCCTTCCGCATCTCGCGCATCTGCGAGCTGCTGCGACACAGAGAGCAGCAGGGCTCCGCCTTCTCCATTATCGTCGTCGCGGAGGACGCGCACCCTCACGAGGAGGAGAACTTTCTCGACGAGGCGGCGAAGGAGCAGATTTACCGCAAGGGGCGGCTCGGCGGCATCGGCTTTCATCTCACGCAGGAGATCGAGCACCGGACGGGCATCGAGACGCGTCACGCGAACCTCGGCTACGTCCAGCGCGGCGGCTCGCCCTCCGCCTTCGACCGCGTGCTGGCCACGCGCTTCGGCGTCAAGGCGTTCGAGATGGTTCTGGCGAAGGAGTGGGGGCAGATGGCCTCGCTGCGCGGCAACAAGGTCGTCTCCGTCCCGCTCGACGACGCCGTCCGCAAGATCAAACGCCTCGACGAAGAGATTTACCACGTCGCCGAAGTCTTTTTCGGGTAGTGATGAGTGATGAGCGATGAGAAGGAGAGCGAGACTTGTTCCTCCTCATCACTCATCACTCTTAACTTTCCTTCTTCACCTTCTCGGCCACCTTCTCCTTGATGGTCGTCTCCAGCCGCTCGCTCTTGATGTCGAGCCGTAGACGGCCGTAGAGGCTCATGTACTGGTTCGCGACCCAGACGAGCGCGAAGCCGCCAACGAGGTAGCCGCGCCAGTCTTCGTAGAGCAGTTGGTAGCGCGTGATGAAGAGGAAGAAGACCGTGACGTAGTGGCTGAAGCAGTATTCGCAGGTGAAGAGGTAGAAGAATTTCCTCTCGTACCAGCGGCGGCAGTTCTCGCTCCGGCGCGTGCAGAACTCGCGCGGCTCGCGGAAGACCTCCTCGTGCGTCACCGTCCACGCGACGCAGGCGATGGGTATCGCGAGCACGAAGAGAGTGGCGACCTGTAGTGCGAGACTCATCCCGTGCGAGCCCTCCTCCGACGTTGCGGAAGCGCAACTCTCCACCAACGCTGTCACGGTTTTATCCCGAACGGTTGGGGTTTTTCTGCGCCCGCGCCGTCGCGCCCGCGCCGCGCGTGACGCGTCGTGCCTTTCGCCACCGTCTGTGGTAGCTTTGTGACCCGAACCTGCGGTCGATAATCTCCGCCCTTCACGCAGGCCGTTTCACTTTCATGACGACGACGAACTCAACGCTGACGCCCATGCTGCGGCAATATCAGGAGCTGAAGCGGCAACACCCGGGCGCGCTCCTCTTCTTCCGCCTCGGCGACTTCTACGAGCTGTTCTTCGAGGACGCCATCACCGGCGCGCGCGAGCTTGAGATTACGCTCACCGCGCGGCAAAAGGAGCGCGGACAGCCCATCCCGATGTGCGGCGTCCCGCACCACGCCGTCGCCAACCACGTCGCGCGCCTGATACGCAAGGGCTACCGCGTCGCCATCTGCGAGCAGACCGAAGACCCCTCGAAGGCGAAGAAGCTCGTCCGGCGCGAGGTCGTGCGCGTCATCACGCCCGGCACGGCCATCGACGCGCACCTCGTCGAAGCCAAAGAGTCGCTCTACCTCGCCGCGGTCTGCGGCGCGGGCGACACCTACGGCGCGGCCTTCCTCGACCTCTCGACCGGCGACTTCCGCGCCACCGAAGTCACAGGCCCCGACGCCTGGGCGCGCGTCCGCGCGGACATCGAATCCTACGCCCCGCGCGAACTCCTCTTCCCGCGCTCGCTCTCGCCGCTGGTCAAAGACGCATACACCGGCGGCGCGCACGCCGCGCCGCGCCCGATGGAAGACTTGCCGGAAGACGGCGAGCCGGACACGCCCGTCGCGCGCATCACGTCCGCCGAGCACGACGCCGTGCGGAGCGAGGGGCTGCCGCTCACGCCTCTGGAAGACTGGCTCTGGGAGCCGACCTCCTGCGCGACCATGCTGCTCGAACAGTTCGGCGCGCGCACGCTCGAAGGCTACGGGCTCGCGGGCAAGATCGCGGCCGTCGCCGCCGCGGGCGCGTGTCTGCGCTACGCGCGCGAGACGCAGCGCGCGGCGGCCGCGCACGTCACCGACATCGACTTCGTCGAGTCGCACGACCACCTCGTCGTAGACTCCGTCACCTGCCGCAACCTCGAACTCGTCGAGTCGCAGGGGCCTTCGGGTCGCGGCGCTTCCCTGCTCGCGGTCATCGACGCGACCGTGACGGGCATGGGCGCGCGCCTGCTCCGTTCGTGGATGCTGCGCCCCTCCGTCCGGCGCGGAGAGATAGAGGCGCGGCTCTCGGCCGTCGAAGACCTGCACCGCTCGCAGATGCGCCGCGACCGCACGCGCACGCTCCTCAAAGAAGTCTCCGACCTCGAACGCCTGACCGGGCGCATCAACATGGGGACGGCCACGCCGCGCGACCTCGTCGGACTCCGCCGTTCACTCAATCAAGTCCCCGCCATCCGTTCGGCCTTATCGGACGCGGAGGCGTCGCTCCTCCAGATCGTCGTCGAGCATGCGGACGAGCTGCCCGACGTGCGCGAACTCGTCGGACGCGCGCTCTCCGACGACCCGCCCGTCAACTTCGCGGACGGCGGCGTCGTCCGCGAGGGCTTCGACGCCGAGCTCGACGAGCTGCGCTCGATCAGCCGCGACGCCAAGCAGACCATCGCCGCCATCGAGTCGCGCGAGCGCACGCGCTCCGGCATCAACAGCCTGCGCGTCCGCTTCAACAACGTCTTCGGCTACTTCATAGAGGTCTCGAAGTCGGTCGCCGCGCGCGTGCCCGCCGACTACGAGCGCCGGCAGACGCTCGCCAACGCCGAGCGCTACACGACGCCCGAGCTGAAGGAGTGGGAGCAGAAGGTTCTGGGCGCGGAGGGTCGCATCCTCGAAATCGAGACGCGCATCTTTGGCGAGGTGCGTACGGCGGTGGCGGCCGAGACGCGCCGCCTACAGGCGACCGCGCGCGCACTCTCGGTTCTGGACGTGCTCGCCTCGCTCGCCGAGGTCGCCGCGCGCCGGCGCTACCGGCGACCCGAACTCCACGACGGCGACGAGCTTGAGATTAAGTCGGGCCGCCACCCCGTCATCGAGGCCATCGGCGACACGCCCTTCGTCCCCAACGACCTTTACATGAACGGCTCGGACGAGCGTCTGCTCATCATCACGGGGCCGAACATGGGCGGCAAGTCCACTCTGCTTCGGCAGACGGCGCTCATCTGCCTTCTGGCGCAGATGGGCTCGTTCGTCCCGGCCGAGCGAGCGCGCCTGCCCGTGCTCGACCGCATCTGGACGCGCGTCGGCGCCAGCGACGACCTCGCGCGCGGACGCTCGACCTTCATGGTCGAGATGACCGAGACCGCCGCCATCCTCCACAACGCGACGCCGCGCTCGCTCGTGCTGCTCGACGAGATAGGGCGCGGCACGGCGACCTTCGACGGGCTCTCCATCGCGTGGGCCGTCGCGGAGCACCTGCACGACTCGGCCGAGCACTGCGCGAAGACGCTCTTCGCCACGCACTACCACGAGCTGACCGAGCTGGCCGAGCGGCTGCCCGGCGCGCAGAACTACCAGATACGCGTCGCCGAGCGCGAGGACGAGGTCATCTTCCTCTACAAGATCGAGCGCGGCCGCGCGTCGAAGTCCTACGGCATCGAGGTCGCGCGACTCGCGGGGCTCCCGCCCTCCGTGCTCGCGCGCGCGCGCGAGGTGCTGTCGAAGCTTGAGGGCTACGAGCTCGACGTGTTCGCGGAGGAGGGCGCGCCGGGGCTTCCGGACGCGTCGCCTGCCGCGCCCGCGGCCGCCGCCGCGAAGGAGGCCGGGGCCAACGGCCACGACGCGCTCGCGCGCGCCGCGTCGCGCGCGGGGCGTCGCGCGCTCGCCGCGCAGGTCACGCTCTTCGACTCGGTCAACGAGAGCCTCCTTGACGAGCTTCGCGGGCTTGATGTAGAAACCCTCACAGGAGATGAGGCACGCCGCCTCCTACTCGGGCTGAAGAATAGAATCGTCTAATGACCGACTCCCAAACCCTTCTAACGCTCCCGCTCGAAAAGCAAATCGGACAACTTCTCTTTATCGGCCTGCCGGGCACGGAGCTCGACGCCGAGGCGCGCGCGCTCGTCGAGGAGGTTTCGCCCGGCGGCGTCATCATCTTCGGGCGCAACGTCGCCTCGCCGGAGCAGCTCCGTGAGCTGCTCGACGGCGTCCGCGCGATGCTGCGCGTCGACCCGCTCGTCGGCATCGACCAGGAGGGCGGGCTCGTCGACCGGCTCCGCAAAATCTGCACGCCGATGCCGGCCGCGCGCGTCATACGCCAGCACGGCGACCTCGCCGCCGCGCGCACGCACGGCCGCATCACCGGCGAGATTCTCCGGCTCCTCGGCTTCAACATGAACTTCGCGCCCGTCATGTCCATCATGACGGAAGACCGCGACCTGCTCTCGAACGGCCTCTACTCGCGCTCGTTCGGGCGCTCGCCGGGCGAGGTGCTCGGCTACACGATGGTTTACCTGCGTGGGTTGCAGGGCACGGGGCTGCTCGGGTGCGCCAAGCACTTCCCCGGCATCGGCGCGGGCGAGGTGGACACGCACGAAGAGATGGCCGTCATCCACCTCACGCACGACGACCTCATCGCGCAAGACCTCGCGCCCTACATCGAGCTCTTCCAGCGCGAAGACAACATGGTGCGCGCCGTCATGGTCAGCCACGGCGGCTTCCCCAACATAGACATCCACCGCGGCATCGCCGGCGGCCGGCTCGTCCCGGCCTCGATCAACCCGTCCATCGTCCGCGACCTTCTGCGCGACGAGTTGGGCTACGAGGGGCTCGTCGTCACGGACGACCTTGAGATGGGCGCCATCGCCAAGCACTGCGAGATCGAGGAGGCCGCGCTGCGCGCGGTGCTCGCGGGTGAGGACATGCTCCTCATCTGTGCGCGCCCCGACCTCATCCGGCGCGCGTACCACGCGCTCCTCGACGCGGCGCGGCGCGGCGAACTGACGCGCGGCCGCATACAGGCGTCGCTGCGCCGCATCGCCGCCTTCAAGTCTACGGTCAAGCCGCCGCTCAACTTCGACCCGAAGCGATTCCAGGAGCTTTCGATGGAGGTCGCCGAGCTGAACCGCAAGCTCAACTACAAGTACGGAGGGACATTCTGAATGCGTAGCCGAAAAGCCGGACTCCTCTTCGCCGCGGCAGCAGCCGCCGCCGCGACGCTTCTGGCCGCCTGCGGCGGGGGCGGCTTGACGGGCGTCTCTACGGCGCGCTTCCCGAAGCCCGTCGTGCTCAAGGTCAACGCCGCCAGCGCCCCGACGCGCCAGTACGCCGGCATCATTCAGGATCAGCTCAAGCAGGTCGGCATCCCCTGCGAGATCGAGACCGTCGAGTTCAACACGCTGCTCGAACAGCAGACGAAGGGTCAGTTCCAGTTGACGACGGGGCGCTGGGTCGGCGGCAACCAAGACCCCGTCTACCTCTTCGACCTCTTCCGCACGGGCTCGTTCCGCAACCGCGGGCGCTACTCCAACCCCGAGCTGGACAAGATTCTCGACGAGGCGATGAACGCCTCCGACCGCGCGCGCGCGAAGGAACTCTGGGTGCGCGCGCAGGAGATAACCAGCCGCGAGCTGCCGCAGTTCCCGCTCTGGTACGCCGACCAGTTGGTCGTCGCGCGCCGCAACGTGCAGAACATCAACGTCCCGCCCGACGGCGACTGGCGCTTCCTGCGCGACGTGACGGTCGAGGGCGGCAAGCAAGGCCCCTTCGTCGTCGTGCTCGAATCTAACCCCGCCACGCTCGACCAGCTCCGCAGCACGGACGCCTCCGCCGAGCGCCTGCGCCAACTGATGTTCAACTCGCTGGTGCGCAAGAACGAAAACTTCGACTACGTCGGTGACCTCGCCTCCGACATCCAGACCGCGCCCGACGGGCTGAGCTACACCTTCAAGCTCCGTGACGGCGTGAAGTTTCACAACGGCAAGGCGTTCACCTCGGCCGACGCCAAATACACTCTGGAAACGCTGCTGGCGTCCGACTCCGCCAAGGCCAACGACTTCTTCGAGGGCACGGGCGCGCAGCGCAAGCCCCTCGTCAGCGCACTGGAGACGCCCGACCCGCTCACGCTCGTCGTGCGCCTCCACAAGCCTCTGAACAAGTTCCTCTCCGGCCTCGTCGCGGTCGGCATGATGCCGCAGGGCTACACGACCGACCAGCAGAAGCAGACGCCAATCGGCACCGGCGCCTTCAAGTTCGTCCGCCTCGACGAGTCGCAGCAGATCGTCGACCTCGCCGCGCACGACGCATACTGGGGCGGCGCGCCCGCCGTCAAACAACTTCGCGTCCGCACCATCCTCGACGCGAACACCTTGCAGGCCGAGCTGCGCAGCGGCGGCGTTGACCTCGCGCAGGCCGCCAACCTGCAGCCCGACACGTACGAGGCTTTGAAGCAAGACCCGAACCTGAAGGTGGCGCAGTTCCCCGGCGTCAACGTCGTCTACCTGCTCTTCAACACGACGGCCGAGCCGCTCTCCGACGCGCGCGTCCGGCAGGCCATCGCCTACTCCATCGACCGGCAGGCCATCGTCAAGGAGTTGCTGCTCGGTCAGGCGCGCGTCGCCAACTCAATCCTGCCCGAACAGTCTTGGGCCTACACGCCCGCGCAGGTCTACAACTTCGACCCCGCGAAGGCCAAGCAGATTCTCGACGACGCCGGCTACAAGGCCGGGCAGTAGACTGCGCCGGAGCGTCAAGACGCGCCTTAACCAAAAACCGGTTTAAGGCGCTTCTCTTTGAAGTGCGGTTACGCTCGACTGAGATTCAATCGAGTTCCCTGTTAGCCTCGCTCAAAATCCTTTCAAGCACGGCGCGCGTCACGACGCCTTCGCGGACGAGGCGGGGGGTCGGGCGGGTCACGTCAACTACGGTCGAGGGCAGCTCGGAGCGCGCGGGGCCACCGTCTATGACGAGCACGGAGCCTTCGGGGAAGTAGCGCGCGGCCTCTTCGGCCGTGCGTGCGGGTGGGCGGCCCGCGGGGTTGGCGCTCGTCGCGGTGAGCAGGCCGCCGCATGCGCGGACGAACCCGCGCACCGCTTCGTCGTCCGGCAGGCGGACGCCGACCGTGCCCGTGTGGGCGGTCAGAAGCTCCGGCGTCTCGGGGCGCGCGGCCATGACCAGCGTGAGCGGGCCCGGCCAGAGGCTTATTGCCAGCGCCTCGCTACAGCGCGTCTGGAATCCGTCGACGAGCCGCACGAGTCCGTCCGCGTCACTGAACAGGACGAGGATGGGCTTGCCGTCGCGCCCTTTGAGCGCGTTGATTCTTTCGAGCGCTTCGGCGTTGAAGGGGTCAGCGCCGAGGCCGTAAAAGGTGTCGGTGCGGAAGGCCACGACGCCGCCGCGCGCGACGTGTGTGGCGGCGCGCTCGCGCGCCTCGGGGCTGTCGGGGTAAATTAACAAGGCTCGAACCTCCCGCGCGATGTTAGCAGAGCGCGCAGGGTTTACCCGAGCGACAAAAACGTGCCGGAACTCACACAACATCCGTCTAAGCACGCTGCGCTGCCGGGGCGCGCGGCGCGCCTCGTCCTGAGCAAGCCGGGCTCGGCGCTGCTCGCCCTGCGCATGGGCGCGTGGGTCGTCGCCGTCTCGCTCATGATGAGAGTGCTGCCCCTGCCGCGCGCGATGCGCCTCGTCTCACCGCGGAGGCGGCGGCAACGTCGGAGACCGTCCGACGCGTCGGAGACGCAGGCGCGTCTGGCGCGTCTGCTCGACTCGGTGCTCGCCGCGGACTTCTGGGTCTTTACGCCGACCTGCTGGAAGCGCGCGCCCGTGCTCCACCGCTACCTCGCGCTCGAAGGCATCGAGACGCGCGTCCTCTTCGGCGTCCGGCGCGGAGACAGCCCCGGCGACGCGCTGAGCGGCCACGCGTGGCTCGAAGCCGAAGGCCGCCCGCTCCTCGAAAAGACCCCGCCCGACTACAAAGTCACCTACAGCTTCCCGCCCGAATAGAAGGGTCAGGGGAAAAGTATCAAGGGGAAGGGAGAATGCGCGCCTGCCTCTTCCCTTCCCCTTGACGCTTTTCCCAACCGCCCTACGGCAGGGCTTCGACGTTGACGTACGCCTTGAAGCGGCCGGTCTGCTGGATGCCGAAGAGCAGTTGGAAGTCGTAGTTGGCGCCCGGCGCGAGCGGCGTGACGAGCGTGATCGTCCCGGCCGAGAGCGTCGAGTTGAAGCCGCCGCCGTTGGGCTGCGCGGGCGGCTCTTCGAGCGTCGTCCCGAAGACGGTCGCCGGCAGGTTGCCGTTGCACGGGTCGAGGACGACGGCGAGCGAAGAGGTGCGCGCACGCAGGTCTGCGTAGTCCGCGGGGGCCGGGAAGGTCGTCTGGTCGATGAGTCGGAAGCGCAGGCGTGTGACGTTCGCGCCCGTGTTGTTCGTCACGCGGATTCTTATCGAGAGCGTGCCGAAGGTCGAGTTGTTCGCCGGGTCGGACGTGAAGTCGCGCACGCGGTTCGGCGGCGCGGCCGACGAGACGCAGGGGAAAATCCTGCCGCCCGGCAACTGGCCGTTGCGCTCAACCGGCGAGGTCGAGTTCTCAGGCCCCGGCGCTCCCAAACGCTGGCCCGCGCCGGCCGGCGTGCCGTTCGTGTCCACGAAGATGAAGTCGGCGGCGTTGTCGCCCGTGTCCTGCGGCGTCGTGCGCGTGCAGGGGCCGAGCGTCGTGATGGAGCCGCCCTTGCCGCACAGGTCGCGGAAGAAGCTGTACTCGATGCCCGCGAGATAGGACGCCCCGCCGAGCGCGGGGTAGCCCGCCCCCTCCTTGAAGAGCGTGTTAGCTTCGCTCGTCGAGCCGGCGGCGTCGAGCCGCGTGGTCAGGTTGAAGTTGGCCGGGTTCGCCGTGTTGAAGAGCGCGAAGCCGACGTTGTCGGAAATCTCGGTCGTGTAGGTCGCGTCGCCGGTCGCCGTGGCGCTCGGCCCCGGGATGGTGTCCGGCGCGGACGCGGCCTCGTTGAGCGGCAGCCGCGCGACGCGCGCGACGGCGGCGACGCGCGGGGTCGTCTTCTTCCGCCCGCGGCTGCCCGCCGGCGTCGGCTCCGAAGTCTGCACGGGCGCGTCGGGCTCGTCGCCCCCGCCGCCCGCTGACGTTGAGGTGGTGGTGCTCGCCGGGTACGAGGTGAGCGTGTAGCCGGCGGAGTTGACGCCGAGATAGTGGCCGCGCGCGGGAATGACCGTGCCGTTCGGAATCGTGAAGCGCGTCAGGAAGTCTGCGGCCGCGACCGCGAAACCGGCTGAGCCGTCGAAAGCCTGTACGGTCACGTTCGAGTCGCTGCTGTTGTAAATCTCGATGAACTCGTCGCTCGCGCCGCCGGGGCCGCGCAGGCGGAACTCGGAGATGACGAGCGGCGTGGCGGGCACGGCGATGACGTTGTACTGGAAGACCGCGGCGCAGCCCGCCGTCGAGTCCGTGCAGGAGAAGCAGCCCGAGCATGTGCCCGAGTTAGCGAAGACTTCAGGGCCGCCGCCCGAATGCCACGCGCCGACGATGTACTTGACGGTCGTCCCGGCGGGCTGCGCGGGGATGACGCCCGTCACCACGTCAACTATCTGGCACCCCTGCGTCTGGTCGGAGTATGTGCAGGTGTAGCTCGCGGTCGCCACCTGCGTCGTGCCGAAGGGCGTGCCGAAGCTGCCCGAGGGGTCAGAGCCGTCGGTCGTGTAGTAGACGCGCACCTGGTTGGTGAAGAACTGAAACTCGACTTTGAAGTGCAGCGTGTAGGTCTCGGGCGAGTAGATTTGGAAGCCGGCCGAGCCGCTGCGGTCTGTGTTCTCGACGTAGCGCCCGCAGGCGGTGTCGGTGCCGGCCGAAGGGCAGGTCGGCGTGGCGACGAAGTTGGCCGTCTGCTCGTGGTAGACGAAGTTGGCCGTGGCCGTGGCATCCGCCGAGCAGATGCAGACGAGGGCGCAAGCGGCGAGGGTCAAAAGAGACTTACGCATGGACGATCCTCCTTGTAAGGGCGGCGGACGGCGGCGCTGCCTCCCGCCTCGGGGCGTGAGCCGATTCTGTAACGGAGCCTCGGGCGCGTAGTGAATCGCACGAACAGGCGCGCGCCCCGGCTTCCGGTTAATTTTCA
Source organism: Pyrinomonadaceae bacterium (assembly GCA_040509515.1). Taxonomy (GTDB): domain Bacteria; phylum Acidobacteriota; class Blastocatellia; order Pyrinomonadales; family Pyrinomonadaceae; genus QHXN01. The sequence goes on along the minus strand of JBEVKV010000161.1, from coordinate 17,608 downwards.
GTTATCTTTTATTGGCTTGTATCGGCGCGCCCGATTTTACACGAGCCGGCCCGGCCGTCAAAAAAAACTTCCGGCTACGCGCCCGGCCCGCCGCGCGAGCGCCGGCCAGTCGAAGAAGACGAGGTAGAGCGCGAGGTGGTACGGGAAGAAGATGTTCATCAGGACGAGCGTGCCGAGGTGGAACGCGACGCCCGCCGCGAGGATGGGCACGCGCGCCCGGCGCGAGAAGACCGCGAGCGGGAAGGCCAGCTCCCACGCGAGCACGAGCGCGACGAAGTAGGGCGTCCACTCGCGATGCTCGACGAGCCAGAAGGCCGCGCGGAAGTGCGTGTCGTGAAGGTTGTCGAGCGAGTTTGTGACGGCGAGCGCCGGCAGGTTGTCCGGGCTCAGATAGCCCGGCCCCGCGACGCGCAGCTTGATGAGCGCCGAGCTGAAGTAAGACCACGCGAGCAGCAGACGCATCAGCAGCACGGGGTAGCCGTAGACGAGCGCCCCGTCCACACCCTTCGCCCTCCAAGCGCCGACGCGCCCGCGCAGCGAGTCGAGCGAGAGGGCGTCGCCGCAGGGCGTAAAGGCCAGCACGAAGAGGACGAAGACGGCGGGCATCTCGTCGTGGTTGAAGTGCGTGAAGCTGCGCAGGAGCCCTTGATAGAAGAGGAAGAGCAGCGCAGAGGCTTTCGTCGTGTAGGTCGTGAACAGACCGGCCGCCGCCGCGAGCAGCGACGCCGCGAAGAGCCATTTGAAGGCCGTCATCGCGCCCGGCGTCAGCAGGCGCTCGTAGAAACCCCACGGCAGCAGCCGCATCGCGCCGGTCGGGCGCAGAACGGTGACGGGGAGCCGGCCGAGGTTGTCGAAGGAGGTCAGCAGGACTTCGCAGAGCACGAAGCCGAAGACGCCCGCGCGCACAGCGCCGAGCGCCCCGGCGTCGGCCGGCACCAGCCGTCTTAAAGTTCCGCTCTCCACGTCTCGACGAAGCGTTGGAAGTCTGTGTAAGCGCCGCCGTCCCACCTGTAGGCGTCGAGGCGGACGGCGCGCAGGCGTCGCGGCGAATCGGCGGGCAGGCGTTCGTTGTGGCTCTCGCCCCACGCGCGCAGAAGCTCGGGCAGACGCGCCGCGCGCGGGAGTTTGTCCGCGCCGCCGACGCGTGCTGCGAGTTCGACGTTTGAAGGGTGCGGGTGTGCGATGGTGAAACTCTTGTTCTCGACGGTCGCGCCGACGAGCGACCAGTGACGCCAGCTCAAGCCGTCCGTGATGTCGGCGGGGGGGAGGTCAATCGTCTCGCCGCCGACGGTCTCGCCGCGGAGGACGAAGTAGTCGGTGCCCGTGCGCACGTCGCCGCCCGCCGACATCATCGTGTAGGCCGGGAACGGGTAGAGGTTTCTGATGGAGAGGAACGACCAGACGAGCGGCGCGGCGAGCGCGGCCGTCAGCAGCGCGTAACGCAGGCGCACGCGGCGCGCTTGTGACGCGTCGCCGCCCGCGTGTCCGGCGTGCGCGGTGTCTGCGGCCATACTTGAAAGGATTTCGGAAGCGGCCCCGGCTTCCACGGCTCAGGCCGCGCGGACGAGCTTGAAGGCGCGCAGGTTGTCGAGGAGTCTCACCACGCTCTCGGCGGCGTGCTCGGGAGTCACGTCGTAGGCGGCCGTGATCTGGCCGACGATCTCTTCGAGCGCCTGCTTCTTCTCCAGCCCGCGCCAGACGATCATGCCCGTCTCGTTCAACTGGAAATACTTCTTCGTGTTGAGGTCGACGAGGATGCCCTCGCCCGCGTCGAACTCCGTGAAGACAACGTGCTCCTGCGGCAGAAGTCCGTTCGTGCCCGTCAAGGTCATGCCCACCTCTTCACCCTTATTCGTCAAAGCTTTTAAGCGCGCGTCGGCGCGGATTGTATGACCGGGAGCGCGCGCGGCATTGTCGTGTCGGCGACGGCCGCCCCGCCGTGCCACGGAAGCTTGCCGAAGCTCTGAAGGCAGAAGAGGCACGGCGAGCCGAGATAAAGGTCGGGCTTCACGCCCGAGTCGGCAGCCGCCGCGAGCGCCGCGCGCCTGCGCTCCGTCTGTGCAGAGGCCACGCCGCTCAAACGCGCGACGGCCGTCGCGAAGCTCTCTTCGTTCAGGTCGGCGACCACGTCGGGCTCGCCCCGCGCGCCGCGGTAGCCCGAGAGGTTGCAGCAGAGCGAGAGGCGGCCGCGGTAGTCTATGTTGCAGCTCGTCCCGGCGAGCGCGGAGCAGGGCGGCTCGGGGTCGAGGTTGTAATAGCCGACTTCGAGGCTGACGCGCATCTTGAAGACGCGCGCGAGCACCGCCACCTCCTGCTCGGCCTCCGTGCGCTCTTCCGCCGAGAGCGACAGCTCGTCGTCCGTCCCGGCCGAGGTCGGGAGGTTGTAGCCGAAGCTCAGCGCGGACGCGCCCATGCGCGCGGCGAAGAGCGCAATCTGTTCGAGGAGCGGGAGCGTGTCGCGTCGCAGTCCGACCTTGACGACGAAGGGCAGCCGCGCCGCCTGACAGCGCGCGAAGCCGCGCACGAGCCGGACGAACGAGCCTTCGCCGCGCCAGCGGTCGTGCGTCTCGCGCGTCGGGCCGTCGAGGCTGAAGGAGACGTGGCTGACGGCCGCGCGGTTGGCGTTGACCGCCGGCCAGACGCGCTCGAAGTGCCAGCCGTTGGTGACGAAACTGCACGTCAGCCCCTCCGCGCCCACGGCCTCGACGACTTCGCGGAAGCGCGGGTGGAGCGTCGTCTCGCCGCCGGTGAACATGACCTGCCGCGCGCCGACGGCCTCGCGCGCCTCGCGCACGACGCGCCGGAGCAGCTCCACGTTGAAGAAGTTCGCGGGCGTGTGGTAGAGCGCGTCTTCGTCGCGCAGACAGTAGGAGCAGTGCAGGTTGCAGATGTTCGTCAGCTCGACTATCAGGCGCGGCGGCCCGTAGTCGCGCTCGCGCGCGGGCTCACGCGTCGCCTCCGACGGCCGCGCGCTCACTTCCCCTCCCCGCGCGCGCACTCGCGCACGAACGCAGACGCGTGCGCCGCGTCGCCTAAGAGGTCTGTGCCCGCGCGCAGCTCGTAGCCCGCGGCCTGTCGCGCGAGTCTGGCGAGCACGCCGAGGTGCGCGGGCGCAGACGGCTTGTCGTAGCAGGCCCAGGGGCACATGCGCAGGAGTTGGCGCATCGTCTCGGCCTGCGAGATTCTGCGCGCGCGGCTCGACGGCTCGCGCGTGACGGTCGGGAAGAAGACGGCGCGCGGGACGCAATCGGCGGCGAAGCGTTCGGGGAAGATTTCCTGCGGCTCGAAACGTCGCTTGAGCGGGTCGAAGGGCGCGGGCTCGGAGAGTCGGTCTTCAAAACCGCCGAGGACGCCGGCGGCGATGGTCGGCTCGGCGACGGCGAACTGCCTGCGCAGCGCGCGCGCCTCGACGTGTGCGCCGCGCCCGTCGAGGAGCAGCGAGTCGTCCGAAAGGTAACGCCAGCCCGCGCCCGCGAGCTGCGTGGCGAGCGTGGACTTGCCGCTCCCGGAAGGGCCGACGACGAGAAATCCGTCACCCGACTCCGGCTCGACCAGCCCCGCGCCGTGCAGCTCAAACAGCCCGCAGCGGCGCAGCGCCGTCATCGACGCGTCGAAGATCAGACGCGCCAACGCCGCCCTCTCGCGCGCTTCTGGGCTTGAACCGAACCAGACCTCGACGAGGCGCGGACTCTCGGCGCGGACGCGCACGGCCGAGCCGTTGCTCTCGAAGAAGTAGCTTTGCCCGTCGGTGTGGCAGACGCCGCCGCCCGCCGTCTCGAACGTTTCGAGCCCGCGTGGCGGGCCGGGCGTCGCGCCCGCGGCGGCGACGATGAGGGTCACGTCCGGCTCTTCGCGCGCCTCGCCTTCGAGCGCGGAGACGTGCCAGCCGGAGAAGTAGCGCCGGAAAAGCCCGGCGGCCTCTTCGTCTTCGGCACGGACGCAAATGAAACGACCGGCCACGGCGTAAAAGCTTGCGTGAGCCGGTCTTTCATTTCGTCCGACGCCCGCGCGGGGCGTTTCGGGGCTGGTCACTCTTGACATCGCACCGCGAGACCTCGGCCGTCGCCGGGTCTTAGTTGGTCGCGCCGCTGTCGGTGAGTTGGAAAAAGGTCGTGGCTTCGAGCACGTCGATGGGGAAGGAGACTTCGGGCTCAACGAACGTCTTCTTGTCGGTGGACGCCGCGGCCGAATGGGCCGTCTCAACTTCGTTGACCTGTGAAAGCTGCACGGGGATCAGATTCTCGGTCTTCGTGATCAAGGTATTGCCTCCTGTAGAGTTACAAAGATTTGGCCGAAGCCGGTGAATAAAGCGCGAGGCGGAGGGGCTGCACCTGAAACGTCTGCAAGTCAACCCGGTAGTAAAATCTCAAACCCGGCGACAGGCCCCTGAAAGCCTGATCCAGCGGGTAGTTCTGAAACTCCACGTCGACCAGTTCGGCCGACTCGTAACGCATCTCGAACGGGACGCCGACCTCGCTGGCGATCTTGAAGAGCACGACCGACAGCGGCTGCTTGCGCGCGCGCACGCTCAGTTGGTTGTTGGCGAAGGAGACGCGGAGCGGGTCTTCCTCCTCTTTCTTCTTCTGGGCGTCCGTGTCGGTGCCCTCCTCCGTGTCGCCCTCGATGAGTATGGCCTCCGAGGTGCCGCGCACGGCGGCGTTCATCGACGGCGCGGGCTCGTTCAAGCCCTGAAGGTAGACGGCCAGCGCCTTCGGCTCGAAGCCGTCGCCGCCCGCGACGTAATCGACGTAAGACTGTGGGGCGAGCATCCGCAGCGTCGCCTCAAGGTTGAGCCCGCCGAACTCAAGCGTCACCTTCTGCTTGGCCATCAGCGGCGACAGCGTGAACGGCACTTTCAAAAGCCGTGAAAGCTCGCCCGTTATTTCGGAGAGCGTCGCCTCCTTCGCCTTGACGGTGAAGGTGTAGGGCGCGCCCTTGCTCATCTTGACGCTCCAGGGCTTTGCGGCAGGTTTCGACGCGGCCTGCGCGGCCGTGGGCGCCGTCGCGGGCTTCGCGTCCCCGCCGGCCTTCTGGTCTGCAAAGATCGTCGCCGGCGCGAGCGCCAGCCCGAGGACAACACCGGCGGCAGACAACATACGCCGCTGGCTAAAAAGACTCTCTGTCATAAAACGCAAACGTCCCTACTCTGTAATGCTTCAGACCCGGTTGTTCGTGGACTTGAAAGGAGCAGCCCTTCGCGTCTGCAAAGCGCCACGGGTACTCAAACGGACATTCTAACGGGCAAGCGGAAGCTAACATAAATAAACAACGAGGTCAACGCCTTAGCGCCCGGTGCCTCGCGCAACGCCTTAGCTCGACGGCCTCGCGCGACGCGGCGCAAGCGCCTCAGTGGGTGTCGCCGCCCTTGAGCGCCAGCCTCACGGGTCGCAAAACGTAGTACAGGAAATTCATCCCGGCCGGGAGCCTGACGGCCGCGAGGTCGCCGTCGGTCGGCGTGAAGATGTGGCGCAGGTAGGCCGCCTTCTCCCTGAGCCGCCCGCGCGCGCGCATATTGAAGCCGACGTTGCGCGCGAAGCCCGCCGGCTCGTACTCCGCGCCGTCGAAGAGCGCCGAGGCCACTTCGGACGCGAGCACGGAGACGACCGGGTCGCGCGTCTCGGCGAGCGCGCCGTCCGGCAACCTCGCCCCGAACAGCCCGCGCGCGAGCCGGAGTGAGAGCCGGAGCATGCGTTCGACGCGCGAGTCGCGCGCGCGCGCGAGGACGAAATCCCAGTCGAGCCCCGGCCGCGAGTCGAGAAGCGCGGCCACGTCGCAGACCCACGCCAGCCGCGCCCAGAGGTGCTTCGTCCCGTGCACGGCGAGCGCGAGCAGCAGGTCTTCGGGCGAAAGGCACTTCACCTCCGCGCCGTAGAGCGTCACCGAAGAGGCGCGCTCCCACGCGCCTTCGCCGAGCCGGACGGAGGCGTACGGCTCGGGCGCGACCTCCCAGTGCAGCTCGACGGTCAGCCTCCCGCCGTCGCGCGTGAAGGCGAGGTTGTGCTGCCGACGCAGCAGGAATCTCTCCTGCGCCGCTGTCATCCCCGCGGGCTTGCCGTAGCCGAGCGACAGAAGCTGCTCGCCCGCGCGCGCCACGTCGCGCTTGCGGACGAGCACGTCGAGGTCTATGAAGCGTCGCAGGGCGAGGTCGCCGTAAGCCTGTACGGCGAGCGCAGGGCCTTTGTAGGCGAGCAACTGGACGCCCGCCGCGCCGAACAGACGCGAGACGCGCGCCAGCTCGCCGGCGAGGAGCGTGTTGCGCGTCGCGTTCGTGCGGAACTTCTCGCGCAGCCTCTCGCGCGTCTCGGGCGGCGTCGCGCCCGGCGCAGACTCTTCCAGCCCGCGATAGAGCAGCGGCAGCACCGCGTGTCTGCGCGCGAGCCGGTAGAGGTATTCCCAATCCACTTCCCCGCCCGCGAGCGCGCGCAGGCGTGACGACGCGGCCGGGCCGCCGCCCCTGCGCGCGCACAGGAGCAGCAGCTCGTTCTCGGGCCGCGCGGTCGCGCGCCCGTACAGTTCCGCGTCGGGGAAGAGTTCAGACATCTGTTGTTGCCGGGCTTTCGCGCGCGGCGCCGGTGTGTGTGAAGTTCAGCCGACCTTGACGGCGTAGCCGAGGCCGTCGCCGACGGGCAGGATGACTGAGAGCAGTTGCTCGTGTCGCATGAAGACCTGATTGAACTCGCGCAGCGCCTGCGTCGAGGCGGTCTGCTCCGGCGAGCCTATCTCGCCCGCCACCTGACCGCCCCAGAGCAGATTGTCGACGATGACGAGCCCGCCCACGCGCAGCAGCGGCAGAGAGAGTTCGAGGTACCCGGCGTACTCCTCCTTCAGCGCGTCGATGAAGACCGCGTCGAAGGTCTCGCCCGCGAGGCGCGGCAGCACTTCGAGCGCGAGCCCGCGTTCGATGCGCACGCGCCCGCCGAAGCCGGCGCGCCCGAGGTAGTCTTCGGCGCGCTCGATCATCTCCTCGCTCGGCTCGATGGTGACGACTTCGCCGCCTTCGCCCATCCCGCGCAGCAGGTGCATGACGGTGTAGCCGATGGCCATGCCTATCTCAAGGACGCGCCGCGCGCCGTTCGCGCGGGCCGTAATCTCGATGAAGCGCGACACCTCGCGGTCGGCGATGGGGACGTTGTGCTCGCCGGCGTAAGCCTCCATCTCGGCGAGCAGGTCGGCGCTCGCGGGCAGGAGGCGGTCGAGGTATTCGGCCTGTTCGGGCCTCACGATGGCGTCGAGACGAGCTTTCATCTGTCGGTGACTCCGGTTTGAAATTTAAGGGCGCGTAAGTCTAGCCCTTCGACGCGGGGCAGGCAAATTCACTTTTCAGGTGTCGGAATTATCCTGCGCGCCTTCGTCGTCGCCGCCGCCCGCGTCTGACACGCTGACGTACCGGCGCGCGAGCCCTAGCTCACGCAGCTTGTGCTGTAGAGACTGCCGGTGCATGCCGAGGATGGCGGCGGCGCGCGTGACGTTCCCGCCCGTCTCTTCGAGGCAGCGGGCGATGTAACGCCGCTCGAACTCGCGCCTGTCCTCTCGAAAGTCCGACGTGAAGGGGACGGCGAGCGCGCCCGGCTCGGCCGCCGCCGCCGCGGCGGGCGCGGCCGACTCCTTCTGCGACTTGCCGCCCGCGCCTATCTCGTCGGGCAGGTCTTTCGCGGCGACCTCGCCGCCCTCCGCGAGAATCATCGAGCGCTCGACGGCGTTGCGCAGCTCGCGGACGTTCCCGGGCCAATGATACTCGACCAGGCGTCGCAACGCCGAGGGCGCGAGCGTGCGCGGCGGGAGCCCGTAACGCTCCGCGGCCTGACGCGCGAACGTCTCGGCGAGGACGGGGATGTCCTCGCGCCGCTCCCTGAGCGCGGGTATTTCGACGGTGACGACCTGTAGGCGGTAGAAGAGGTCTGCGCGAAAGCTCCCCTTCTCGATGTCCTGCTCAAGCGGGCGGTGCGTGGCGCTGACGATGCGCACGTCGACGGGAATCGAGTCCGAGCCGCCGAGCCGCTCGATGCGCCGCTCTTCGAGCGCGCGCAAAAGTTTCGCCTGCACGTTGGCGCTCATGTCGCCGATCTCGTCGAGGAAGAGCGTGCCGCCGTCCGCCTGCTCGAATTTCCCGCGCCGGCGGCCGGCCGCGCCCGTGAAAGCGCCCTTTTCGTGGCCGAACAGCTCGGACTCTATCAACTCCGAGGGGAGCGCGGCGCAGTTGACGGCGACGAAGCCGCCGCGCCGGCGGTGCGAGCTGCGCTCGTGCAGCTCGCGCGCGACCAGCTCCTTGCCCGTGCCCGACTCGCCGCGCACGAGGACGGTGGCGTCGGTCTCGGCGACCTTCTCGATCATCGAGCGGACGCGCATCATCGCCTCGGAGTTGCCGATGAGCGCGCCGCGCTGCGCGCCTTCCAGCTCGATGCGCTGGCGCAGGACGCGGTTCTCGCGGCGGAGTCCGACCGTCTCAAGCGCGTTCTTGACGACGAGCCGGAGGTCGTCAATCTCGAACGGCTTGGAGAGGTAGTCGTACGCGCCGGCCTTGATGGCCTCGACCGCCACGCGCTCCGAGCCGTAGGCAGTGACCATGACGACGAGCGGCGCGCGCTCTTTCTCTCCCTCCGACGCAAGCTCGCGCAGGTATTCGAGGCCGCTCGTCCCCGGCAGGTTCACGTCGAGCAGCATCAAATCGGGCCGCCGCGACGAGACGACGGCGCGCGCCTCCTCGACGCTCCCGGCCTCTTCGACCTCGTAGCCGTAGCCGCCCAACGCGCGCCGCATCCCGTAACGCGCCGCCTCCTCGTCGTCCACCACGAGCACGCGCCAGCGCACGCCGCCATCCTTCTCAACGCTCATCTCGTTCTCCATGTCTACGACAGGAAGCACACCTCGTGCCAAAGTCTACTTCTTAAGCGGCAGCGTCAGCTCGAAGCGCGCGCCCTCGCCGGGGCGGGAAGGCGCGAGGCGCGCGGTGCCGCCGACCTCCTCGATGCGCTTGCGGACGATGGCGAGGCCGAGGCCGGTGCCGCGCTGCTTGGTGGTGAAGAAGGGCTCCCAGATGCGTTCGCGCTGCTCGGGCGCGACGCCGGGGCCTGTGTCTGTTACGGCGACCGTCAGGCGGCCGCCCGACGCTTCGGCCGAGAGCGTGACGCGGCCACCCGCGGGGGTCGCGTGGAGAGCGTTGAGGGTCAGGTTGGTCAGCGCGTCTCGGAGCGAAGAGGCGGCCGCGCCGTCAAGCTCCGAGGCCGCGCCTTTGATTTCCGACTTGAGCGCGACGCCCCGCGCGGCGGCCTCTCTCTGGAAGAGCGTCGAGACGGATTCGAGCACTTCGCCGAGGCGGCGCGGCTCGCCGGGCTGCGGGGCCGTGCCCGAGAAGCTGAGCATCTGCGTGACGCTGCGCGAGAGGCGGTCGGTCTCGCCGACGATCAGTTCGAGGTCGCGCGCGTACTCGCGCTTCAGGTAATCGTCTTCGCGCAGGACTTGCGCGATTGACTTGATGGCCGAGAGCGGGTTCTTGACCTCGTGCGCGACCGTGGCGGCCATGCGCCCGAGCGCGGCGAGCCGCTCGCTCTGCGCGATGCGGCGTTCGAGCCGGACGTTCTCCTCGAAGAGCCGGCTGTCCTCGATGGCGATGGCGACCTGTCCCGCGAGCAGTTCGAGCGAGCCGCGCACTTCGTAGGTGAGCGCCGGCGGCTCGGCGTCCACGAGCATCAGGCCGACGACGCGCTGCTCGCGCCTGAGCGCGAACGCCATCTCCCAGCCGCGCTCGCGCAGCAGAGTCGAGCCCTCGACCTGCCCCGGCCCCGACTCCGCTTCGAGCGCGAGCACGCGCCCGGCCCACTCTTCTTCGTCCTCCGGCACGCGCGCGGACTCGTCCGTCGTTGTCGCCGTGGCCGCTGTCGAAGTCGCAGTCGCAGTCGCCGCCGCGCCCGGCGAAGGAGCGCCGGCCGTCGCGTCGCGCTTCCCCTTCAACAGCCCCGGCACGTTCGCCTCGAAGTGCGTGCGCACGTCGGAGACGCCTTCCTCGCTCCCCGCGCCGTTGCCCGCCGTTTCGCGCGCGACCGCACCCCCGCCTTCATCCTGCGCGCCGACGAAGCTCAGAGTCTTTCCGCCTTCGCCTTCGGGCGTCGCGGCGACGAGGATGCGGACGCGCCTCAGACCCAAACTCTCGGCGGCGCGCTCCTCGACGAAGCGGAGGAACTCGGCGAGCTGCCCGTAACGCCCGCCCGACTTGCCGATGCGCGCCGCGACCTCGCGGAACAGACCGGCCTCCTCCTCGAACAGACGCCGGAACCGGCGGTCGAGCCAGCGCCGCAGGGGCGCGGCGACCAGCGCGAGCAGCAGAATCATCAGCGATTCGACCGCGCCCGGCCGCAGGTCGTAGGCGTCCGTCAGCCACAGCGCGAGGTTGCGTATGCCGTAGAGGTAGACGACGAGGACGACCGCCGCGAACGACGCGAGAATCAGACTCTCCTTGAAGATGAGTTCGAGGTAACGATAGCGGTAGATGTGATAAGCCAGCAGCGCCGTCGGCAGCAGCGAGCCGAGGTTCGCGACCGTCTGCAAGTAAAGCCCGAGCCGCGTCCCCTTCCCCCAACCCAGTCCGTAGACGGCGAGGATGAGCGCCGCGATGCCGACGAACGAGGCCGCCAGCGTCTTCAGCAGACGCCGCTCGGCGCGCAACTTCGACAGCCGCGCGATGAGAAAATCCGTCCCCGCGCACAGGCACAGGACGTAAGCCGCCCACAGCGCGAACGGCACCAGCAGGTGCGACAGCCGCACGAACATCGGCGCGTACGCGCCCGTCCACAGCTTCGGCGCGGCGTAGACTAGGAAGACCGCCGGCAGGTACGAAAGGTAGACGCGTGCCCTCTCGCTCCACGTCAGCGCGCGTCCGCGCGCGTTCGCCCAGAGGTGCAGGTGCAGGTGTAGGAGGAGCGAGTAGGTCAGCGTCACGCTCGACACCGCGAGCGTGTCGGCCAGACGGAGCAGCGGCGTCCAGCGATCCTGCGAGAGCCCGAGCATCGTGTGGAGCGCGACCAGAAGGCTCGACACATGCCACACGCCGAGCGCGACGGCCAGCACGAGCAGCACGCGCTCAAGCCGCCCCAGCGAGCGCCGGCTCTCCGCGAGCAGCGCCCCGATCCAGAAGTGAAGCGCCGCCGCCGTGCTGTACCCGATGAGCTGTAGGACTTCGAGCAGGGCCATTCTTTGCTAGAGGCCACGGGCTAGAGCTAGAGGCTAGTTGGGGTGCGTACTTCCCAACTAGCCTCTAGCCTCTAGCCCGTAGCCTCTTCTCTCACTGCGAGGCCGCCTCACCCGCCGCGGGGGTGAGCGTGATCTCTATGCGGCGGTTGCGCGTGCGGCCGGCGGGGGTCGTGTTGGCCGAGACGGGGTTGGAAGTCCCCATCCCGCTGGCCTGTATGCGTGCGCCGTCAACGCCGGAGGAGACGAGACGGCCGGCGAGCGCCTCGGCCCTGTCTTGCGACAGGCGCTGCAGCTCTGCGGCGTCGCCGCGCGCGTCGACGAAAGACTCGATGCGGACGCGCAGCTCCGGGTTGTTGGCGAGCAGCGCCGCCAGCGGCTCGACGGTCGTGGACAGCGCCTTCGGCGTCAGCTCGGCCGCGCGCGCGCCGGCCCAGAGCGCGTCGGGCAGAACGAGCACGAGCCCCTGCGCCGTCTCGCGCACGGTGCCGTAACGCGCGAGCGACGACTTGAGGTTGGCGAGCGCCGCCTGCTGCTGCGCGGCGCGTCGCTCGCCTTCGATGCGCGCCTGCTCGGCCGAGCGCTCGCCCTCGATGCGCGCGAGCCTGAGCCGCGCCGCGTCGCCCTCGGTGCGCACCGACGCCAGTTCGTCGCGCAGACGCGCGACCTCGCCGCGCAGCTCGCGTAGCTGCTGGTTGGCGTTGGCCGCGTCGCGCTCGGCCATCTCGCGCGCCGACTCTTCCCTGCGCAAAGAGTCGCGCAACTCGCGGATGGTGTTGGCGGACTCGGCGGCGGTCTGCTCGGCCTCGCTGATGGCGCGGTCGCTCGCGACCTTCTCGTCGCGCCGCTTGCGCGCGGCGGCGCGCAGTTCGGCCGTCTCCTCGGCCTTGACGCCGAGGCTGATGGCGCGGCGCGCGAGCGAGTCCACCTCGGCCTCGGACTGACCCAGACGCCACGCGTTCTCCGCCTGTTCGAGCATCGACCGCGCCTCCTGCAACTCGGCCGACGCGTCGCGCTCCGCCCCGCCGTAGCGCGCGAGGCTCACGGCCTGACGCGCGCCGAGCAGCGAGACGGGCGTGCGTATGTAGTCGCGGTCGGCGAGGTCGGGGATGCGCGAGTCGCGAAAGTAGTCCGAGACGTTCCCGATGTACTGCACGGGGACGGTCGCCACGCGCGCGTCGCCCGGGTCGCGCGGCGGGAGATTTTCGAGGACGACCATCCGGCTCGGGCTTCTGACGAGGTAGTGCGGCTCGGCCGTCACGATGAGCGCGAAGGTTTCGAGCGGCGTCGTCACGTCGACTTTGGTGTCGATGAACTGGCTGCCGCTGCGCTTCAGCTCGCCGAGGTTGTCGGCGCGCCCCTCGGGCGAGATGGCCCAGAGCACGTAGGTCGTGTAGATGCTGCCCAGCTCGAAGGCGCGCGGCAGGTTGTCGATGTTCATCTCGACGCGCGTGTTGCGCCGCCCCGTGCGCTTCACTTTGGCCGAGCCCGACAGGCGCGGCAGCCGCGTCGTCCCGCGGAACTTGAGACTCACGGTCTGCTCCAGAGGGTAGGAGACCGCGACCGTCTCGCGGCGGATGTCCACCTGTGCGACGAGCGTCGAGGCGCACAGCGCGAGCGCGAACAGCACCGCCGCCGCGCGGGTAAGAGAGCCAGCGAATCTCATAAACCGTACTCCTTTGGTCGAGTGAATTGACGCGCCCTGGGGAGCCTCAGCGGGAAGCGCGGTGAAAACAGCTACAGCCTGATTGATGCCTCGAATCGCCCGCGCAGTTGCAGATAAAGTCGAAAGTCGGACGCCCGGGTCATTGCCGCGCGGCGTGGCGCTCGTGGACGAATTGCACGACGGCGACGGCGACGGCGCAGAGCAGGAAGATGTGTACGAAGCCCCCCCTGCCCATGACGAATTTTCCCACGAGCCACACGACGAACAGTGCCGCGGCGAGCAGACGGACGTACAAGTTAACCCCTCAAAACTTTCGGCCCGCTCACTTCGCGGCCGTCTTGACCGAGCCCTTCGGCAGTTCGACCGCGCGCAGCCCCGTCCGGCCGGGGTCGCCGCCGACGAGGAGCGCGCCCCCGCCGAGCGCCGGCGCGACGACGAGCGAGCGGGGCGCGCCGCCCGACGACGCGGCGCTCGCCTTCCCGCCCTCCTCGACCCTCATCACGAGCGTGCCGTCGCGCCCCGAGAAGGCCATCGCGAAAGTAATCCCGCCGCCCGGCACGATCACGTCGAGCACGCCGTCGGCGTTGAGGTCTGCGAAGGCGGCCGACGCGGCGTCGTTCGCGCCCTCCGCGAACCAGCGGACGTTGCCGTCGGCCGTGCTCACGAGCGCGACGCGCCCACGGCGCGTCACCATCACGATCTCGCTGCTCCCGTCGCCGTCAACGTCGGCCGCCGCGAGCGTGCCGCGCACCGAGTCGTCGTCGGCCTTGATGGCCCCGAGCGCGCGCAGCTCGGGCACGCTGAAGGCCCAGAGGCCGTTGTTGCTCCCGACCGCCATGAAGGGCGTGGTGCCGCGCATCGTGACGAGCGGCGCGGTCGTCACGTCGCCTTCGAGCTTCGACTCGCTGATGACCTGTCCGTCGCCGCCGCGGAACTCGACGCGGCCGTCCTTCCTGAGCCCGAGCAGCACGCCGCGCTTATCGCCGTGCGAGAACGCGAAAGGCGCGCCCGCCACCGCGCCCGGCAGCTTCTGACTCGCCAGCACGCGCCCCGAGTTCGGGTTGATGACGTAGAACATCTCCGGGTCTTCGGTGACGACGACCAGTTCGGGCGTGCCGTCGCCGTTCACGTCGGTCGCCACGCCCGAGGCCGCGCGCCCTTCGAGCTTCGCGCGCCACATCTCGCGCCCCGTGTCGCCGAGCAGCGCGCGCACGCCGCCCTGCGTCGCCACGACGACCGACGCGCCGCGCTGCGGTTCGCCGAACACCAGCGGCTCGAAGGTGACGGACTTCGCGTCCGACGCGTCCGAAGCCGTCGCGCCCGCCGCCGTGTTGTAACGCGAAGTCCAGAGCGAGATGCCGCTCGCGCCGTCGACCGCGAAGACGCGGCCGTCCGGCCCGAGGCCGACGAAGTCCCAGATGCCGCCCGGCCGCAGGGAGGCCGGCGTGAGCTTGACGACCTCGCCGGTCGCGACGCGCCAGCCCGTCGCGTCCGCGGGCAGCACGACGCTCGACTCGGCGACCTTCTGCTCGCTGCCCAGCGTGACGGGCTCGGGGCGCGAGTAGGAGGCGACGCTCGTCTCTACGGCGGCCGGCGCGACGCGCCAGAAGTAGTTTCCGGGCGGGAGGTCTTTGACGACGTACTGTCGCCCCTCGACCGCCTGGTCGAAGACGATGTCCTCGAACTTCTCGTCGGTGGCGAGCTGGAGCCGGTAGCGGTTGACGCCGGGCTTGCCCTGCCAGCGGACGAGTATCGAAGGCGGCAGCTTCGTCGCCTGCGGGCCGGCGGCCGGCGCTTCGACGCCGGGCAGAAGGTCTGTGCCCGGCTTGACCTTCTCGGGCTTCTTCTTCTGCGGGGCCGGCTTTCGCTGCGCGGGCTGTGCGGCAAAAGCCGCCGACGAAAGACACGCCGCGAGCGCGAGGGCGACGAGCGGGCGGCGGCGAGGGGTCTTGGGTTCGTGAATCATGGGGCCTCGTTGAGTTTGTAGCCGACGCCGCGCACGGTCAGGACGTACTGCGGGTTCTTGGGGTCGGGTTCGATCTTGCGGCGCAGGCGGTTGATGTGCGGGTCGACGTTGCGCTGGTAGCCTTCGTACTCGGTGCTCCAAACCTCGTCGAGCAGGTCGTTGCGCGACCACGCGCGGCCGGGCTCGCTCGCCAGTCGTTCGAGGATGTGGAACTCAAGCGGCGTGAGGTCGACGCGGCTGCCGCCGACCGTCACCTCGTGGCGTCGCTTGTCGATGACAAGCTCGCCCACTTCGATGCGATCCTTCTTCTCGTCGTCGGGGCGCGCCGACCACTTGCCCGCCCGGCGCAGCAGCGCCTCGACGCGCACCTCAAGCTCGCGCGGGCTGAAGGGCTTGGCGAGGTAGTCGTCCGCCCCGGCCTGAAAGCCCGCGACCTTGTCGTCCACGGCGTCGTGCGCCGTGAGGAACATCGCCGGCGTCTCGACGCCCCGGTCGCGCACGCGCCGGAGCAGTTCGAGGCCGGACATCCCCTGCATCGACACGTCGAAGATGAAGCAGTCGAACGCGCCCGAGAGCGCGTGTTCGAGCGCCTCCTCGGCGCTCTCCTTCTCCTCGACCTCGAAGCCCAGCCGCCGGAAGTACTCGGCGAGCAGCATCCTCATGCTCAGGTCGTCGTCTACGATCAGTATCCGAAGGCTCACGCGTCCCACCTGAATTTGTGTCGTGGTAGAGCTTTAACCTACTAAGTTCTGCGCGCCGGGATTATAACGCAAGAACAGCGAAGATGCGCTCCCGGCGGAGTCGAGCGCGCCCGCGGCATTGGACTCTTTTCGTGTTCCTTGACGCCCAAAGCCCCCGCTCCGTATAGTTTGGTTTTACCGAGAGGCGGCGCTAAATCTCCCCTCCACAACCGACGACCGAGAAGGCGGGCTCCGGGCGACTATTTCATGCGCGACCTACGGCGACTCCTATTCTACCTCAAGCCGCACTGGGGGAAGTTCGCGCTCGCGACCGTGGCGATGCTCTTCGTCGGGCTGCTGCAAAGCGCCATCGGCGCGCTCATCGTCCCCATCTTCGACCAGGCGCTCAGGCAGGACGGCGGCGAGGCGCAGCGGACGCCGACGCTCTTCGGCCTCCAGCACGTCATCCCCGACTCGGGCTTCGAGGCGTGGCGCACCATCGCCGTCCTGCTCGTCGGCTTCACCATCGCCAAGGGCGTCGCCGAGTACTTCTCGACCTACCTGATGGCGCGCGTCGGACAGGAGTCGGTCTTAAAACTCCGCACAGACATGTACGCGCACCTGCACTCGCAGTCGGCCGACTTCTTCGAGCGCCACCGCACGAACTACCTCGTCTCGCGGCTCGTCGGCTCGGCCGCCGCCATCGAGACGGCCGTCTCGAACACCCTGCGCGACATGCTGCGCGAGGGCTTCACGCTCGCGTGCTTCCTGACGGCCTCGTTCTACTACTCTTGGCGTCTGACGCTCGGCTCGCTCGCCATCGCGCCGCTCATCGGGTTTTTGACGGCGCGCTTCGGCCGCTCGCTCCGCAACCTCGCGCGCGAGTCCTACGAGGGCAACCAGCAGTTGGTCGACACCGCGCAGGAGGCGCTGTCGAACCAGACCATCGTCAAGGCTTACGTCGCCGAGACGCGCGAGCTGGGGCGCTTCGAGCGCGTCGCGCGCCAGATCATGCGCGCCAACCTGCGCACGGCGAAGATTCACGGCATCGCGCCCAACATCATCGAACTCATCGGCGTCTTCGCCGTCGCCGCGCTGCTCTTCTTCGCGCAGCGCGAGATTCTGTCAGGAAGGATGAACGCGGCGCTCTTCATCACGTTCCTCTTCTTCCTCTTCTCAAGCTACGACCCGATGCGCAAGCTCTCGCGGCTGCACAACGGGATGGAGCAGGCGCTCGCCGCCGCGCGTCACGTCCTCGAAGTGATGGACGAGCGGGCGGAGATGCCCGAGAAGCCGAACGCCGTCGCGCTGGGGCCGCTCGCCAGCGCCATCGAGCTGAAGAACGTCGTCTTCGGCTACGGCAACGAGGAGCGCCTCGTGCTGCGCGACATCTCGCTGCGCATACAGGCCGGGCAGATGGTCGCGCTCGTCGGCGAGTCGGGCGGCGGCAAGTCGACGCTGACCAAGCTCGTCCCGCGCTTCCACGACCCCACCGAGGGCGCGGTGCTCTGGGACGGCGTTGACCTGCGCGACGCGACGCTGGCCTCCTTGCGCGGCCACACCGCGCTCGTCACGCAGGAGACCGTGCTCTTTAACGACACGGTGCGCTACAACATCTCTTACAGCCGCCCCGACGCGACCGAGGCCGAAGTCGTGGCCGCCGCGCGCGCCGCGCACGCGCACGAGTTCATCGAGGAGTTGCCGCACGGTTACGACACCGTGGTCGGCGAGCGCGGCATCTTCCTCTCGGGCGGCCAGCGCCAGCGGCTCGCCATCGCGCGCGCCGTGCTCGCCGACGCCTCCGTGCTCGTGCTCGACGAGGCGACCTCGGCGCTCGACGCCGAGAGCGAGCGGCTCGTCCAGAAGGCGCTCGCGAACCTGACGAGCGGCCGGACGACCATCGTCATCGCGCACCGGCTCTCGACCGTGCGCCGCGCAAATCTCATCGTCGTCATCGAGCGCGGCCGCATCGTCGAGACCGGCAAACACTCCGAGCTGCTCGCGCTCGGCGGCGCCTACAGACGGCTCTACGAACTGCAATTCGCTGACGAGGAGGAAGAGATGCTCGTGAACCGTGAACCGTGAACCGTGACAAGGATGGAGAGTCTGTCTTTT
>JBEVKV010000160.1:0-3064 GCA_040509515.1 Pyrinomonadaceae bacterium | reverse complement strand
GATTGGCGCGTCGGTGTCGAAGACCGCCCGGCGCTATTTCAAACGGGCCGGGACGTTGTGGTATAAGCGCGGGTCATGAAAATTAACCGCCGCGATTTTCTGCTGACCTCGGCTTCGGCCACGCTGCTGACGCAAACCGCCCAACCCGCCGCCGCGCAGAGACGCCGGACGCCCGCCGCCGCCGCGAAGAAGTTCTCCGCGGAGGGGCGGCGGGTCACGGTCTACACCACGGCCGAGAAGACCGACTACAGAATCACGGCCACCGGCACGCTCGACTTCAAGCCCCACGGCCAACCGCCCGAGACGCAGGTCTGCGTCTTCGTCGACCCGTCGAAGACCTACCAGACGATGCTCGGCATCGGCGGCGCCATCACCGACGCCTCCGCCGAGACCTTCGCCAAAGTCCCCGCCGACAAGCAGCGCGAGATTCTCGAAGCCTACTTCGACCCCGTCAAGGGCATCGGCTACACGCTCGCCCGCACCAACATCCACAGTTGCGACTTCTCAAGCGGCAGCTACACCTACGTCGCCGAGGGCGACCGGGAGTTGAAGACCTTCAGCGTCGAGCACGACCGGCGCTTCCGCATCCCCTTCATCAAGCGCGCGGTCGCCGCGGCCGGCGGCCGGCTCCCGCTCTTCGCGAGCCCGTGGAGCCCGCCCGCCTTCATGAAGGACAACAACAACATGCTGCGCGGCGGGAAGCTCAAGGCCGAGTTCTATCAGGCTTGGGCCAACTATTACGCGAAGTTCGTCAAGGCTTACGAGCGCGAGGGCATCCCCGTCTGGGGCGTCAGCATCCAGAACGAGCCGATGGCGACGCAGCGTTGGGAGTCGTGCATCTACACGGCCGAGGAGGAGCGCGACTTCCTCAAGAACTACCTCGGGCCGACGATGCGGCGCGAGGGCTTGGGCGACCGCAAGATCATCGTGTGGGATCACAACCGCGACCTCATCTACCAGCGCGCCTCGACGATGATGGCCGACCCCGAGGCCGCGAAGTACGTCTGGGGCATCGGCTTCCACTGGTACGAGCCGTGGAGCGGCGGCGAGCCGATGTTCGACAACGTGAAGCTGACCCACGAAGCCTTCCCCGACAAGCACCTCATCTTCACCGAAGGGTGCAAGGAGGCGTTCAACTTGGAGAAGGTTGACGACTGGAAACTGGGCGAGTTGTACGGCCGCCAGATGATTCACGACTTCAACAACGGCACCGCGGGCTGGACGGACTGGAACATCCTGCTCGACGAGACGGGCGGCCCCAACCACGTCAAAAATCTCTGCTTCGCGCCGCTCCACGCCGACACACGCACGGGCCGGCTCATCTACACCAACTCGTTCTACTACATCGGCCACTTCTCCAAGTTCATCCGCCCCGGCGCGAAGCGCGTCGTCAGTTCGCCGAGCCGCAGCGCGCTCCTCTCCACGGCCTTCGTCAACACGGACGGACGGGTGGCGGCGGTCGTCATGAACCGCGGCGACAAAGAAGTCCCCTACATCCTCTGGGTCGCGGGTCACGCCGCCGAAGTGACCAGCCTCCCCCACTCCATCCAGACGCTCGTCTTCTGAAGCGCATCCGGTTGACGCGACGGTCAGGCGTCTCTCAGTCGGCAAAGCTATTCCCAGCCGTACTTCCTGAAGGTAAGGTTCAAGCGAGGTTCGGTGCAGCGCTCGTCGCGAGGCAGCGCGTGTTCGTAGAGTTCCTGGCATCCCTCGCCGCTGAACAGGAGACTCCCCGGGTAAAGACGGATGGAGAAAAGCTCGGCGGTGTCGGACGTACTTCGGAAGACGAACTCACGCTCAGCGCCGAGGCTCAGCGACGCGATTGCGGATGTCGAGCCGTAGGCGGGAAGGTCGCGGTGGAAGTCCACGCCCTCGGAGCCGTCCTTGTAGTAGACGCACCGAGCCACCCGGAAGCGAACGCCGGTTTGCACGGTGACGCGGTCGCGCACGAGGGCGAGCGAATCCGGCCAGGGCGCTCTTTGGCCCCACACCTCCGGCAAGGCTTCAAACGAAGTCAGTTCGGGGTCGGCGAACATATAGGCCCCTGCTTTGGCGACGTACTCGGTTCCGTCGAACATCCTGACACGTCTGTCAGCGACA
Organism: Pyrinomonadaceae bacterium; assembly: GCA_040509515.1. Classification (GTDB taxonomy): domain Bacteria; phylum Acidobacteriota; class Blastocatellia; order Pyrinomonadales; family Pyrinomonadaceae; genus QHXN01. Next base: position 964 of record JBEVKV010000160.1, on the reverse strand, counting down.
TCGAATCCGGAGACTATCTCGGAAAAGAGGGCCTCCGCTTCCGCACCATTCAAGAAATCGGCAAGATAGTATGCTTCACATTGGATTGGTAGCAGCTTCATTCGTTTAGCCCCTAACGCTCGGCATCACCCGCCGCCCCAAGACGTTATTAGAATTTGACGGGCAGCGTGCCGGCGGTCGGGTGCAGGCCGTTGTTTGGTCTTATGAACACGTAGGCCGGAAGGTGCGATGCAGGCGAGCAGGGCGCTACTCGCCTGCATGGGTTTCAAGGCCGGGGAACTCTCCTGAGCATGGAGAGGGCGAGTCCCACGAGTACGAGGAAGCAGCCGACGAGGCTGATTAAACTGAAGGAGTAAGCGGAACTCAGCGCCCACGCGATGGAGGCAAGGCCCTCCGCCGTCGAATCGTGCGTGCCATACACGGCCGTGCGAACGCCGTAGTACGTCGCCACATTAGACGCCACGGTGATGAGAAGTCCGACGACCATCAGAGCTTTGGAGATTAGATTCACGGGTTCCGTCCGCCTGCCCAAATGTTCAATGGTAGATATCTTCGGGGGAAGGTTTGAGATGACCTAGATGAAAGTCGAGGGTGGTGGGGGTGGCGGGCTATACGACGACGCCGGTGCCACCCCTTTGGCGATAAGAAAGGCGACCCCCGCGCCGGCGGCCGCACCCATTAACGCCATGAGGTAAATGATCAACTCGTTGACGCCGGTCGCCGCGACGATCACGCCGCCGACTATCGCGCCCGCCACTTCGCCCCCGATCCAGAGCGCGACGGTGAGCAGTTTATACCACCCGCTTTTACGCCCCTTTTGCTCAAGGATATGTCCGATGCGCCTCGTTAAGACGATAAGCAGTATAATCTCCAGCATGCGTGACCCCTCTCAACATTCACTTCAAACGTCATGGTAAAGTGCCGGCATATTTGAATCAACCTAAAGCATAGCAGGCGTGCTATT
>JBEVKV010000159.1:0-25017 GCA_040509515.1 Pyrinomonadaceae bacterium | reverse complement strand
GGGGTTGAACTTGAAGCGGCGCGCGGCTTCGATGGCCGCCGGCTGCAACTGCGCGGGGCCTAAGGCGCGCTGGACGGACTCGACCTCGCCCTTCTCGTTGACGACGAGGTAGACGGTGACGTTACCCGTGACGCGCGCGGCGCGCGCGATCTGCGGGTAGGAGGGCGTGGAGCGCTGCCGGGCCTTGCTCAGGAGCGAGCCGACCGAGATGGGCGTGACGCCGTCGCCGGCCGCGCCGCCCGAAGCGGGGGGCTGCGCGGCGGGCGCGGTCGCCTGCGTGTTCGGGGGCACGGCCGTCCTCTGCTCGGCGCGCTGCCGCGTAGACATATCCGTCACGGGCAGCTTCGCGGCCGTGGCCGTGGCGGGCGATTTGGTGGGGCTCCCGGCGGCGGGCGGCCCGGCGGCGGGCATGGTGGCCGGCTGGCTGATGCTGGCGATGCGCGTCTCGGAGGAGAAGAGGTGCTGTCGCGCCTCCGAAATCTCGGTCTGCCAGCGCGCGCGATCCTGATCGTGGCGCGCGATGCGCATCCGCACGGTCGCCGCGTCTTCGAGCAGGGCGGCCGCGTCCAGCCCCTTCGAGCCGTCGGCCGCGCCCTTCGACTGCTCTGCGTGGAGCGCCCTCGCCTGCTCGACGACGCGGTCGAGCAGCCCGCGTAGCTGTTCCACGTCCGAGGCGGCCTCAGGCGGCAGCTCCGACGCGTCGGCGACGTTGACGCCGAAGGCGCGGTAGCGTTCGAGGTGCGTGCGGACGGCGTTGACCATCTGCCCCGCGATGGCGAAGTAGGCGTGCGTCGCGGCGCCGCCGGCCTGCCCCGACGGGCGCGCGCGGAACGTCTCGTCAAGGAGCGACAGCGCGCGCTGGTAGTCCGGCATCTCGACGAGGATGGCCATCAGCAGGACGCGCGCCACGTCGCGCACGGACTCGTCGTTCGACGTGGCGCGCAGGCTCTCAAGGTCGGCCGCGGCGGCGGCCAGCTTGCCGATGGCCGCGAGAGCGCGCGCGCGAGAGAGACGCTTCTGCGCGGCGTCGGTCTCGGCCGCGGCGGGAGACTGTTCGGGCGTGGCGGCGGTCGAGACCGTTGTGGGCTCGGGCGTCGTGGTCGGCGGCGTCTGGGAGCGTGCGCCCGACGGCGCTGCGAACGCGCAGGAGAGCGCGAGGATGGTTCCGGCAAAGATTCGAGGGGGAATTAACTGTCGCTCTGAATTCACTATAAATACTCCGTAAATTCAAAAGCGAGCAACAACGCTCGCTTTAAGTCCACACAAGTTTGACGCGCTCATTATGCCCCCGGTTGCGCCGTCGTTCAACTCGCGGGGCGGCTATTTCGGGAGGGTGAAGGGACGGCCGCGGGGCGTCCCTTCCGTCCCTCAACGGCCGGGGGCGGCGAGGCTGCGTGTGACGCGCTCGCGGATGGCGCGCGCGCTCTCTTTGATGAGCGGCTCGTCGAGCGTGAGCAGCCGCCGGTCGCGCATCACGACGCGCCCCTCGATGACGACCGTGCGCACGTCCGAAGCCTTCGTCGCGTAGACCAGATGCGAGTAGAGGCTGTAGCGCGGCGTCTGGTGGAGCGCGTCGAGGTCGACGACGACGAGGTCGGCGCGCTTCCCTTCTTCGAGCGAGCCGATCTCCTTCTCCATGTGCAGCGCGCGCGCGCCGCCGATGGTCGCCAGCGCGAGCGCCTCCTCGGCCGTCACGACCTTCGGGTCGTTGGTCGTCAGCTTGTGCAGCTTGGCCGTCAAGTCCATCGCCTCCCACATGCTGAGGTCGTTGTTCGACGCCGCGCCGTCGGTGCCGAGCCCCAGCAGCACGCCCGCCCTCAACATTTGCGGCACGGGCGCGACGCCCGACGCCAGCTTCATGTTCGACTCGGGGTTGTGGACGGAGCCGACGCCGTTCTGCTTCATGAGGTTTATCTCGCCCTCGGTCAGGTGCACCGTGTGCGCGGCGATTGTGCGCGGCGAGAGGAAGCCGATGCGCGCGAGGTATTCGACGGGGCGCGCGCCGTGGTCGCGCGTCACGTCTTCGACCTCCTTGCGCGTCTCGGCGACGTGCGTGACGACGGGCGCGCCCGTGCGTTCGGAGAAGGCGCGCACCTCGCGCAGGTGCGCTTCCGACACGGTGTAGGGCGCGTGCGGCGCGACGGCCGGCGTGATGAGTTTGTTCCCCTTCCACCGCGCGACGAAACGCTCGACGTAGCGCATCGCGTCGGGCCAAGTCTTGTTGTCCGCGACGGGGAAGTCGATGACCGTCTCGCCGAGCACGCCGCGCACCCCGGCGCGCTCGGTCTCCTCGGCGATGGCGTCCTCGAAGTAGTACATGTCGCAGTAGGTTGTCGTCCCGCCGCGAATCATCTCGGCGAGGCCGAGCTGCGTCCCCGCGCGGACGAACTCCTCTGTGACGTTCTTGGCCTCGGCGGGGAAGATGTACTTCGTCAGCCACTCGTTGAGGTCGAGGTCGTCGGCGATGCCGCGGAGGAGCGTCATCGGGATGTGCGTGTGTCCGTTGACGAGCCCGGGGATGACGGCGCGGCCGCGCGCGTCGATGACCTGACGCGCGGCGTACGTCCTCAGCACGTCGGCGCGCTTCCCGACGGCGACTATCTTCCCGCCCGCGACGGCGACCGCGCCGTCCTCGATGACGCGGCGCGCGGCGTCCATCGTCACGACCGTCCCGCCGCTCACGATGAGGTCGACGCGCGTCGGCCTCTGCCGGGCCGGGGCGGCGGCGGGGAGCAGGACGAATTGCGAAAGGAGTACGAGGCAGAGGAGGAGTCGTCTGGTGGTTGCTCTCATGTTCGTTACGGGGCGCGCTACTTCTGCTCGGCTCCGGTCTCTTCGAGGAACCCGGCGTCGAACGGGTGCGGGAGCAGTTCCTTCATCTGGTACGTCTGCGTGTCGCCGCGCAGGTTGGCGAGCGTGACGGGGATGTCGCCGCAGAACTCCCAGATGACCTGACGGCACGCGCCGCACGGCGGCGTCAGCCGCTCGGTGTCCACGACGACGCACAGGCGGCGGAACTTGCGCTCGCCTTCGGAGAGCGCCTTCCAGATGGCGACGCGCTCGGCGCAGATGGTCTGCTCGTAGGCCGCGCTCTCGACGTTACAGCCCGTGTAGACGCCGCCTTCGGCTTCTAGCGCCGCGCCGACGCAGAAGTTCGAGTAGCGCGCCAGCGCGCACTGCCGCGCGTCGGTCGCGCGCCTGATCAACTCTTGCAGGTCTTCGTTGACTTTGTCCGTGCTCACTTACCCTCCCTGTTCCACCCCGAGACCGACGGCGACGGCCGCCCCGGCGTCCTTCGCCTCGTCGCGGGTCTTGCGCGCGTCGGCCAGACGCTCGCGGATGCGCCCCGAGATGAGGCTGATGCTCACGAGGTTGTGCCCGCCCTCGGGGATGATGACGTCGGCGCAGCGCTTCGAGGGCTCGACGAACTGCGTGTGCATCGGGCGGACGGTCGAAAGGTACTGCTCGATGACCGACTCGACGGTGCGCCCGCGCTCGGCCACGTCGCGGCTCAGCCGGCGGATGAAGCGGATGTCGTCGGGCGTGTCCACGTAGACGCGTATGTCCATCTCGTCCAAGAGGCGCTGCTCGGCGAAGATGAGGATGCCCTCGATGATGATGATCGGCTGCGGCGCGACGCGCAGCGTCTCGGCGCGGCGCGAGTGCGTCTTGAAGTCGTAGAGCGGCAGCTCGACGGCCTCGCCGCGTTTGAGCGCGCGCAGGTGCGTGACGAGCAGGTCGTTGTCGATGGCGTCCGGGTGGTCGAAGTTGACGACGTTGCGGATGTCGTGCGGGAGCTGGTCGAGGTCGCGGTAGTAAGAATCCTGCTGGAGAAAAACGACCTCGTCCTTGCTCACCGACTCAAGGATTCGGTTCGCCACCGTCGTCTTGCCCGACCCCGTCCCGCCGCAGATTCCGATTATCATTTGCTCCGCTTCGCTCCGCGGTGATAAGTGATGAGTGATGAGAAGGGCCGCAGCTTTTTCTTACCACTTATCATTCATCACTTATCACGTCAGTTTCGGGATGACCCGTCGCAAAAGCCCCGCGAACGTCTCGCGGACGCGCTCGCCGGTCTCGATGACCTCCTCGTGGTTGATGGGCTTGTCGAGGACGCCGGCCGCCATGTTGGTGATGCAGGAGAACCCGAGCACGCGCAGGCCCATCTGCCGCGCGACGATGGCCTCGGGCACCGTGCTCATCCCGACGGCGTCGGCCCCGAGCAGGCGAAGCATGCGTATCTCGGCCGGGGTCTCGTAGCTCGGGCCCGTGAGCGCCGCGTAGACGCCTCGCCTGAGTTCGAGCCCCATCTCGCGCGACTCGGCGATGGCCACCTCCTGATACTCGCGGTCGTAGACCTCGGTCATGTCCGGGAAGCGCGGGCCGAACCGCTCGTCGTTGCGCCCGAGCAGCGGGTTGGTGCCCATCAGGTTGAGGTGGTCGCTGATGAGGACGAGCGAGCCCTGCTCGTAGGAGTTGTTCAAGCCCCCGGCGGCGTTCGTCACCACGAGACTCTTCGCGCCGAGGAGGCCCAGCACGCGGATTGGGAACGTCACCTCTTCGAGCGTGTAGCCCTCGTAGAAGTGAAAGCGCCCCTGCATCGCGGCCACCGCCGTCGCGCCCACGCGGCCGATGACGAGCCGGCCGGCGTGCCCCTCGACGGTCGGGCGCGCGAAGCCCGGTATCTCCGAGTAAGGGACGGCCTCGGCCTCCTCCAACTCGCCAGCGAAGGCGCCGAGGCCGCTGCCGAGGATGAGCGCGACACGCACGTCCAAGTCGGAGCGCGCGCGCAGGAAGCGCGCGGCGTGCTCGGCGCGCTCGTAGAGTGTTTCGTTGCTGTGGCTCTCTGGAATCGTCATCTGCCCACGCTCGAAGGGGGCCGCTCAGGCCCGCCTGTCTTTATCGCCCTTGTCCTTCTCGTCGTAAAAGAGGATGTTGAAAACTAACACGAGCGCGCCGCCGGCCGCCAGCAGGAAGAAGATGATGGCGATGGCCGGGTAGCCGAGAATCGTGAAACTGGTCTCGACACGCATCATCAGCGCCGCGCCGACGATGAGCGCCGCCAGCAGCAGTCCGACCGTGATGCGGTTGGCTATCTTGTGCAGGCTGGTGAGCAGGCTGTGCTCGTCGATGGCGTCCACGTCGATGTGGATGCCCTTGTTGGTGAGCGTGTCGACGAGCTGATTAACGCGCGACGGCAACTTGTCGACGAACTCCTTCAGCTCAAGCACCGTCCCGTAGAGGTTGCCGGCCGAGAGGCTCTTCTGGAACCGCCGCTGCATGATCACGTCGGCCCAGTTGCGGATGGCGAAGTTCGGGTCGAACTTCGGGTCGAGCGTGTGGACGACCTGATCGAGGTTCAGGAGCGTCTTGGCGATCATCGTGAACTCGGGCGGGAGTCGGAAGTTGCACTCGCCCGCGATCTGCGTGATGCGCAGGACGACGCGCCCCGAGTCGAGGTTTTCGAGCTGCGCGTTCTGGTTCTCAAGAACGAGGTCGGCGACGTGGCGGCGGAACGTCTTCTCGTCGAAGCCGGGCTTGGCCTCGCCGATCTTGATGGTGAGGTCGGCCGCGTCGTCGCCCTTCCCCTCGCTGATGGCGAGCAGCAGTTGAATCAGGCTCTCCTGAAAGCGCGGCGTGAGGCGCGCGACCATGCCGAGGTCGATGAGCGCCACGCGGCCGTCGTCGGTGAGGAAGACGTTGCCGGGGTGCGGGTCGGCGTGGAAGAAGCCGTCGATGAGTATCTGCTGGAGGTACGCCTGAAAGAGGTGCTCGGCGAGACGGTAGCCGTCGAGGTCTATCTTGGCGAGTTGCGAGAGGGTGGTAATCTTCCGCCCCGAGATGTAGTCCATCGTCAGCACGCGCGAGGTCGTGAAGTCCTCGACGGGCTGCGGGACGACGATGCGGTCGAACTCGCGCAGGTTGTTGGCGAAGATGACGAGGTTGCGCCCCTCAAGCCGGTAGTCCAGCTCGCGCAGAAGGTTCTTGCGGAACTCGTCGAGGAAGGGCGTGAACTCGTATTTGCGGCCGGCCTCCGTGTGCGAGTCGAGAAAGGCGGCCATGTCGCCGAGCACGTCCATGTCCTTCGACATCTCTTCGCGGATGCCGGGGCGCTGCACCTTGACGACGACCTCGCGGCCGTCGCGCAGCGCCGCGCGGTGCACCTGCCCGAGCGAGGCCGCCGCGATGGGCCGGGAGTCGAAGCGCGAGAACGCCTTCGAGATGCGGACGCCCAGCTCGGAGGCGACGATCTGCTCGACCTCCGTGAAGGGGAAGGGCTCGACCTTATCCTGGAGCCGCGTGAGCGCGTCGATGTAGGGCTGGGGCAGCAGGTCGGCGCGCGTCGAAAGGAGCTGCGCGAGTTTGATGAAGGTCGGCCCCATCTTCTCGATGTCGGCCGCCAGCTCCTCCATCTTCGCGGGCGAGACCTCAACGTCCTGCGTGCCCTCGATGGCCTCTTCGAGCCCGGCGCTGCGGACGAGGTCGGCGCGGCCGTACCTCATCAGCACCAGCGCCATGTCCTTGTACCGCTTCAAATGTTCCGGCCTGAGCGAGATAGCCATAAGCGCGAGTAGTCAGTAGTCAGTAGACAGTAGACAGTAGAAAAACCTGTAGTCGTCGGTAAGTAAAAAGCCAGTGCATGGGAGATGGGTTCGTCGCCGGAAACTAATTTACTACTGTCTACTGTCTACTGACTACTGTCTACTTTTCCTTCTGGTACGGGATGCCGAGGGCGCGCGGGGCGCGCGAGGTGCCGATGAAGCCGGCGAGGACGACGATGGTCAGCACGTAGGGGATGATCTGGATGAACTGGTTCGGTATCTCCTGCCCGCCGATGGGCACGCCCTGAAGCTGGATGGCGACCGCCTCGGTGAAGCCGAAGAGGAGGCACGCGAGCATCGTCTGGACGGGACGCCACTTGCCGAAGATGAGCGCGGCGAGCGCGATGAATCCGCGCCCGGCGCTCATGTTGCGCGTGAACAGAGACGACTGGCCGATGGAGAGGTACGCCCCGCCGATGCCGGCCAGCGCGCCCGACAGCATCACGCCCGTGTAGCGCAGCAGGCGGACACTGACGCCCGCCGCGTCGGCCGCCTCGGGGTTCTCGCCCACCGCGCGCAGCCGCAGCCCGAACGGCGTGTAATAGAGCGCGTAGTAGGTCAGCGGCACGAGCGCAAACGCGATGACGACCGGCGTCAGCGGTATCAGGTTCTCCTTCGGAATCTGCGGCGTCGAGCCCGAGGAGAGGAAGAACGCCCCGCTCAACAGCGCCGGCACGCCCGTCAGGAGGATGTTGATGGCCGTGCCCGAGACGACCTGGTCGGCCTTGTAGCGTATGCAGGCGACGGCGTGGATGCCCGCGACGGCCGCGCCCGCCGCCACCGCCGCCACCAGCCCGACCCACGGGCTCCCCGCGTAATAAGTGACCGCGGCGGCCGTGAACGCCCCGGCCAGCATCAAGCCTTCGAGCGCGATGTTGATGACGCCCGAGCGCTCCGAGAACATCCCGCCGAGCGCCGCGAGCAGCAGCGGCGTCGCGAGCCGGATGGCCGAGAAGAGCAGTCCGAGGTTGAAGATTTCGGTCATGTCCTTAAACTTTTGAGCGCCTGAGCAGGCTGAACTTGTTCGACATCCAGCGGTAGTTGACGCCGACCGCCACGAAGAGGATGACGAGCGCCTGGAGCACCTCGACCAAGTCCTTCGTGACGTGCTCGGAGAACGCGTCCACGAAGATGCCGCCGCGCAGCAGGATGCCGAACAGGATCGCCGCGATGAAGACGCCCACGGGGTGGTTGCGCCCGAGCAGCGCCACCGCGATCCCCGTGAACCCGTAGCTCGCAGAGAATTCGTGGTAGTAGAGGTGCCGGTAGCCGAGCACCTCGTTGATGCCGACCATCCCGGCGAGCCCCCCCGACACGGCCATCGCCAGCACGATCTGCTTGCGCACGTTGATGCCGCCGTACTCCGCGGCCGAAGGGTTCGCGCCGGTCGCGCGTATCTCGTAGCCCCACTTCGTCCGCCATAAGAAGACGTAGACGAGCGCGCAGGCGAGGATGGCGAGCAGGAAGGCGACGTTGACGGGGATGCGGCTCGGGAGCCCCGGCACGAAGTCGCCGAGGCGCGGGAGGTGCGCCGCCGCGCCGACCGGCACGCTCTGCATGATGGGGTCGCCCGGCGCCTTGTAGTAGTACTGCGTGAAGTAGCTGATGAGCGCGACGGCGATGAAGTTGAGCATGATGGTCGTGATGACCTCGTGCGCGCCGAAACGCGCCTTGAGCCACCCCGGAATCGCGCCCCACGCCGCGCCCACTATCACCGCCGCCAGCATCGCCAAAGGGATGAGCAAGACCGCCGGCAGGCTCGCCCAGCCGTAACTGATGGGCGCGCCCGCCGCGGGGGTGAAGACCGACCCGCCGAACTTGATGGCGACCCACGCGCAGGCGAACGCGGCGACGTAGAGCTGCCCCTCCGCGCCGATGTTCAGGAGCCCGCAGCGGAAGGCGACCGCCACCGCCAGCCCCGTGAAGATAAGCGGTGTCGCGTAGAAGAGCGTGTACCCGATGCCGTCCGGCCACGTCAGCGCGCTGCCGAGCAGCAGCCCGTAGACCTCGAACGGGTCGTCGCCGATGACCCACACGATGACGCCGCCGACGACGAACGCCACCAGCACGGCGATGACGGGGAACAAGAGTTCGCGGAGAAGCTTCATAAGTTAGTGATGAGTGATGAGTGATGAGTGATAAGAAAAAGCACGCGCAATTTTTTATCACTCATCACTCACCACCTTACCTTTCGCCCCCGGTCATCAGGAGGCCGATCTCTTCCTGCGTGGCGCGCTTGGGGTCGACCTCGCCGACGATGCGGCCGTGGTAGATAACGAGCAGACGGTCGGCGAGCGACGTGACCTCTTCCAGCTCGGCCGAGACGAGCAGGATGGCGCAGCCCTCGTCGCGCAACTGCACCAGCTTGCGGTGGATGAATTCGATGGCCCCGATGTCCACGCCGCGCGTCGGCTGCGAGACGAGCAGGAGCTTGGGCCTCAGCCCGAACTCGCGGCCGATGATGAGCTTCTGCTGGTTGCCGCCCGAGAGGGCGCGCGCCGGCAGGTCGGGGTTGGCGGGGCGCACGTCGAAGTCCGCGATGAGCTGCTGGGCGCGTGCGCGTATCCCGCGGAGGTCGAGGAGCGGCCCCGCGGAGACAGCCGGCGGGCGGTAGTGGAGCCCGAGGATGGAGTTCTCCGAGAGGTCGAAGTCGAGCAGCAGTCCGCGCCGGTGCCGGTCTTCGGGGATGTGCGCGATGCCCATCTCAAGACGGTCGCGCGCGCCGGCGCGCGTCACGTCGCGCCCGCCGAACGTGACCTCGCCCGACACGCGCGCGGCGGGGACGAGACCAGCCAGCGCCTCGATCAGCTCGGTCTGCCCGTTGCCCTCGACGCCCGCGACGCCGACGATCTCGCCTGCCCTCACGTCGAACGACACGTCGCGCAGGCCGCGCTCGCCCGCATCCACGGTGACGGAGAGGCGTTTGACGCTCAGCACCGTCTCGCCGGGTCTCGCCTCCGGCTTCTCGACTCTCAGCAGCACGTCGCGGCCGACCATCATGCGCGCGAGTTCGGCCGCGTTGGTCGCGGCCGTCCTGACGCGGCCGACGACGCGGCCGTCGCGCATCACGGTCACGTCGTCCGAGATGGCGAGCACCTCCGAGAGCTTGTGCGTGATGATGATGACGGTCTTGCCCTGCTCGCGCATCCGCCGGAGGATGGCGAAGAACTCCTCGACCTCCTGCGGCGTGAGGACGGCCGTCGGCTCATCGAGGATGAGCAGGCGCGCGCGTCGGTAGAGCGCCTTCAAAAGCTCGACGCGCTGCTGCTGCCCGACCGACAGGTCGTGGACGAGCGCGCCGGGCTCGACCGAGAGCCGGAACTCGTCCGAGAGCGCGCGTATCTCGCGCGCCGCCTCGCGCAAGTCTATCGCGGCGGCCGAGCCCGGCTCCGCGCCCAGCACGATGTTCTCGGCCACGGTCATCGTGTCCACCAGCATGAAGTGCTGGTGCACCATGCCGATGCCGAGCCGGATGGCGTCGTGCGGCGTCTCTATCCGGCGCGGCTCGCCGTCCACCAGAATCTCGCCCGAGTCGGCCGTGTAGAAGCCGTAGGCGATGCGCATCGCGGTGGACTTCCCCGCCCCGTTCTCGCCGACGATGGCGTGAATCGTCCCCGCCTCGACGCGGATGTCGAGGTGGTCGTTGGCGAGCACGTCGCCGAAGCGTTTCGTGATGGCTCTCAGTTCAAGCATAAGTTCAGCGGCCGTCCGGCCCTTTCGCCCGCGCGACTAGTCCCACTTTATCGACCTCCACCTCTCCCGCAGTGAGAAGACCGAGCCGAGCAGCGCGAGGAGCGCCGCCCAGTAGATGACCTCACTCCACGGGAAGGCCCACGGCAGCGTCCAGCCCTCCAGCTTTTTCATGGCCCAGTACACGAAGCCGCAGAGCGACATGTCTACCAAGAAGTCAATCAGCCCGTACGGACTCTTCGGCCGCGCCTGATTCGGCGCGCCGTGCGGCGGCGGCTCGATTGGCGCGGGGAGCGGCGCGGGGGCGAACGGCTCCGGCGGCGGGGACAGCCCGCGTTGCGCTAAAACCTCCTCGGCCACGGCCAGCGCGTCCGGGCGATATTTCAAACGCTCCTCGGTCAGCATGCGCAGCAACGTCTCGTCGCCGAAGGCGTCGTAACGCTGTCGCAGCTCTTTCTCGTCGACGAGCACGGCGGCTACTGCGTCATGGCGTCGGTCACTTTAATCTCGCCGGCGATGATTCTCTGTCGGGCCTCTTCCGCCAGCCTTAACGTCTCGGGGCTGATGAGCGAGCGGTTGAAGTCGTCCATCGAGTAGGCGACGCCGTCCGCCTCAAGCCCGTAGACGTGGAAGCCGCCTTTGAACTGCCCCTTCACCACGTCGGAGACGATCTGGTAGACGGCGTTGTCCACGCGCTTGACCATGCTGGTGAGGACGAAGCCCGGCTTGACGCCGTTCTGGTTCGAGTCCACGCCGATGACGAAGCGGCTGGCGCGGCCGCCCGCGTCGCGCCCCGCCTGCTCGACCGCGTCGAACGCGCCGAGCCCCGAGTTGCCGGCGGCGGTGAAAATAACGTCCGCCCCCTTGCCTATCTGCGCGAGCGCGAGTTCTTTGCCCTTGCCCGGGTTGTTCCACGCGCCGTCGGTGACGCCGACGTAGTTGACGATGACGCGCGCGTCGGGGCGCGCGGCCTTCGCGCCCTCCTCGTAGCCGGTGGCGAAGCGGTGTATGAGCCCGATGTCCATCCCGCCGATGAAGCCGAGCACGCCCGTCTTCGACTCTTTCGCGGCGATCATCCCGACGAGGTACGAGCCCTCGTGCTCCTTGAAGACGAGCGAGGCGACGTTCGGCATCTGGCTCGCGCCGTCCACGATGGCGAAGTTGATGTTCGGATAGTCCTTCGCGACGATCTCCATGATGGGCGCCTGCGCGAAGCCGACGCCGATGATGAGGTCGTAGCCGCGCTCGGCGAAGGCGCGCATCGCCGGCTCGATGGAAGTCGGGTTGCCGGGCTCCACGTCGCGCAGCATGATGCCGAGCGAGGGCTTGTCGCAAGGGCTGCCGTCGGGCTTGCGCCCCGTCTCGGCGCACTTCACGCCCTCGTAGGCGGCGGCGTTGAACGAGCGGTCGTCCTTGCCGCCGATGTCGAAGACGATGCCGACGCGGATTTTGCCGCGCTCGTCGGCGCGCAGCTCCCGGCGGCAGGAGGCGCCGCCCGCGACGAGAGCGCACGACAGGACGGCGGCCAGAAACAGTCTCAACTTCATTGCGCGATTACTTCCTTGATGAGTTCGGGGACTCGGTTGGGTGCCGCGTCGCCCACCGTGTAGGCGGCGCGGATGCGCGCGGCGGCGGCGTCCGACTTCGCGCCCGGCCGGCAGTAGAGCAGGCCCAGCGGCTCGCCCGCGCTCACCTGCTGCCCCACGCGCGCGCGCGCCGAATAGCCGACGGCCGGGTCAATCTCGTCTTCGACGCGTTGGCGGCCGCCGCCGATTGAGGCCAGCGCGCGCCCGACCTCCGCCGCGTCCACCGCCTCGACGTAGCCCGCGTGGACGGATTCTACCCTGACTTCCCGCACCGTCAAGTCCGAGAGTCGCTCGGGGTCGTCGCAGACGCGCGGGTCGCCGCCCTGCTCCTCGACGTTGCGCCGGAAGCGTTCGAGCGCCGCGCCGGATTCGAGCGCGCGCTCGACTTTGGAACGCGCCTCCTCGTGCGACGCGGCCGCGCCCGAGAGCGCGACCATCCGCGCGGCCAGCTCCAACGAAAGCTCGCGCACGTCGCGCGCCTCGTCGCCCGACTCGCCGCGCATGATGCGGATGCACTCCTGCACCTCGTTGGCGTTGCCGACGGCGAGTCCGAGCGGCTGGCTCATGTCGGTCAGCAGCGCCTCGGTCTGGACGCCGCAGGAGTGGCCGGTGCGGACGAGCGCCTTGGCGAGCGCGCGGGCGCGCCCCTCGTCGCGCATGAAGGCGCCGCTGCCGGTCTTCACGTCGAGCACGAGAGCGCCGAGGCCCGCCGCGAGCTTCTTCGACATGATGGAGGCGACGATGAGCGGGATGGACTCGACCGTCTCGGTCGCGTCGCGCAGCGCGTAGAGTTTCTTGTCGGCGGGCGCGATCTCGCCGGTCTGCCCCATCATCGCGTAGCCGACGCGGCCGAGAATTTTTCTGAACTCGGAGAGGTCGAGGTGGACGCGGTAGCCGGGGATGGCTTCGAGCTTGTCGAGCGTGCCGCCCGTGTGCCCGAGTCCCCGCCCCGAAATCATCGGCACCGCCACGCCGCACGCGGCCACGAGCGGCGCGATGACGAGCGAGGTCTTGTCGCCGACGCCGCCCGTCGAGTGCTTGTCCGCCTTCGGCAGCTCGACGTCAGAGAAGTCGAGCACCTCGCCCGAGCCGAGCATGGCCTGCGTCAGCGCCTCCATCTCGCCCGTCGTCATGCCGTTCAAGTAGACGGCCATCAGCAGCGCCGACGACTGGTAGTCAGCCCACGCCCCGTCCACGACGCCGCCCACGAACGACGCGACCTCTTCGCGCGACAACTCGCCGCCGTCGCGCTTCTTTCGGATGATGTCCTGTGGCCGCATACTCATCGGGCTTCAACCCCATCGCCGTTTAGAAACCCGAGCACGAGCCGGTTGAACTCTTCGGGTCGCTCCATGTTGGGCAGGTGTGCCGTCCCTTCCATGACTTCGAGCCGCGCGCCGGGGACGCCCTTCGCCAGAGCGCCGGCCGCCTCAAGCGTCTGCGGCGTGTCGAGGTCGCCCGCGACGATGAGCGTCGGCACGCGAACCTCGTCGAGCCGCCCGGCCGCGCTCACGCCCGGCAGCAACTGCTCGCCCGCGGACGCATTGAGCGCGGTGAAATTCATCTCGCGTACAAGCTCGCGCACGCCCCGGTCAACCTCTTCGGGCGAACGGCGCGGGCCGTCAACCCAGATTTGCAGTTCAAGCTCGTTGACGCGCCCGCCGTCGCCCGCCGCCTCGGCCCGGTCAATCTCTTCGTACTGCTGCGGCGGCGCGGCGGCGTACGCGTAGCCCGAGACGGACGGTGCGACGAGCACGAGCGAGGCGATTGATTCGGGCCGCGTCAGCGCGAAGTCGAGCGCGATTCTCGCGCCCTGCGAACAGCCGACGAGCGTCACGCGCCCGATACTCAAGTGACTAAGAAGCCCGGCCAAATCATCGACGTGCGAGAAGGCTTCCGCGCCCTGCGTCGTGCGGCCGAAGCCGCGCCGGTCGTAGCGCAGAACCTTGCGGACGGCGGCGAGCGCGTCGAACTGCCCTTCCCACATCCTGCCGTCGCAAATCCCCGCGTGCAGCAGCACGAGCGGACGCCCCTCGCCGGCCAGCTCGTAGTAGATGCTCGCGCCGTTGACCTCGGCAGTTCCTCGCGTGCGGCTCATCTTCTCTTCGGCGTCGGTCGGCGTTCACACTCGTTCGAGGAGGACGACGGCCTGCACCGTGACGGCCCTCCACTCGCCGACGGCGTCGAGCCCCTCGCCCGACTTGGCCTTGACGCTCACGCAGTCCGCGCCGACGCCGAGCACCTCCGCGAGCCGCTCGCACATCTCCTTGACGTAGGGGCGCAAGCGCGGCCGCTCTATCATGACCGTCGCGTCGGCGTTTACGACGCGGTAGCCGCGCTCGCTCGCCAGCCACATCACGCGTGCGAGGAGTTGCAGGCTGTCGGCGTCCTTCCAGCGCGGGTCGCGGTCGGGGAAGTGGACGCCGATGTCGCCCTCGCACATCGCCCCGAGCACCGCGTCGGTGAGCGCGTGCGCCAAAGCGTCGGCGTCAGAATGCCCTTCGGCCCCCCGCTCCGACTCGACCCGCACCCCGCCGAGGACGAGCGGACGCCCCTCGGCCAGCCTGTGCGTGTCGTTCCCGATGCCTATCCTGAACATAGTTCAAATCAAGTCGAAGGCCGAAGTTTTTAACTTTGAACTTTGAACTCGTAACTTTGAATCAGGACTTCGGCCATCTCGAAGTCGCGCGGGGTCGTGATCTTGACGTTGTGCGCGCCGCCTTCGACGACGCGGACGGGTTCGCCGAGCCGTTCGACGAGCGCGCTGCAATCCGTGACCTCGGCCGCGAGCGCGCCGGGCTGGCGGTAGGCGCGGAGCAGCAGCTCGTAGCGGAAGCACTGCGGCGTCTGCGCGTGCCAGAGCTTTGCGCGTTCGAGCGTGCGCACGACGCGGCCCGCCTCGACCTCTTTGCCCGTCTCGACGGCCGGGGCGGCGAGGATGGCCGCGCCCGACTCTTCCGCGGCGCGCACCGTGCTGTCAATTTCCGACGGCGTAACGAACGGGCGCACGCCGTCGTGAACCGCGACCACGCCCACGTCCTCCGCCGCGAGTGCTTCGAGCCCGCGCCAGACCGACTCGGCGCGCGTCGCGCCGCCGCCGACCGCGCGCGCGACTTTCCGCAGGCCGTGCGCACGCGCGAGCGACAGAAACTCCTCGCGCTCGCCCTCGGGCAGGACGACGAACGACGCGCTCACGGTCTCGCACAGCTCGAAGCGCGCGAGGGTGTGGATGATGATTGGGATGCCGGAGATTTCCCGGAACTGCTTGGCCCGCGCGCCGCCCGCACGGCTCCCCCGCCCGGCGGCGACGATGATCGCGACATTCATAGGTGATAAGTGATGAGTGATAAGTGATGAGTGATAAGAAAAGGCAGTCGCTCTTTCTTCCTCTTATCACTTATCACTCATCATTTATCACTCAAGACTGTTCCGGCTCGGCGCTGCGGACGGGCGCGTGCTGCTGTTGCGGCTGGCGCTGCTGGAAGGAGCGGCGCTGCTGCCCGCCGCCGGCGTGCGCCTGGACGGGGCCGCCGTTCTCGGCGTCCTCCCAGAGCCGGCCGAAGATCATCTTGCCGGCCGTCGTCTGGAGCACGCTGGTCACGGCGATGTCGGCGTTCTTGCCGATCATGCGGCGCGCGTTGTCCACCACGACCATCGTCCCGTCGTCGAGGTACGCGACGCCCTGGTTGTACTCCTTACCTTCTTTCAAGATAAAGACGCGCATCGCCTCGCCGGGCAGCACGACGGGCTTGAGGGAGTTCGCCAGCTCGTTGATGTTCAGGACTTGGATGCCGTGGAGTTGCGCGACCTTGTTGAGATTGAAGTCGTTGGTGACGACCACGCCGTCCAGACTCTTCGACAGTTCGAGCAGCTTGAGGTCAACCTCCTTCACCGCGGGAAAGTCCGTGTCCACGACCTGTATGTCGAGCGAGGGGTTCGACTGGAGGCGGTTGAGCATGTCGAGGCCCCGGCGGCCCCTCTGGCGCTTCGACGAGTCGGGCGAGTCGGCGACCTGCTGCAACTCGCGCAGGATGAACTGCGGGATGACGATGGTGCCCGAGAGAAAGCCGGTCTCGGCCACGTCGGCGATGCGGCCGTCGATGATGACCGAGGTGTCGAGGATTTTCACGTCGCGCCGCGTGGCCTTGTCGCTGAAGATGCCGCCGAGCGCGGTGAGGTCGAGGTAGTCGCCCTTCGCCGCGCCGACCATCAGGCCGATGTAGGCCATGATGAAGGCCAGCGCCAGCGTCAGGAAGACTTTGGTCGAGGGGTGGACTGCGCCCGCCTCCTGATAGCTGATGAGGAACCCGATCAGCACGCCGCCGACGATGCCCATCATCGAGCCGATGCCGGCCCCGATCAGCGTCTTCAGAGACGCCTGCTGGATGCGCATCTCGAAAAGGATGATGACGCCCGCGATGACGAGCGCGAGCAGCGCCGAAACACAGTGGGTCGGGATGCCGAACAGCGTCGGGCGGCCGGGCGTGGCGTGCCCGATGGGGTCGAGCAGGTACCCCGCGCCGATGAGGATTCCGATGAAGACAATCCTTATGAGAACCGTGTTCGTCCGCATGACGCCGGAGATATTAACACTTTATTACGCGTCTGTCTCTGACGAATTAGGGGACTGTTTCCAAGTCCCCTCGCCCCGCGTCCCGCGCCGTCCGCGCGCTCATTTCGACCGCGCAGCGCCTGTCCTGATACTTGTTCCGCTTGGCCCAAGAGAGGCACCGCGGGCACACGTCCGCCTCCGACTCGGGCGCGACAATCTCGTGCGCCTCCCGCAGTTCTACGCCGCACACGGCCTCGACCGGCGCGTAAGGTTTTATCAGCGACTCCTGCTTCAAATCGTGGATGAAATGCACGGCCATCGTCTTAAAATCTCCGTCCTTACAAGTAATTTTTAAAACAACTCTTCCAGCGCCTCTTCGACCGAGCGGACGCCGACGGTGCGGACGCCGAGCAGGCGTTCGAGCCCGGAGGTGTTCGACGCGGGCATGATGATCTTCTTGAAGCCGAGCGCCTGCGCCTCGCGCGCGCGCGCCTGCGCCTGCATCGCGCCGCGCACCTCGCCCGTCAGCCCCACCTCGCCGAAGACCGCCGTCTTCGGGTCGACGACTCTGTTCCGGTAGCTCGACACGATGGCGGAGATGACGCCGAGGTCGGCGGCCGGCTCGTCAACCTCGAACCCGCCGACGACGTTGAGAAACACGTCCGACTTGAGTAAGCCTTCGACGCCCACGCGCTTCGCGAGCACGGCGAGCAGCAGCGCGAGGCGATTCCTGTCAAAACCCTGCGCGGTGCGCGCGGGGTTATTCAACGTCGAGTCGGAGGCGAGCGCCTGCACCTCGACGAGCATCGGGCGCGTCCCCTCCATGCAGGCCGAGACGACCGAGCCGGCGACGTTCTCGGGCCGCCCGTGCAGGAACATCTCCGAGGGGTTGGCGACCGCGACGAGCCCCTCGCCCGTCATCTCGAAGACGCCGAGTTCGTTGGCCGCGCCGAAGCGGTTCTTGGTCGCGCGCACGATGCGGTGGTTGTGGTGTCGCTCGCCCTCGAAGTAGAGCACGGTGTCCACGATGTGTTCGAGCGCCTTCGGCCCGGCAATCGAGCCCTCCTTCGTGACGTGGCCGATGAGGAAGACCGGGATGGTTCGATTCTTCGCGAGCATCAGGAACTGGCTCGCCACCTCGCGCACCTGCGAGACGGAGCCGGGCGCGGACTCTATCTGCGACGAGAAGACGGTTTGAATCGAGTCCACGATGATGGCCCCGGGCTCGTCGCGCTCGACCTCGTTGAGAATGTTTTCGAGGTTCGTCTCGGGCATCAGGTAGAGGTTGGCGGCCTCGACGCCGAGACGCTCGCCGCGCATCTTTATCTGCCGCTCGGACTCCTCGCCCGAGACGTAGAGCACGCGCTCGCTCTGCCGGCTCAGGCGGTCTGCGACCTGCAAGAGCAGCGTAGACTTTCCTATCCCCGGGTCGCCGCCGATGAGGATGAGGCTGCCCGGCACGATGCCGCCGCCGAGCACGCGGTCGAACTCCGTGATGCCCGACGAGACGCGCGCGTCGTCCTGCGACTCGATCTCGCCGAAGCGCACGGGCTTGACCTCGCGCAGCCGGAAGCCGCCGCGCGCCGCCACGCCCTTCGAGGCCGCCACGGCGGGTCGCGCCCTCTCTTCGACAAAAGAGTTCCACTCGCCGCAGTCCGGGCACTTCCCCAGCCACTTGCGCGACTGATTCCCGCAGCCCTGACAGACGTAAACCGTCCCCGGTGCCTTAGCCACTTCCCTTCACCCGCGCGCCGCTGAGGTCGCGGTCGCGCGTTACAAATCAAATTTCTACCGCTACATTTTACCGCAAAATTTCCGACGGTGACCGCCCCCGTCCGCGCTCATCTTCCCACCGCCGCTTGACACGCCCCGCACGCGCGCCCGACCCAAAAATACGGCATTTTCCGCGCCCACACGGCCTCGGCGCACGCTCACACGGACTTTTTCACCCTCACACGGACTTTTTCACGCCGATACGGCTCCCATACACGTCAATATGACATAACTGCACGCTGATACGGACTTTGTGACGCCGATACGGAGTTTGTCGCGCTGACACGGACTTTTTACGCCCCGCACGGCCCCCGCACACGTCAACATGACACAAGTGCACGCCCGCACGGAGTTTTTCACGCCGACACGGCACCCGAACATACCAATACGGGAATTGTTGAGGAGACACGGCGCGCGGGAGCCCCGCGCCTGTTAATTTCACAGAAGCTCTTTGATGTTTTCCGTCGGCCTTCCCAATACGGCGCGGTCGCCGCGCTCGACGATGGGGCGCTGGATGAGGTCGGGGTGCTCGGCCATGAGGCGGATGATTTCGTCGTCCGTGAGTTCGCGTTTGCCGAGGCCGAGTTCTTTGTAGACCGCCTCGCCCGTCCGCATAAGATCGCGCGGCGCGATGCCCATCTTCCCGATCAGCTCGCGCAGCTTCGCCTCGCCAATCGGGTCAAGGTAGTAGTTGACCTTCTCGAAGTCCACGCCGCTCTCACGGAGCAGCCTGTCTGCCTCGCGGCACTTCGTTCAGGTCGGCTTCTCGTAGACCGTGATTCTGTCTTCCATCTCCGCTCAACCCTTTCGAGGCCGAGAGGTGCGTCTTCACCCTTCGGCCTTCTCTTCGATCTCCGTGATGTCGCCCTCCGTGAAGAGGTACGTGCGCATGTGCTTGTCGAAGACGGGGCTGACGCGGCGCAGGTATTCGAGCGTCATCATCGCGTGCTCGACCTCCTCGTCGCGGTTGTGTTCGAGGATGCGCCGCAACTGCGCGTCCTTCGTCACCTCGACGCGCTGGTTGTACCAGTCGACCGCCTCCAACTCCTCCTGCAAGGACTTCAGCGCGCGCGAGAAGTTGAGCGTCTCCTCGCTCATCTTCTCGTAACTCTCGTGCCACTCTGAACTGGTTGCCACGCGGTTCGCCTCCCTTTCCGTATCCGTCTTGAAGCGCGAACATCGTATGAGTTCAAAGGTAAAAGTTCAAGGTTCAAAGTTAAGAACTCCGACCCTCAACTTTGAACTTTGAACCCGGAACTTTTTTCGACGGGCGGGGTCTATACGCGTGAGTCTCCTGCTCGACCCGCTGGCACCGGCGCGACGGAGGATACTGGAGATGTTCAGCAACCTGATCGAGTCGGGGTCGCACGCGGCCGACCTCAAGCGCAGGGGGAGATACCTTCTGGCGACGACGCTCTTCTACGGCCTGCTGCTCGCCGTCACGGGAGTCGGCAGCATCTACGCATACAACGTGAGCCTCGACTATGACCCGGACTACGAGCTGGTGGCGCTGCTGCGCTTCCCGCCCGCGCCGGCGGCGAGCGAGCAGCCGCGCCGCGAACAGCAGCGCGCCGCCGCGAGCCCGAGCCGCGTCAATCAGGTCGCCACGCGCACCGAAATCTCTGTGCACACGCCCTACCACGCCGAGCGCATCGCCAGCGCCAACACGCCGGAGGTTGACCCCAGACAGGCGGTCGTCATCGCGGCCTTCAACAGCAACCCGCCCGAGAGCGGCGGCGTTCCCGTCGGCCCGCGCAACGGCGGCTCGCTGCACGGCACGGGCACGCCCGGCGGCCCCGCCGTGACCGAGCCCGCCGGCGCAGGAGCGCCGCCGCCCATGCCGACGCCGATGCCGAAACCCTCGCCGACGCCGAGACAGAGCGGCGGGACGATCAGCCTTACCTCGACCATCATCAGCAGCAAGGTCATCGACAAGCCCGCGCCGCCCTACCCGCCCATCGCCAAGGCGGCGGGCATCTCGGGCGCGGTCGCCGTCCAGATACTCGTGGACGAACAGGGGCGCGTCGTCTCCGCGAAGGCGACGAGCGGCAACCCTCTGCTACAGGCCGCGGCCGTGCAGGCGGCATACAAAGCGCGCTTCACGGCCACGGTTCTGGGCGGCCAGCCGGTCAAGGTCACGGGCAGCATCACCTACAACTTCGTCCTCCGCTAACGCCGGAGCACCTCGCCGCGCGGCGCGTGGATTGAATCTCAAATCTCGAATTCGGGATTCAATCCACGCGCCTTCGCGCTTCACACACGCCCTTCAAAAAATTATCGACCGCACGGAACTTCGCCGCGCGGCGTCGCGTTAATGAACCCGAGGTTAGTTGCTTGCATTCATAACCCGGCGGTCGAAACGCACGCCCCACGCGGGGACGCGTCGAGACTTAACATTCGGCGGCGGGCGGCTCCGAGCGCCCGCGCAAACAAGGAGAGGTGTGTGATGAAGAGACTTCATAAGGCAGTCATCAGCTTCGGCATCGTCGCGATTCTCATGGCGGGCTCGTCGAGCGCCTTCGCCAAGTCCCCGTCCGCGAAGGAGCGCGACATCAGCGGCTCCATCGTCAGCATCGACCGCACCAACCGCAGCCTGATCGTCCGCGAGCACGGCTCCGGCCAGACCATACAGGTCAGGGTTCCCGAGGGGCGCTCCGTCCGCACGAATCAGACCGGCCTCTCCTTCGCCAGCTTCGAGCAGTTGGTTCCCGGCATGTTCCTCCGCGACGTGCGCGTCGAGTTCTAAACGACGCGCCGGCCGCGCGGCACGATTCTGAGGCCGCGCCGCGCGACCACGTAGAGAGACATCGCCACAAAGCGGAACGCCGGACTTGAGACCGCGGTCATCTCAAATCCGGCGTTCCGTTTTTCTTTACCTCAACCGTGCGAGTCGCGCGGCGCGCCGCCTCACTCGTCGCTCACGTAGCGGCGCGGCACGCGCGCGCTGACGCCGCAGGTTATCTCGTAAGAGATGGTGCCCGCCGTCCGCGCGAGGTCTTCGGCCGGGAGCACGAGCCGCGCGCCCTCGTCAACGTCGGTGCCGAGCAGCGTCACGCGGTCGCCGACCCTCACGCCCTCAACGTCCGTCACGTCCAGCAGCGTCAAATCCATCGAGACGCGCCCCACGACCGGCACGAACTGTCCGCGCACGACGACGCGCCCGCGGTTCGAGAGCGCGCGCACATAGCCGTCCGCGTACCCCGCCGGCACCGTCGCCACGAGCATCTCGCGCGCCGCCTCGTACGTGCAGCCGTAGCCGAGCGTCTCGCCGGCGTGTACCGCCTTCAGCAGCGTGACGCGCGTCCGCACGCTCATCACAGGACGCAGGGACGGCTCGCCCACATGTGCCGGGAGCACGTCGCGCCAGAGCCCGTAGAGCACGCCGCCCGGCCTGACCATGTTGCCCCACGCCTCCGGGTGCGCGAAGGTGGCCGCGGAGTTCGCCGCGTGCTCGTACTCGGGCGCGTGCCCGCGCGCGCGGAAGGCCGCGACCGCCTCGCGAAAGCGCGCGAGCTGGTCGCCCGTGAAGCAGTCGCGCCCGGGCTCGTCGGCCGCCGCGAAGTGCGTCAGCAGCCCGCCGACGCGTAGGTGATTGAACCCGCGCAGACGCGCGGCGAACTCCGCCGCGTAGTCGTAGCGCACGCCGAGTCGCCCCATCCCCGTGTCGATTTTGACGTGCACGTCGGCGACGACTCCGGCCGCGCGCGCCGCCGCGTCGAACGCGGAGGCCATGTCGAGCCTGTAGATGACGGGCGTGACGCCGAGCGCGAGGCAGGCGTCGGCCTGCCCCTCCCAGAAGCCGCCGAAGCAGAGCACGGGACGGCTCACGCCCGCGCGGCGCAGCGCGAAGCCCTCCTCGGGCGTCGCCACGCCGAACCAGTCCGCGCCCTCGGCTTCGAGCCTGCGCGCGCACTCGGCCGCGCCGTGGCCGTAGGCGTCGCCCTTGACCACGCCCATCACCTTCACGCCCGCGCCGACGCGCGCGCGCACCAGCCGGAAGTTAAAGGCCAGCGCGTCCAAGTCTATCTCGGCCCACGTCGGGCGGCCGCCCGCCGCCAACACCGCTTCATTCATGAAAGCCCCGCCGCCGTAATTTGTTGATGAGAAGAACGCCCGCCGAAAGTCTCGCACACAAACGCGGACGCCGGAAAGCCCGGCCGCACGTACGGTGCCGGACTTAATCCGCCGCGCCGGGCGCAACTGAGATTGTCGCGAATCACTCTCGTAACCTTATCGCAAACGTATGCTGATAACCTTGTCAAAACTTTGGTGTCGGACAGTAGATAGTGAGACAAGCGCGCGCGGCCGGGGCTGCGCGCCGGGCCGCGTTGGCCAATATTCAAACAGGGGGGACAGTCAATGGCGACGGGAACCAAGCAACAGGAGCAGGAGCCCGAACAGCAGGGCAGACAGCAAGGCAAAGAGCGGGGCGAGCAGTCTTCACAGTCGCCGCTCGCGAACGGGGTCAAGGACGGGCTGACGGGGCCGGAGGCTCCGGTCAACGGCCGCCAGTTGGGCGACGGGCGGCGGCAGGGCTATCTGAAGTACGTGGACGAGGAGCAGTTGGCGCGGGGACTGGGCTGGTTCAGCATCGGGCTGGGGCTGGCCGAGCTTCTCGCGCCGCGCGGCGTCGCAAAGGTGGCGGGCGTGAAGGGCAGCACCGCGCTCATACGCCTTCTGGGTCTGCGCGAGATAGCGCACGGCCTCGCCATCTTTTCGCAGGGCAAGCGGCCGGCCGAGGCGGTCTGGGCCAGAGTCATCGGCGACGGGCTCGACCTCGCGTGTCTGGGCGCGGCCTTCGCGTCGCCGGACAACAGCAAGGGTCGGCTCGCCTTCGCCACGGCGAACGTGCTGGCGGTGACGGCGCTCGACGTGCTCACCGCGCAGCAGCTCAGCGCCACTGACGGCAGCGAGCGGACGGAAAGGGGCAGCATTCCCGTGAACAAGAGCATCGTCGTCAACGCCTCGCCCGAGGAGGTCTACGCGTTCTGGCGCGACCTGACGAACCTGCCGCGTTTCATGCGCCACCTCGAAACGGTGACGTCGGCGGGCGAGGGTCGCACGCACTGGGTCGCCAGCGCCCCGGGCGGCGGCTCCGTCGAGTGGGACGCCGAGATAACGGAAGACCGCCCGAACCAGTTCATCGCGTGGCGCTCGGTCGAAGGCTCGGAGGTCGACAACTCGGGCTCGGTGCGGTTCGAGCAGGCGACGGGCGGACGCGGCACGGTCGTCCGCGTCGAGCTGAACTACAGCCCGCCGGGCGGCGCGGCCGGCGCGCTCGTCGCGAAGCTCATGGGCGAAGACCCCGACGGGCAGATGCAGGTCGACCTGCGCCGCTTGAAGCAGGTCATCGAGCTCGGCGAGGTCGTCGTCTCGGACGGGACACTGCTGGGCGAGGGCTACACCGAGCAGAGGCCCGCGCAGCCGATGGGCGTCGGCGTCCGCGGGCAGGAAGCCGCGTCGTGAGCGCGCCCGGCCGGGTCAGACTTTTCTTGACGGTCGATTAAGGGGGACGTGATGAGAGCGAATTGTTGGTACGGCAAAAAGGACGTGAGGGTCGAGCAAGTGCCCGACCCGAAGATTATGAACCGCCGCGACGCCATCGTGAAGATAACTTCGACGGCCATCTGCGGCTCCGACCTGCACCTTTTCAACGGCTTCATGCCGACGATGCAGAAGGGCGACATCCTCGGCCACGAGTTCATGGGCGAAATAGTCGAGGTCGGCCCGGACGTGCACGACCGGAAGGTCGGCGACCGCGTCGTCGTCGCCTTCCCGATCTCCTGCGGCAAGTGCTTCTTCTGCCAGCAGGAGATGTTCTCGCTGTGCGAGAACTCGAACCCGAACGCGTGGATGGCCGAGAAGATTTTCGGCCACTCGCCCTGCGGCATCTTCGGCTACTCGCACCTGACGGGCGGTTTCGCCGGCGGGCAGGCGGAGTACGCGCGCGTGCCCTTCGCCGACGTGGGCACGCTCAAAGTCCCCGAGGAACTCTCCGACGAGCAGGTCTTGTTCCTCTCCGACATCTTCCCGACCGGCTTCATGGGCGCGGAGATGTGCGACATACAGCCGGGCGACACCGTGGCCGTCTGGGGCTGCGGCCCCGTCGGGCAGTTCGCGATGGCGAGCGCGTACCTGCTCGGCGCGGAGCGCGTCATCGGCATCGACCGCTTCCCCGAGCGCCTCAGGATGGCGCGCGAGGGCGCGAAGGCCGACACCATCAACTACGAGGAGGCCAACGTCTACGAGACTTTGATGGAGATGACGGGCGGGCGCGGTCCCGACGCGTGCATCGACGCCGTGGGCTTGGAAGCGCACGGCGCGGGCGCGCACGGCTTCGAGTACGCCTACGACCGCGTCAAGCAGGCTCTGGGCGCTGAGACCGACCGCCCCATCGCGCTGCGCGAGTCCATCATGTGCTGCCGCAACGGCGGCACCGTCTCGGTCATCGGCGTCTACGGCGGCTTCATCGACAAGTTCCCGATGGGCTCGTTCATGAACCGCTCTCTGACGATGAAGACCGGGCAGTGCCACGTCCAGCGCTACTGGAAGCGGCTGCTCGAATACGTCCGGAAGGGCGAGATCGACCCGTCGTTCGTCATCACGCACCGTCTGAAGCTCGACGACGCGCCGAACGGCTTCTCCACCTTCAACAACAAGGAGGACGAGTGCATCAAGATCGTCCTCAAGCCCTGAGCCGCCTTCGGCACGCTTGACCGCGAAGCGGCCGGCCCCCAACAGGGGGGGCGGCGGCGGGGGTTGTTTTGGGCCCCCTTTGGGTTTGAGCCAAGCCCAACAGCCCCCGGATAATTGA
>JBEVKV010000158.1:0-7871 GCA_040509515.1 Pyrinomonadaceae bacterium | reverse complement strand
GAGACGCTAACTTTTCCCTAGAGACGGTAACTTTTCTAGAGGGACGCTAACTTTTCCTAAGAGACGCTAATTATTTTCTTTCCACAACGAATACCCCTCAGGTCAGTGGCCCTAACAGTCATTCATGTCTTTCCGGGGTGGTCATCCATACCTTTCCGCTTTCGTGAGGTTTTTGGTCATTCATACATTTCCGCCTCTCCGAAGAAGGCGGATAAACCATATTTAACGTATCATGTGGTCAATATTTTAACAAGAATATTTGTAAGAGCGAAAAAACTCCCTTTATTGGGAGGTCACGTTAGTAGGACAATAAATCACCCTGTCACCTATTCCTACCTAGCTGCCAGACCGCCTCCCTCCATGTCGTCGCAGCACGACCACAGGGCTAGCCTCTTTAGTAATCCCGCCCGTAATCATCATTACACCCGTATCAGGAGTGTAAGAATTTACCGCGCCGTGACACTTAGAAAAAGGGCAGCACGTACGAAAGGGGGAAATCACACGTGCCTGAACTTTCCGCGGCGGGATTTTACCAATCAGAGGAGGTGGCGAGTCGTTATGAGTTGGGGCGCACAGCGCGGGTCTTCGTAAAAGACCCGATGCGTGTCCTCTCGTACCTTGAGCGGGGCGAGGTGGGCTTCCAAGTCCCGCTCTACTCGCTCCTCGACTGGATCTACAACGAGAGGCTCGTCCGTTACACGGGCCCGGTTCTGCATGGGGAGATACTGGATGTCGCCTGCGGCACCTCCTACGTTTTCCGGAGCCTGATTGAGGGCGGCTGGAAGGGAAGAGTCAGCGGCTTCGACATCTCTAAGGCAATGCTGGCCGAGGGGACGGGGTGCATCAACCAGATGTTGCGCCGGGCCGAAGCACCCTGCGAGAGGCGGGGTGCGCTGCACCTGTATAGGGACGGCCTCGGGCGTGATGTCGTGGATTTCGGCCCACCCGTAAACCTAGTCGATCAAGACTCTCTAGTCTACCTGAGAGATCACAGGCAGATCGCGGATGCGGCAGCCGGTGTCGAGGGTGACTTCTCCACCGTGACCGCCTTCTCGGGCCCGCTCTGCTTTTTCCCACCGGCCGAGCAGATGCGGCTGCTTGCGCGCCTGCTCTCGGGGGCGCGGAAATACACCTCGCTCCAGTTTAAGAACGCGGCCTTCTACTTGATGAACTCCTCGACTGCGCTCGTGCGGGAGATCGCCGGCCTAATCGAATGGCTCTTCGAGAAGAACGTCGTTGATAGCTACGCCTACCTCCACTCGGTCGGGTATAAGCCCGAGACGGCGCTGCCAACGCTCGACTCATCCGTGGCCGTGGCGCACGAGGTTGGGTGCTTCTCGCACTACCCCGTCTCGCTCGATGCCGTGCTTGAAGCCGCCGACGAACTCGGGTTCACCGCACTTCGGCGTGGGAGCATGGGGTTCGCCTCTGAGACATTCTTCGGCCTGTTCCGGAGGCGCTACGCGCAAGCTGCTACGAACCCGGCGAGGGCGAGGGAGTTCTTCCAGATCATGTTGGGGGTGGACGAGTATTTCTGCTCCGACCTTGTTTGGGGCGAGAACCTTCACTTGACGCTCGTCCGCAGGTCTGAAGCCTCCTTCCAGGAGGCGGACTACCGCTTCGAACTGCCCTACAGGCTCGACTACGTGGCGCGCGACGACGCCGGGGAGGAGGGCTAAAGACGTGGGCGGAGAGAAGAGTGGGAACGTGGTCTTCGTGTCTTCGGGTATGCTTGCGCCCAAGAAGCAGGACAACGTACTGGCGCGCAAACACCTGTACCTTAACTACGGCCTGGTGGGGCTGGCCTCGATTCTGAATGGGAAGGGCTACAGTGCTGAAGTCCACCACGGGAACTTCGTGCCGCCGGAGGCGATCGCGTCACGGCTCTGCGCGTGCGGCTCGCTGGAGACCCGGTACCCGCTGATGCTGTCGATACCGAGCAGCTTCGCCCTGAGCTGGGCGAAGCGGTTCTGCGCGGCCGTCAAAATCCTGAAGCCTGGGCTGAAGATCGTTGCGGGCGGGAAGTGGGCGATCGGCACAGACGGTGACTGGGTCAGGCGCCAAATACCGCAAATCGACCTCGTGGTCTACGGCGACTCAGAGCGCCGCATCGAGTCGCTGCTCTACCCAGAGCGCTGGACGCGCGTGCCGCACACAAGCGCCGCCGGGGCGGGAGGTGCTGAGCCGCCCCTCAAAGCGTTCCCGCATCTGGACTATGGCCTGATGCCCGACTTCAGTCACTACCAGCCGATTATAGAAGTTTCGCGCGGGTGCGGCCTCGGGTGCGCGTTCTGTCTTGAGAAGGACGTGGCGCTCGGGGAACTCCTCGCGCCAGCCCGCATCCGCGACTCGCTCTCGCGCTACTACGAACTCTACGGGAGCCACGCCCTCAACTCGTACTTTCAGTCTTCATTCTTCCGTCCCACTGCGGACTGGGCGGCGGGGCTGGCACGCATCTACGAGGAGTGGGGCCTCGCCACGCGTTGGAGGACGGAGACGCGAGTGGACAGCCTCACCCCGCGCCGCCTCGAAACACTCGCCCGCGCCGGCCTCAAGATACTCGACCTCGGGCTCGAATCCGCTAGCCGCGGCCAACTGCTGGCGATGCAGAAGACGACCCGGCCTGAGGTCTACTTGAAGAGAGCGAGTGAGTTGCTGAGGGCGTGTGACTCACTGGGCGTCTGGGCGAAGGTGAACGTGCTTTTGTACGCGGGCGAATCGGAAGGCACTGTCGAGGAGACCGTCGGCTGGCTCGACGAGCACACGGACTACATAAAGGGCGTCTCGGTCAACCCGCTGTTCGTCTACCGCTTCGGCCCAGAGTCGGCCATGTACGTCGAGGGGCTTCGCGCCGACGGAGCGAGGCCGGTGGATCCTGCCGCCCTGGAGCGAGACGGGTTCGCGTCTATGCACCTGAGCGACGCAATCTGTTTCGAGAGGTCGCTCGAAATCGCGTCGCAGGTCCGGCGGCGGTTCATGTCCGCGCGGGACTATTACGACCTGAAGTCTTTTAGCTACTTCCCGCGAGGCTTCACCTATTCTGACTTCCTCGGTGCGTGCGCCATGTCCGACTTGGGCAAACTCCCGTTCGATTACTCGCTGGCGCCCGCGCGTGCCTCGTGACTCTGGTGGCCCGCACCCAGTTGTCGGGCGCGGCCGCAGCGCTATAGGCGGAAGTAAGCCTTGAGGAGAGGAACATTGAGGGGGAAGACGAGTCCCGATGAGATGAGCTTCACTACCTCTTCGCGGTCCACCCACCTGTGGCCGCCTGACTCTTCGCTCGCGGCCGGCTCGCCAGCAGCAGAGACCAACACGGCGATGCCGACGTAGTCGTGCCCGGGGTCTGTCACGCACATGAAAGGCGAAAAAGACTCGACCGCAAAGCCGAGGATGTTATCGGCGACGTGACCGTGCGCCGGGTCGAGGGATGCCAGCCTCATGGACGTTTCCTCCTTCAACTCCCTCTGCGCCGCGTCGAGGAACGATTCGCCACGCTTAATGCGCCCCTGTGGAATCTCCCATAGCCCGTCGTAATCCGTACCCGGCTTGCGCCTCTTCTGTATCAGCACCTTCTTCGCGCCGGATGGGGTCGGCAGCTCCACCAACATACATACCACCGGGTAGGAAAAATATTCTTGCGGCACGGCATTATCCACGCTCTGTATTCCTCCGTTATGGTCTCAGTCTACGATAATTATTGACATACTCCGTTATTAGTCATACTTTTTAAGCTTCAAGTAAAGCGTCTCCCTCAACAAATTCGACAGTTCAAGCGGCAAGTACGGCAAGGCGAACAATCTACGTGGAGTGAATCATATGAGCCTTCGCTTTCATTGCTTTCTCACGCCTCAAAAGCCATCCACGGCATTTCGTGGTGCGGGCCTGCTTCAGTTGATGATTCTGTTCCTAGCCTCCGCTCCGACGACGCCTCTTAACGCGCTACCCTTCGCATCCGCGCCGCAATCGCAGGCGGAGCAGCACGACCGCGTGCCGGACCAATGTGTGGCCGCCGCTCCGACGCTCAGACCCAGGACGCCTGTGGAGGCAAAACTCAGCCCGGGAAGTGTTCAGTGCTTTCGCGTCGGGATTGTGCCAAGCCAGTACATGCACGTCGTCGTAATGCAGAAGGGAATTGATCTCGCCCTGCGGCTCTACAATTCTAAGGGTGACCTGGTCGGCGGTGAAGTCGACAGCCCCAACGGACGGTTCGGGCCGGAGCCGATTTCCGAAGTCGTCCCTCCTAACGTAACCAGCAGAGTCGATTACCTCTTGGTGGTTAGTTCTCAAGATGATGCCCCCGTGCGGCCAGACTACACAGTCACCCTTGAAGAGCTGCGGGAGGCGAAGCCGGAGGACGAAAGCTACGTCGCCGGCGAGCGGTCTTTCCTCGACGCGCAACTGAAGCTCTCTCAACTCCCTGAAATGAAAAGCCGGGACGATGCCCTCGCGGCCGTCGGCCCGTTAGTCAAGAAGCTGGAAGAATTGCGCTCTCTGTTCCATTCCGTGGGACGCCCGGAGATGGAGAGCCGAGCGCACTCACGGCTTGGTAAGGCGAACCTGCTGTTGGGAGATGTGAGGGGCGCGCGCACGCACTATGAGGCCGCGGCCTCACTCGGCGCAGATGACGACCCGGCAACGCGCGCCGACATCTTAGCCGAACTGGCCGATGTGTATCTCGTCACACGTGAACTACCCAGGGCGCTCGCCGCCTATGATCAGTCTGCCGAACTGTCCCACGCTGCCTCCGACTACGAGAAGGAGGCTGAAACTTTAACCTACACAGGCACCATATACTTCAACCTGAGCTTGTGGTCTGCGGCCCTTGAACACTACGAGCGGGCGCTGAAGCTCGAAGGGGTGAGAGAACCCAAGAATAGGTCGAACACGCTGTACAACCTCGGCGTCGTTCTGTCAGCGCGCGGGCAAAAACAGGAGGCCCTGGACGCTCTGAGGCAGGCCGAGAGGCTTGGGGGCGGTGAGCCGCAACTAACGGCGTACCTGCTTAACAGCATCGGTTACATCTACGCTGAGCTGGGCCAAGAGGTGGCGGCGCAGGAGTATTTTGACCGTTCGTTAAAGATAAGCTCCCCGGATCACATCTACCTTATGGCGGAAGTTGACTCATACCTGTACAAGGGGCTGAGTTACTACCGCGTCGGCGACCAGAAGAAGGGGTACGAGTTCTCTGAAAAGGCGTTGTTGCTTCTGAGCGAACCGCGCGATGATTACAAGCGGAAGCGCGCCAACGCCCTCGTGAACATGGGCCAGTTCTTTTTCAACAGGGGCGAGAAGGCGAGGGCGCTAGGCTTCCTAGAGCGTGCGCTGCCGCTCCAGCGGGATGTGGGCGACCGTCACGGGATGGCCTACACGCTCACCGACATGGCTAACATCTACAGCGCGCAGGGCGATAAGGAGAAAGCGCTGGCCTATTATGCGGATGCGTTGAATCTCAGGCGGGAGGTTGGCGACCGGCAGGGCGAGGTGGAGACCCGCTACCTGGTTGCCCTTGAGGATCTTGCCCGCGGCCACCTATCCGAGGCGAGGGCTCATCTCAAAGCCGCGGTTGATACGATTGAGTTCCTGCGTGCCAACGTCGCCAGCGAAGACCTGCGCGCCTCCTATTTCGCCACCTCCGTCAAAGTCTATTCCCTCAGTGTCGATGTGCTTATGCAGTTGGACAAGCGGGAGCCCGGTCGGGGTTACGCCGAGCAGGCGCTGGAGATGAGTGAAAGCTCGCGCGCCCGAAGCCTGCTCAACGTCCTGAACGCAGCGAAGGTCAACGTCCGCCAGGGCATCGACCCCACGCTGCTCAAAGAGGAGCAGGAGTTAAAGCGTAAACTTGCAGTCAACCTTTCTCGACAAAAGTTGCAGCCTCCCAGCGCGGGGGGCCTGACGGAGGCAGTCGCCGCCCTGGAAAGGGAGGCGGAAGAGCTTCTTGAGAAACTGCGAGACCTGAGAATCAAGATCAGGAACAGCGACCCAAACTCTGCGGAGCTGGCAGAGCCGGAGCCTATTAAGACGGCGAAGATAAAGAGCCTGCTCGACGCGGATACACTGCTCATCGAATTCGCAATAGGGGAGGAGCGCAGTTACGGCTGGGTGGTCTCTGCCGACCAGCAGCCCATCCCCTTTGTCCTGCCCGGTCGTAAACTCGTCGAGGACGCTACCCGGCCCGTCCTCGATATAGTATCCGCCGCCCCGCCAACGACCGCGGGGAAAGGGCGGAGGGCGCGCGGCCCGGCAGACGACAATGGCGCTTACGAGAAGGCGGCGCGCGTCTTGAGCGGGATGCTCTTTAAAGATGTCGCCGACAAGCTGGGGACGAAGCGACTGGTCATCATCCCCGACGGCGTTCTACAGTACGTTCCCTTCAGTGCCCTGCCGTCGCTCGACGGGGCGCAGGGCAGCGGCTGGGAGCCCCTGCTGGCCCGGCACGAGGTCGTCATCATTCCCTCCGCCTCCACGCTTGAGGCCATACGAGAGAACCTCCTTCGTGAGGAGAGGGCAGGGGGGCGGCCGGCCCCGCAGCTCCTCGCTATGTTCGCAGACCCGGTCTATACACTCGGCCGCAGCAAGGGACGTCCCATTGGGTTGAGCCGGAGCGGTGCCAGCGTCTCAGCGCAGGTGGGCATTGAGCTGCCACAACTGGCGTTTGCGAAGGCCGAAATAAAAGAGATCGAGCGCGTCGTCGGGAAGTCTGGTAACGCCGGAAGGTGGAAGTTGTGGAAGGATTCGGACGTGAACCGCGAAAACGCTACGGCCGACGTTCTGAGCAGTTACAGAATCGTTCATTATTCGGCGCACGGGAAACTGGACAGGTCTCGCCCGGAGAGTTCCGGCATCGTTCTGTCCATTTTCGACGGGAAGGGGGAGTTGCGGCCGGACTACTTTCTGGGGCTGAGCGATGTCTACGGCCTGAATTTGACCGCCGACCTGGTGGTTCTGGGCGCGTGCCAGAGCGCGGGCGGGAAGGAGATAAAAGGCGAAGGGGTGGTCGGGCTGACGCGGGGCTTCATGTACGCGGGCGCGCCACGCGTTGTCTCAAGCCTGTGGGAGGTCAATGACTTTCGGACGGCCCAGTTCATGGGCCTCTTCTACAAGAACCTTCTGGAGAACCGGCAAACGCCGGCGGCCGCTCTGCGCGCCACACAGAAAACCATGTGGCAGGAATACAAGCTGCCCCCCTACTTCTGGGCAGCCTTTCAAATGCAGGGAGAGTGGAGGTGAAAGTTTTGACTCCCCCGCGCCACTTAAGGGTGAGTGCACCATCGCCGCGGGGCCTGAGCGTCCGTTACTAACACTAAAGATAGCGCGACGACCGGCCTGTCACAGACTGAAAGGTTGCTGATTTGGAAGTGGAAAGCACCTCACCGCTCTTGCGGCTACTCGATCCAGACCCTCAGCGGGCGGAAGAGAAGTTGCTGCGCCTGCGCCTCAAGATCATAGCCTATCTCGAAAGACGCAGAGTTCCTTGGGCGGTCGCGGAAGAACTGGCTCAGGAGGCAATCCTGGCCGTCGTGCAGCGGCTCGAAGCGGAGGGTGACGGGGCCGAGGGGATACAGAGCGTAGAGAAGTATATCTGGGGCATCAGCAAGAATTTCCTCATGCAGCATTGGAAAACGCCCGACGAAAAGGGAATGTCCCTCGACCCGGACGCACACGGCCGCCCGGTTGCGGGCGGGGCTGATGGCGGCATGGCGGAGAAGGAGTTTGAGCAGCACAGGGAAGTGTGTGTCGGGCGGTGCCTTGCGCAAGTTCCGCCCGTTGAACGCGCGGCCTTCCTGGAGTACGTGCAGCTCGAAAAGCACGACAGAGAAAGACGTGAAGCGTTGGCGGCGAGGCTAGGGGTATCGCGCGACAACAGGTACGTT
>JBEVKV010000157.1:0-3570 GCA_040509515.1 Pyrinomonadaceae bacterium | reverse complement strand
CGACCGGCTCCTGATCGTTGTAGAACTGGCGTATGTAGACGGGGACGCGGTCGACGCGCGCGTCGCCGACCTGAAGCGACTGGATGAAGCCGTAGACGATCTCGAAGCGCCCCTCGCCGCCGACGGCGCGCGCCATGCCGCCGCGCGCCACGGACTTCAGCCCGGCGCGGTCGGCCGCCTTGTCGGAGATGACGCACATCCCCGCGCCCGTGTCGACGACGAAACGCAGCGTCTCCTTCGAGCCGTTGATGCGCACGCGCACGAGCGGGCGGTTGTTGACCAGCTCGAACGGGACGGTGACCGCGCCGGGGCCGCCCACGTCGAGCAGGTTGTGCTGCGTCCCGAGGTAGCGCAGGAAGTCGATGAGGCCGCGGATGCGCGCGCGCCGGTCGGCGTCGGTGCGCGGCGCGACGCGCAGAAACATCTCGTAGGCGTTGGCCGCCTCCGCGTAGCGCTCGTAGCGCGCGGCGACCTGCCCGAGGTTGTAGATGTAGTCGGGCTCGCCCGGGTCGATGGAGGACGCGCGGCGCAGCCCCGCGAGGCTCTGCGCGATGCGGTTCTCATAGAAGTCCACCATCGCCAGCCCGGCGATGGCCAGCGCCTCGTCCTCCCTGAAGCTCAGCGCCGTGCGGAACTCCTCGACCGAGAGGCGGAAGTCGCCCATCCCGAGGAGCGCCGAGCCGAGCAGCGCGTGCGCGCGCGACGACTCGGGCTCGCGCGCGACGACGCGCGCGGCGTGGTCGTAGGCGTCGAGGTGCTTGCGCTGTTTGAGCAGCGCGCGGCTCAGCCCCAGCCGCACCGACGTGTCCCGCTGGTCTTTCGAGAGGAGTTCGCGGTACTGCTTCTCGGCCTCCTCGAAGTCGCCATCGCGCACGGCGCGGTCGGCGCGCGCCAGCGCCTTGGCGTTCGACGCCTCGGCCTCGGGCGCGAGCGCGGCGGCGAGCGCGAGCGCGAACCCGATGGCGGCCACGACGCCGGCCGCCTGGCGGGACAGGTTTTTCATCTGCTTAACTCCTGAATGGGTGATAAGTGATGAGTGATAAGAAAGAACAGCGGGCCTTTTAATTTTCTTATCACTCATCACTCATCACTTATCACTTCAAAATCTCTCCGGTCTTCATCGACCAGAGCACGAGGTCGAGTTCGTCGAAGTCTATCGAAACGTCGCGCGCGAAGTCGCGGAGGCGCTCCTCCGTGGCGAGGTAGCGCGCGCGGGTCGCGGGCGGGTCGGGCGAATCGAGACGGCCGACCTCGTACAGACAGCGCAGGATGTGCTTGTCGAGGATGGCGTAGCCGCGTAGGCCGACGTTGCGCAGGAAGTGGCTCGACTCCTTGTAGCCCAGCCCCTTGACGCCGCGGCTGCGCGCCAGCCAGTCGCGCCGCTCGACGGGGTCGCCGAACCCTTCGAGCCGCTCGCGCAGACGCATCCCGCAGTCGTCGGAAAGATACTCGCGCGTAACGACGATGTAGCCCGAGCGCGAATTCGGGTAGCGGTGGCGGCCCGAGAGCGCGGCGGCGAGTTCTTCGTGCGAGCCGCGCGCGAGCAGGTGCCGGACTGCTTCGATTGAGCCGAGCCCCATCCGCGCCGACGCGCCCGCGGTGAAGATGCAGAAGACCATCTCCTCCCACAGCCGCGCGTCGTCGGCGGTGCGCCACACCGCCTCGAACTCCGCGAGGCGCGCGCGTATCTCGCCGCGTCGCGCGCGGTGCGCGGCGAGTATCTTCTCGACGGTGACGGGCTCTCTGTCTCGCCGCACTCTGCTCGACAAATTCAAAGGCGTGGCTCGCTCGAACGTTGCAGAAATTCTAGGGGCGCGGTTTCCGCGTGTCAAAAGAAAGTTCTCGGTTTTCAGTCTCCGGCGCGGGCCGAAAACTAAAAGCTGAAAACTGTCCTTCGGGAACGGCGGTTGCATTGCGCCTGTCATAGCGCGGGGCGGTGCATACATCGCGTACGATGCCGGCCGGCATCAAAGTGTTTGCCCTCCCCTCGACTCTTCCCGAGAAATCGTCGTGCGGCACGCCTGTGCTATCATGGCGCGCCCTTCGTACCCGGAGGGGTTTAAGGAGTGAGTGGGTTGAAATCTTTACGTTTCATACTGGCTCTCGTCGTTCTGTTCGGCCCGGCGGCCGGGGCGCGCGCACAGGGCGCGCCCGGCGTCGGGACGCAGCCGCCGCTCGCGCCCGTCACGAGCGTGCCGCCGCTCCCGCCCGCCGAAGACGTCGTCGCGCTTCCCCTCCCGGCCGAAGAGCAGCGGCCGACGTTCGTCCATCAGGGCGTGCTCGTCGAAAGACTCTCGGGCGAGGTCGTCCGCGAGGAGGCGGCCGAGCAGGCTTACAACCCGGCCTCGGCCATCAAGCTCGTCACGGCGCTCGCGGCGCTCCGAACCTTCGGCGCGAAGCACCGCTTCGCGACCGCCTTCTGGATCACGGGCTCCTTCGACAAGGCGACGGGCACGGTGACGGGCGACCTCATCGTCTCGGGCCGCGACCCCTCGTTCCACGACGAGCACGCCGTCGCGGTCGCGCGCGAGCTGAATCAACTCGGCATTAAGACCGTCACGGGCGACCTCATCGTCGCGCCGCGCTTCACGATGAACTTCAGCCCCTCGTCGCAGCGCTCGGGCGAGCGGCTCTACGACACGCTCGACGCGTCGCGGCGGCCGGCGGCGGCGACGCGCGCGTGGTACGACTCGCGCGTGGCGCTGCGCGACGCCGAGGCGTTGCGCGTGACGCCGAGCGTCGCCGTGATGGGCGCGGTCTACGTCGCGCCCGTGCCGGCCGGCGCGCGCTCCATCTCGACGCACTACTCGCCCGTGCTCTCGGACGTGCTCAAGGTGCTGCTCTGCTACTCGAACAACTTCATGGCCGAGCGGCTCGGCGACCAGCTCGGCGGCGCGGCCGGCCTGACGCGGATGCTCACGACCGACGTGGGACTGAAGGCGGGCGAGTTCCGCATCGCGACCGCGAGCGGCCTCGGGGTCAACCGCATGACGCCGCGCCAGATGATGAAGGTCTACCGCGCGCTCCTCGAAGAGCTGCACGAAGAGGGACTGAAGGCGGCGGACATCCTGCCGGTGGCGGGCGTCGACCCGGGCACGCTCCAGAAGCGTTACGCCGTCAGCCCGGGGCGCGGCAGCGTCATCGCCAAGACCGGCACGCTCCCGCGCACCGACGGCGGCGTGAGCGCGCTCGTCGGCCAGCTCCGCACGGCGAAGGGCGACACGCTGCTCTTCGTAATCTTCGACCAGCGCGGCAGCGTCGTGCGCTTCCGACAGTGGCAGGACGCGGTCGTCGCAGACATCCAGAACCAGCGCGGCGGCCCCGCGCCCTTTACCTACGCGCCGCAGACGATGGCCATCCGCCTCTCCAACTCGGAGATCGACAGCGCCCGCGCCTCGGCCCTCGAAGAGTACGAGCCGGAGACCCCACAGCAGTAGGGAGAAGTAGACAGTAGTCAGTAGGTAAGAAAGGGCGGCACGTCTTCGGTCATCAACCGGAACGCGTCGCCTTTGTTTTCCTACTGGCTACTGACTTCTGTCTACTTCCAAAAAAACGCGCCCCGGCGGTTCG
>JBEVKV010000156.1:0-17773 GCA_040509515.1 Pyrinomonadaceae bacterium | reverse complement strand
GGGAGTCTCAAACTCCGCCCTCTACACTCTGTCTGCTTGTTTGCGCGAAGACCGTCAGAACCGCTTTGGGGAGGCGAATATAGCAGATTCCACACGGCGCGCGAAATCGAAAGCGCGGCCCGCCTTCGTCGCTTTGGAAAGAGTAAGGGCCGGCGTAGTTTGAAGACTACGCCGGCCCTCACTCACTTTTTCCGACCCGCGCTTACGGGTGGACGGTGTAGAAGTTATAGCTGCCCGAGCCGCTGTAGGAGTAGATCTGGAAGCGGTAATACCCGGACGTGCCGGTGTAGCTGATGGTCTCGTTCGAGGTCGCGGTCTCGCCGGCCGCGACGTTGACCCACGAAGCGCCGTTCCACTTCTGCAGGTAGAGGTCGAAGTCGGCGCCCGAGGTCGGCCCGACCAGACAGCCCTTGTGCGTGCCGGACACCGAGCTGAAGTAGTAGGTGCCGCCCGGCTGATAGTTGGAACTGCCCGTGCCCGAGAGCGAGCCGCCGATGGCCGTCGCGCCCGCGCAGGCCGCCGGCACGCCGCCACCGCCGCCGCCGCCCGTCGTCAGAAGCGAGTAGAGCAGGCGGTTGGGCGAGCCCGTGCCGATGCCGGTCAGCACGCCCGTCGTCGCCGTGTTGATGATCTGCGACGCGACGGTCGCCGGCGTGGCCGAGGTGTTGTTCTGGAGGTAGAGCGCCGCGACGCCCGCGACGTGCGGCGTCGCCATCGACGTGCCCGAGATGGTGTTGGTCGCCGTGTCGGACGTGTACCACGAAGACTGGATGGACGAGCCCGGCGCGAAGATGTCGAGGCAGGTGCCGATGTTCGAGAAGTCGGACTTGGCGTCGGTCGAGGTCGTCGAGCCGACGGTGATGGCCGCCGCGACGCGCGCGGGCGAAGAGTTGCACGCGTTCGCGCTGTACTCGTTGCCCGCGGCGACGGCCGTCGTCACGCCTGCGTTAATCAGGTTCTGGATGGCCGTGTCGAGCGCGGTCGAGGCGCCGCCGCCGAGGCTCATGTTGGCGACCGCCGGCAGGACGCGGTTGGCGCGAACCCAGTCGACGCCCGCGATGACGGTCGAGTCCGTGCCGTTGCCGGCGCAGTCGAGCACGCGGACGGGGTGGAGCGTGACGCCCTTGGCGACGCCGTAGGTCGAGCCGCCGATGGTGCCGGCGACGTGCGTGCCGTGGCCGGCGCAGTCGTTCGAGCCGTTGCCGTCGTTAATCGAGGTGAAGCCGTTGCCGATGCGCCCCGCGAACTGCGAGTGCGTGGCGCGAATGCCGGTGTCGATGACGTAGGCGTGGACGCCCGCGCCCGTCGGCGTGTAGTTGTACTGCGTGTCGAGCGGGCGGTTGCGCTGGTCGATGCGGTCTAAGCCCCACGGCGGGTTGCTCTGGATGGTCGAGGCGGAAACGACGCCGTCCTCTTCGACCGACTCGACGCGCGGGTCGTCCGCCAGCGCCTCGGCCGCCTCGGGGGTGAGCCGCGCCGTGAAGCCGAGCAGCGCGTGCTTGTAGACGTGCTTCAACTGGCCGCGGTGCTGCCCGACGATGTCGGCGGCGAGGGTGGGGACGAACGAGGCGTCGCCGTAGGGCTGTCCCGCCCATTCCTGGAGCGTAATGATGTACTGCCCTTCGACGGGGCGCGCCTTCTTCTTAACCTTACTCTTCTGATTTTGCTGCCCCCGGGAGGCGGGCGCAACGGTGAGTGCGACGGCGGCGAAGAGCAGCAAGGCTGCCGCCGCGAAAACTGAAAGTCTCTTCATTCAATCCTCCGAGTGTGTTGGTGGGCCGTGGGTCTTGGCGGCGCGCGGGTGGGCAGCCCCGTGCGCTGAGGAGGGCTCGGCCGTCGCCGCCGTGGGAAATGAGAGCTTCAGGCGTAGGGTTCATGCTCCGCCCGCGAGAAATTGCGGATGAGCGCGAGGGTTGTCGCGACAGCGCGCCGTGGGGCGCACTCCGTGCCTCGGTTAGTTAATCCGACCGTCGGGTGTCGAACGAAAAGAGGTAGTGGGACAAGGCAAAGCCCGTGAGGGGCCAAACAAACCATCGCTTCGGGGGAAGGCGAATATAGACACATTCCGGCCCGCGCGCAAGTCGCCAGCGTACAGACTCAGCGTTTCTTTCGTTCGCGGTAGCGCGCGAGCATCTGCGGGGAGATGAGGAGGGTCTGGAGGAGCGAGCCGGTGGCGAAGCGGCGCGCGAGCGAGCGGAAGAGCGAAGCCGCGCCCGGCGTGTAGGTGAACCACCACACGTCCTGCATGAAGGCGAGGCGGTTGACGTGGACGTGATGCGGGGCGACCATCTCAAGCATGCCGAGCCGGCCGTGCGTGCGCCCGAGCCCGCTCTGCTTGACCCCGCCCCACGGCGTCTGCGCGATGCCGTGCGTGTAGAGAACTTCGTTGACCATGATGGTGCCGGCCTCGATGCGGCGGGCGACGCGGCGGCCGCGTGCGATGTTGCGCGTCCAGACGCTCGCCGTCAGCCCGAAGTCGCTGTCGTTGGCGAGCAGGACGGCCTCGTCCTCGTCGCGGAAGGTCATCAGAGGGAGGACGGGGCCGAACGTCTCCTCGCGCATCACGGTCATCGAGTGGTCGACGCCGGCGAGCACGGTCGGCTCGTGGAACCAGCCGCGGTCGGAGCAGCCGCGCGCGCGGCCGCCGCCGGTCAGGACTCGCGCGCCGCGCGCGACGGCCTCGCCGACGTGCTCCTCGACCAGACGGAACTGCCGCTCGCTCGACATCGCGCCGAGGTCGCAGGTCACGCCCGGCTCCTGACGCAGCGCGCGCACCTTCTCGACGACGCGGCGCGTAAACTCCTCGGCGACGCGCTCGTGGACGTAGCAGCGCTCGACCGAGGCGCACGCCTGCCCCGAGTTGGCGAACGCGCCCCAGACGGCCGCCTCCGTGGCGGCCGAGAGGTCTGCGTCGTCGAAGACGATCATCGGGTCTTTGCCGCCGAGTTCGAGCACGACGGGGATGAGTTTGCGCGCCGCCGACTCGGCCACGCGCCGGCCCGTGGGGACGCTCCCCGTAAACATAATCTTGTCCACGCCCGCCTCGACGAGCGCCGCGCCGGTCGAGCCGTCCCCGGTCACGATTTCCAGAACGCCTTCGGGCAGACCCGCGCGCTTGAACACGTCGCCGACCTTCAGGCCGACGAGCGGCGTCAACTCGCTCGGCTTGAGCACGACGGAGTTGCCGGCCATGAGCGCCATGACGACCTCGCCCACGGGCGTCGCCCACGGGAAGTTCCACGGCGAGATGATGCCGACCACGCCGAGGGGGCGGTACTCGACGACGGACGTGCGGCCGAGGAAGCGGTAGAGGCCGATGTCTATCTTCTCGGGCTTGAGCATCCGCTCGGACTTGCGCGCGAAGAACTGCATCAGGTCGAGAGCCGGGACGAGTTCCATCGCCAGCGCCTCGGCCGCGGGCTTGCCCGACTCGCGCGAGATGAGTTCCGCTATCTCGTCCATCTCTTCGAGCGCGATGGCGCGCGCGCGCATGACGACCGACGCGCGCTCCTTGAACGACGACGCGCCCCAACTCTTCTGCGCC
Source organism: Pyrinomonadaceae bacterium (assembly GCA_040509515.1). Classification (GTDB taxonomy): domain Bacteria; phylum Acidobacteriota; class Blastocatellia; order Pyrinomonadales; family Pyrinomonadaceae; genus QHXN01. The sequence continues at coordinate 14,229 of JBEVKV010000156.1, read as the reverse complement.
GCGCGCGCGCGAGCGACGGCGCGCCCCACGTCCTCGGCCGAGCCGAGCGGCGCGCGGCCGACCTCGTCGCCCGTCGAAGGGTCGTAAGAGATTACCTCGCGCGCGAGGCCGGCGCGGGGCCGGGCGGCGTTGGCGTTGGTGTTTCCGATTTGGGTCATCGTTTAGCCTCGCGCGCGATTATCGCCGGACGCGCCGGGGTTTGGAAGCCCGGGCGCGCGGGCGCGTTTTTGGCGCAGCCCGCGCCCGCGGGGTAGAATCGTGCCGAACACATTTCAAACGGAGAGACCAAAGATGCCAAGACCGCAGCTCGCCGAGTTCATGCGGCGGATGGAGCCCGGTTCGGTCGCCATCATCCCGGCGGCGCGCGAGGTGACGCGCTCGCACGACACGGAGTACCGCTTCCGGCAGGACTCCGACTTCTACTACCTGACGGGCTTTCGCGAGCCCGACGCCGTCGCCGTCGTCGCGCCCGCGCGCGAAAAACCCTTCACGCTCTTCGTCCGCCCGCGCGACCGCGAGAAGGAGATTTGGAACGGCCGCCGCGCGGGCGTCGAAGGCGCGCGGGAGCGGTACGGCGCGGACGAGGCTTTCCCCGTCGAAGAGTTCGACGCGAAGCTCGCAGAGCTTCTGGACGGCGCGCACTCGCTCTACTACCGGCTCGGGGGCGGCCACGCGGAACTCGACCAGACGCTCATCCGGCAGCTCTCGCGGATGCGGATGATGGGGCGGCGCGGCGTGCGCGCGCCGCAGACCATCATCGACCCCGGCACGCTCATCCACGAGATGCGTCTGGTGAAGTCGGACGAGGAGGTCGCGCTCATGCAGCGCTCGGCCGACATCGCCGCCGAAGGCCACCGCGAGGCGATGGCGTCAGCGCGACCCGGCATGAAGGAGTATGAGATCGACGCCCTCATCGAGTACGTCTTCCGCCGCAGCGGGGCGGCCGCGCCCGCTTACAACTCCATCGTCGGCTCGGGCGTGAACGCGACGATTCTGCACTACGTGGACAACGACGCCGAACTCAAAGACGGCGATTTGCTGCTGATAGACGCGGGCGCGGAGTACGAGGGCTTCGCCTCGGACATCACGCGCACCTTCCCCGTGGGCGGCCGCTTCACCGAGGCGCAGCGCGACATCTACCAGCTCGTGCTCGACTGTCAGGAGGAGTGCGTTCGTCTGGTCAAACCCGGCGTGACGCTCGAAGGGATGCACCAGCGGTCGGTCGAGATTCTGACCGAAGGCATGGTCAGGCTCGGTCTCTTGAAGGGCGACGTGGCGAAGCTCATCGAGGAGGAGCAGTACAAGAAATTCTACATGCACAGGCTCGGGCACTACCTCGGGATGGACGTGCACGACGCGGGCGCGTATCACAAAGACGGCGAGCCCCGCCCCGTCGAGCCCGGGATGGTGATGACGGTCGAGCCCGGCATCTACGTCGCCGAAGACGCCGAGGACATCCCCGACAAGTATCGCGGCATCGGCGTCAGGATAGAGGACGACGTGCTCGTCACCGCCGACGGCTACCGCGTGCTGACCGACAAGGCTCCCAAACAGGTCGAGGAGATAGAGGCGCTCATGGCGGAAGGAAGAAGACAGTAGTCAGTAGAAGAATCAAAGGCGGCGCGTCCCGGTTATCATCCGAGCGCGCCGCCTCTCTTTCTACTGACTACTGTCTACTTCCCCCTAGTTCGTCCCGCAGTAGACGTATGGGTCGCCGCCGGTGTAGCCGTTGCTCTGGCTGTCGAGCCAGTTGTCCCAGAAGAGGTGGCGCGCGCGGACGAGCGTGGTCATGAAGGTGCAGGCGTTCCGGTCTTTGTACTTGAGGATGCTGCCGCGCACGCGCAGGAAGGCGAGCGTCTGCTCGACGACCTGATGTTCGGGCGCGGGCGTGATGACGCCCCAGCCGACCGTGGCCCACGGGGCCTGGTCGATGGTCGGCAAGGTAGTCTCCCCCACCAGCAGCTTGAAGTTCGACGCGCGCGGGTAGTACGCGCCCTGTTCGAGCGCGCGGCGCACCTGCCAGTTCGTGATTCGCCGCCCCGCCGCGCCGAGCACCATCGCCGGCTCGCCTTCGGGCGTGTAGTTCATCCCGCCGACGTGGCCGAGCGCGCGGCGCGCTTCGAGGATGATTTTCGAGGCCGTCCCCGCCGAGCGCGGCGTCGCGAAACTCGTCCCCGACACGCTGTCGTAACCGCCCGACTCGCACTCGGCGCAGTAGGGTAGCTGCTGCGTGAAGTCCGCCACGAAGTCCGGCAGCGAGCCGCTCACGACCTCCTTGCCCTCGCTGCCCGGGTCTGAGAGTCCGCCGTCCTCCGTCGCCTCCTGAAAGCCCGCGATGCCGATGCTCCACCACGGGCCGGAGGTGCCGTCGGGCGGCGAGAGCGCGGGGCTGTTGTCGGAAGCGCCGAAGTGTAGCTTGCCCATCTGCACCACGCCGTAGAAGCTCTGGTTGAGGTGCGTGTAGGGGCTGCCCAGAGCGGCGGCCGGCAGCGGGAGACTCCCGGGCATGCCGTAGCTCGTCGTCAACACGTCCACCTCGGGGTGCGTGAAGGCGTAGCGCTCAGACTCTTCCGAGATGCCCTCGACGAAGAGGATGACGGCCTCCGGGTTGGCGCGCAGGACGGCCGAGGCAGTGCCGAAGCCGTGCGTGTCGGCGTCGTCGTCCGGCAGCACGGGACGCGCGCCGGGGACGAACGAGACGGCGATGACGTTCGTGCCCTTGAACCAGTAGGGTTCGCCCGGCCGAATCCTGCTCCACACGCGCGCCACGTCGGCGGCGTAGTCGGCGGCGAAGTTGCCCGTCCGCGTCAGTTGAATCTGGTGCGCGGCGTCGATCTGGAAGGCGGCGAGCACCTCGGGCGTGACGCTCGAAGGCGCGGCCGTCCTGTAAAGCTCGCCGCCCGCGTAGAAGTAGGAGTGGTAGACGTTGATGCCCGAGTCTATGTCGGCCACGACCACGCGCGGCGGCCCCGCGGCCGTGCGCGGCGCGACCTGAGCCGGCGCGTCCGCCGCCGCGAGCGCCAGCAGCAACGCCGCGCAGAAGCCGAACAGAAGGCGTGCGCCCCGACGCCCGCCGTTAAAACCTTTTCGCCCACTCCGAACCATGACGACTGTCCTCCTCAAGCGTATCCTTCGGGTGAAACTTTTCCGGCCGGCCCCGCGGGCCGCCCCCTCAATGCTCACACTTTGAAGGAAGCCGGTTGAGGAATCCTTGAGGAACCGCGCGGGCCACGTCCGCCGCCCGTAAATCACAGCCTTTTCGCAAAGAAAACGCCCGCCGGAGGGGCGGGCGCTTGACGGTGCTTGCGTGGAATTTCGGACGGCCGGGCTACTGCTCGAAGCCTTCGCGCAGTTCGGCGAGGATTTCGCGTGCGACTTGTCGTGCGCGGTCGACCTCGTCGGGGCGGAAGGAGACCGCGCCGACGACGGCGTGGCCGCCACCGCCGTAGCGCTCGCAGATCGAGGCGATGTTGTGCCGGCGCGGGCGCGGGCTGAAGGGGTTCGAGCCGACCGAGATTTTGGTGCGGTACGCGCCGCGCGTGACCGCGACCGAGTAGGTCGTCTCGGGGCAGACGTAGTACGGAATGAACTTGTTAAAGCCTTCGAGCCCTTCGTCCACCAGATCGAAGGTGACCGCGCCGCGCTCGTACGTGGCCTTGCTCCGGACGGTCTCAAGCGTCTCGCGGTGGCGCGCGAGCAGCGGGCGGAAACGCTCCTGCACCTCCGCGCCGGTGGCGACCTCGTCGAGCGTGCGGACGGCGAGCTGGCGGATGACCCACTCGATAAAGTCGTCGTCCACGTTCTCGATGACCTGCATCAGTTGGAGCGCAGGCTCTTTGAGTTCGACCGGCTGCGCGGCCGACTCGTAGAAGGCCCCGTCGATGGTGTGCGCCCAACTGACGAGCGGGGCGAGCGAGTCGTCGCGGAAGCCGAAGTCCTCGTCGGCGACGCGCGCGATGAACTCGGTGCAGGACTTGCTGTCGGCGTCCCAGAACTTGCGCCCCGAGCGGTCGGCGCGGAAGTGCGCCTCGTCCTCCGCGGAGAGGAAGGCCGACTGGTGGTGGTCGAACCACCACGTCAGACGCTCCGAGGGGCTGTACTTGAAATCGACGATGGCGTTCTCGTCGCCGTCGAACACGCCGTCGTCGAAGAGCGAGCCGGCCTTGTGGAGCAGCGGCGCGTAGGCGACCTCGACCGAACCGGCGGCGCGCGACAGGTAGAACCGCGTGAAGACCGCGGCGGAGGCCACGCCGTCGAAGCAGTGGCCGTGGTAGAGCAGGCGGAGTCTCATCCTTTATGAAGCCAATCGAAAAAATTGAGCTGGGTAAAAGCTGGTCATGATACCAGCCGGCCGCGCCGCTGCCAAAGGGAGGTCGGAAGTAGACAGTAGTCAGTAGAAAAACTTAAGGCGGCGCGTCTTCGGCAATCGGCCGGGACGCGCCGCCCGCTTTTCATCTACCGTCTACTTCCTACTAATTCCCGAAGCGCCGGCGGTACTCGGCCGAGGTGATGAAGGCTTTGACCATCTCGGCGGCGATGAAGTTGCCGTTGAACTCGTTGAGCTTGCCCAACCAGAAGTTGAAGCCGGCGAAGTTGAGCCCGGGCTCGGGCGCGTCCGACGGGTTGCGCCTGAGGTAGCCGAAGTACTGCATCAGCACGAAGGCGCGGTTCGACTCGTTCCTCGTCAGGGTCGGGTCTTCGGCCACGGCGCGCAGCAGTTGCGCGCGCGTCATCTGCGAAGACCTGTTCAGCAGGTCGCTCAGCACCACCTGCGGGAGCTGCCGGTTCGAGCCGTCGTAAAGCTCGTAGACGAACGCCTGATTGTTCATCCCGACGGGGAACACGTCGGCGAACGCCTCGCGCCGGACGAACTCTTCGAGGTAAGCCTGCTTGTTGGCTTCGAGCCGCTGCTGCCAGCCCGGCTCGCCCACGACGACGCCGCGCGCCACCTCCTGCGTGTCGTGCAGGAACTCGCGGAGCGTCAGCGGGACGGGGTTGCTCGGGCCGCGCAACGCGCCCGAGGCGACCATCCGCACGCGGTAGACGAAGTAGCCCGTCTCCCTGAACTCAATCGACTGGAAGAAGGCCGCCGAGACGTTGATGCGCTTGACCTCGCGACATTGGGCGTCGGCGGCGCACGACTCGATCTCGTTCGTCCAGTGTGCGAGCCCTTCGGCGTCGGGTTCGCGGCCGAGAAAGTCGCGGTAGTGCTGGCGGACGAAGAAGGCCGAGTCGTCCGAGTAGTTGAGCGCGCCCGCCGGCGGCGTCGCGTCGTCGCTCGACAGCCGAGCCGTGGCCGCGACAATCGCGCCGAGCCGCACGCGGTAGGGCGCGCTCAGCCTGAGCGTGAAGGTCTCTTCGGGCTCGACGAACGGGTCGTCGTTGACGAGCACCGTGACGGTCTTCGTCGTCTCGCCGGCCGCGAAGACAAGCGTGCCGAGCGCGGCCGCGTAGTCGGTGCGCTCAGAGGCCGTGCCGTCCGAGGTCGCGTACTCGACAGTGGCGGGCGCGGAGGTGTCGCCCGTGCGCGTCACCGTGAAGGTGACGGGGCCGCCCGCCTCTGGGGCCGTGACTTCGGCCGCCGCGAGCTGGACGAAGGAGGGCTCGGGCAGCTCCTGCGGCGCGGCGTAGGCGAAGAGGTCGCTGCCGTTGTTCGCGTCGCCGAGCGCGAGCAGCGTGGTCGAGTACGAGCCGAAGGCGATGCGGCGTCCGTCGCCGCTGATGACGGGGAAGACCGAGCCGCCGGGGGCCGACGCCCCGCCGTCTTTCGAGACGCTCAGGAGCCGCGTCGTCCCCGCCGCCATGTCGCGCAGGAAGATGTCGTTGCTAAAAGAGAAGTCGGCCTCCTCGACGAGCGACGCGGCCTCGCTCTGGAAGGCGACGAAGCGGCCGTCGTCGCTGACGACGGCGTTCCAGGAGTCGTCGTCGCCGGCGCGCGTGCCCCACTTGTTGAAGGTGACAAGCTCGGTCGTGTTCGTGTGCAGGTCGCGCCGGAACACGTCGAGGCTCGCCGTGTCGCGCACGCCCGAGACCATGTTGGTCGAGCCGCTGGAGAAGACGACGTAACGGCCGTCGGGCGTGATGCGGCTCGGGCCGCCGCCGCCGGGGCCGCCCGCGAGGTTGACGCTGACGAGCCGGGTCGTCTTCGCCTGCGTGTCGCGCACGAACACGTCCCAGACGCCGACGCCGGCCGTCTCCGGGATGAGGTTGTTGGACTGGCTGCGGAAGGTGACGAGGCGGCCGTCGGCGCTCATCGCGGGCAGGTCGGAGGTGCCGTTGGCGGCGGCGTCGCCCGTCTGGTTGACGCTGACGAGCGAGGTCGTGTCGGTCACGGCGTCGCGGATGAAAACGTCAGAGGTCTGGTTCGTGTCGGGCAGCGCGGTGAGGTCGGTGGCGACGCTCTCGAAGACGACGAAGCGGCCGTCGGCGCTCAGCAGCGGCTCCTGCACGCCGCCGTTGGCGGAGAAGCTTGAGTCGCGGTTGCCCGCGCCCGTGCCCGCCGCGTTGACGCTCATCAGCTCGGTCGTGCCCGTCTGCGTGTCGCGCAGGTAAACGTCGGTGGTGCCGTTCGGGTCGGAGAGCGCGACGAGGTCGGTGGCGACGCTGACGAAGGCGACGAAGCGCCCGTCGGGGCTGATGACCGGCGAGATGGAGTTGTGGTTGCCCGTGTGCGTGCCCGCGGCGTTGACGCTGACGAGCGTCGTCTTCTGCTGGACGAGGTCGCGGACGTAGACCTGCACGGCGAAGATCGCGGAGGGCGAGATGGGCGTCGCCGTCAGGTCGCTGGCGGCGCTCGTGAAGACGACGAAGCGGCCGTCGGCGCTGATGCGCGGCGAGACCGAGCCGCGGTTGCCCGTGGCGGTGCCGAAGCGGTTGACGCTGACGAGCGTCACCGCGCCGGTCTGTAGGTCGCGGACGTACACGTCGTCGGTGCCGTTGTTGTCGTTGGCGACGATGTCGGAGGCCGAGCTGTGATAGGCCGCGTAGCGGCCGTCGGCGCTCAGGCTCGGGTTGTAGGAGACGCCGTTGCCGGCGGCCGTCCCCGAGCCGTTCACGGAGATCATCGAGAGCCCCTGCGCCGCCGCCTCGCGGGCCGGGCAGACGACAAGCAGGAGCAGGAGCAGCGCCGCCGCGTGAGCGGGGCGCGAGACGGAAAGCTTGTTACGCATGAATAAAACGATATTCCTTCTAATGAGGCCCTTAGTTTCCGAATCGCTTGCGGTATTCGGCGGACGAGAGGAACGCCTTGACCATCTCGGCCGCGCGCCAGTCGCCCCCGAACTCGTCGAGCTTCGAGAGCCAGAAGTTGTAGCCGGCGAAGTTGAGCGCGGGCTCGGGCGCGGCGTCGGGGTCTCTGCGCAAGTAGCCGAAGTACTGCATCAGCACGAAGGCGCGGTTGAACTCACGGCGCTGCGTGTCGGCGTCTTCGGCCACGGCGCGCAGAACCTGCGCGCGGCCGAGCATGCCGTCGGCGAGGCCGTCGATGAGCGTCTCGCGCTCGGCGGCCGAGAGCACCTGCCCGGCGTTCTGGTTCAGCGCGTCGACGAACTGCGCGGCCGTCATCGAGCCGGGGTAGGCCGCGCCGAAGCGCGGGCGGCTGACGAAGGCGTTGAAGTAGTTCTGCTTGTTCAGCTCCAGAACGCCCTCCCACCCGGGCGAGTTGACGACCAAGCCCTGACCCATCCCGAGCGTGTCGGGCGTGAACTCGGCAAGCGTGAGCGGAACGGGTTTCCCCGGCAGGTCGCCGAACGCGGCCTTGTAAGTGCGGTGGACGAGGAAGCCCGTCTCCTGAAACTCAATCGACAGGAAGAACGCGGCGGACGTGTCGATGCGCCTGACCTCGCGGCAGGCGGCGTCTTCGCCGCACGAGTCGAGCCCCTGCCGCCAGAAGTCGAGCCCCGCGGCGTCGGGCTCGCGCGAGAGGAAGTCGCGGTAGTGCTGCGCGACGAAGAAGCCCGAGCCGTCGATGGCGTTCGGGGCCTTGCGCCACGCGGGCTCCGCGCCGTCCGTCAGCTTGGTCTGGTTCGACCCGTCCGGGTTCATCACGTAGAGCGCGGGCGTCTGCGCGCCGTCGCGCAGCGACGAGAAGACGATCTTCGAGCCGTCGGGCGACCACGCGGGCGCGGTGTCGGCCCCGGGGTTGACGGTCAGGCGCAGCAGCACCCCCGTGCCGTCGACGCTGACGAGATAAATTTCGGCCTGCCCGTCGCGGCTGCTCTGGAAGACGATCTTCTTCCCGTCGGGCGAGAAGCGCGGGCGCATGTCGCCGAAGCCCGTCGTGACACGCAGCGCGCTCCCGCCGAAGGTGCGCTGCACCCAGATGGACTGGACGTTGCCGTAGGCGATCCACTGCCCGTCGGGCGACCAGTCGGGGTAGCCCGTGCCGAGGAAGTTTGAGTTGAACGGGTAGCGCCCCGTGCCGTCGGCGTTGATGGTGTACACGGACGTGTAGTCGTTGCCGGGGACGTTGCTGCCGAACGCGAGCTTCTTGCCGTCGGGCGACCACGCGGGGCCGAAGTCGTCGGACGGCGTCTGCGAGAGCACGGTGAAGCCCATCCCGTCGGCGTTGCGCACGCAGACGCGGCGCGGGCCGCCGACGCTGCCGTCGGGGTTGCGCCGGCAGGTGTAGGCGAGCTTCGTCCCGTCGGGCGACCAGACCGGGTCGGTGTCGTCGCCCTGATTGGCGGTGAAGTTGATCGCGCCAGTCCCGTCGGCGTTGGCGAGGAAGATGTCCGCGCCGTTGCCGGCGGGCGTGCTCACCTGCCGCACGAAGGCCACCGGCTGGTTCGACGCGCCGGGGACGGGCGTGGGCGTCGGCGTGGCGACGGGCTCGGGGAAGTTGAAGACCGTGCTCCTGACCGCGCTCGCCGGCCAGCCCGGCTTGTAGGCGCGCGCCTTGAGCGTCGTCGTGCGGCTGAGGACGATGGTCGCCTGATTGCCGATGGTCGGGGCGGACTCGGTCGGCTCGCTGCCGTCGGTCGTGTAGTGGATGACCGCGCCGGGCGTGCCGCAACTAATCATGACCCCGTTCGGGTACTGGAACGAGCCGCCGTCGGGCGAGTAGTCGGGCGTGGCGACGGGGAACGGGCCGCTCACCTGCACGGGCGCGTTGCGGTCGACGCGCGTGCGGTCGCCGAGCTGCCCGTCGCCGTTAGCGCCCCAGGTGCGGACGCTCCCGTCGGCCAGCACGGCCGCGCTGTGCAGCGGGCCGGCGTCGAGTCCCACGGCCGCCGCGCCGAGCGAGATTTGCACGGGCGCGCTGCGATCCGTCGTCGTCCCGTCGCCGAGCGTCCCGCCGGCGTTGTGACCCCACGCCCAGACCGTCCCGTCCGCTTTGAGCGCGAGCGCGTGCTCGAAACCCGCGGAGACGGCCGCGACGTTCGTCAGCGAGACCTGCCGGGGCGTCGTGCCGCCGGGCCCCGTGCCGCCGCCGTCGCCGAGTTGGCCGAACTGGTCGCTGCCCCAAGTCCAGACCGTCCCGTCGTTCTTCAACGCGACGACGTGCGTGCCGCCGGCCGCGACCGAGGCGACGTTTGTGACGCCGCCTATTTGGACGGGCGTCGGCGTGCTGAAGCTGTTCGAGGGGAGTCCGAGGACGCCCGTGTTCGTGTTGCCGTAGTAGTTCGCGCCCCAACCCCAGACGGTGCCGTCGTGCTTGACGGCGAGCGAGTAGGAGGGGCCGGCGGCGACGGCCTTGACGTTCGAGAGCCCCGCGACCTGCGCGGCCTCGGGCGACTTCTCGATGTACGAGCCGTTGCCGACCTGCCCGCTCGCGTTCGCGCCCCACGCCCAGACCGTCCCGTCCGCTTTGAGCGCGAGGCTGTGGCCGCCGCCCGCCGCGATGCCGACGACGCCCGAGACGCCCTGCACCTGCACGGGGCGGCTGCGCGAGCCGTAGAACTGCTCGGTGATGCCGAGCTGCCCGCCCGTGTTCGAGCCCCAACCCCAGACGGTGCCGTCCGCTTTGAGCACGAGCGTGTGGCGACCGCCCGCCGAGACGGCCGTCGCGCCGCCGAAGTCGTAGACGAGGACGGGCGAGGCCGTCGTCCAAGAGCCCGTCCCGTCGCCGAGCTGCCCCGAGAGGGCGCTGCCCCACGACCAGATTGTCCCGTCGTCCTTGACCGCCGCCGTGTGGTTCTCCGAGAAGGAGCCGCCGCCGCCCGCACTCACCGCGCGGACGCCCGCGAAGGGCGGCGAGGCGACGACCTGCGTCTGCCTGACGGCGGTGTTGTTCGACGGGTCGGGGTCTTGCCAGTAGCTCTGGATGCTCGACGTGGCCGTGACGGTCGAGCCCGGCGGCGCGTTCACCTGCACGACGAGCGTGAGCGTGCCGCTGTTCAGGTAAGAGAGTGTGCCGTAATCGACCGTCACCGCGCCCGAGGTCGAGCCCGGCGGCGGCGCCGTCACGACGGCCCTCCACGACGGCGCGGCCGTGGCCGAGACGAGCGAAGTGCCCTCGGGAATCGGAACGGTCAGGCGCGTCTGCTCGGCGTCCGTGTCGTGGCTCTGGTCGGAGGCGAAGACGGTGTAAGTCAGGAGTTGACCCGAGGTCGCGGGCTCGGGCGTCACCGAGATAAAGGTCGCCACGTCGGGCGTCGGCATCGGCCTCGGCCGGCGCGGCGTGTAGACGACCGTTTGCGCGTCACCCAGATTTATCGGCGTGAAGGGCGACGTGTGCGTCGCGGCGACGTAGGCGTCGGGCTCGCCGCCCGAGATGCCGACGACGGGGAAGACGAAGTCGTTGCCCGCGCCGTAACGCTTGACGATGGTGCCGTCGCGGCGCAGCTCGACCTCGAAGTTGACGGGGTTCTGGTCGGGCGTCGTCGCCGGGCCGTTCGGCGTGTAGTAGGTCACGGCCTGCCAGCGGAAGATGAGGCGCGTCGGGTCGGGCTTGACGACGTACACGTCGCCGCCCGTGCGCAGGTCTGTGCGCAGGTCGTCCCACAGCGCGGCAATCGTGCGGTAGCCCGCGAGCCGCGCCGTATAGGCGTTGGCGTCGTCGGGCGCGAAGCTGTCCGCCGCGCCGAGGCGCGGGACTTCGCCGAAGTAGAGCGCGCCGTTGGTCGAGACCCCGAGGGCTTTGGTCGTCTGCCCGAAGAATGGGAAGTCGAACGGGAGTTGGTAGTTGAGCGAGAAGAGGTCGTCGCCGACGAGGTTCAGCTTCTCGCCGCCGGTCGAGAGCGGCTCGGGCGCCGAAGTGGTCTGCGTGTAAGGGTCGGAGTCGTCCTGCGGGACATTGATGGCGACGGCCGTGACGGGGCCGGCGTTGCCGGCGTTGTCCACGGCGCGGATGCCGACGAAGCCCGAGGGGTGTCGGAAGGGGACGTTAAAGCTCGTCGTCTGCGTCGCCCCGGCGTTTAAGGGGAGCGGCGCAGAGAGGACGTGGGAGCGCTGGAACTGCGCCGCGTCCATCGCGCGCGGGTCGGTGTCGGAGAAGCGAATCTCGTACGCGGAGGCGCGCCCCGCCGCGCCGTCGTCGCCGGGCGCAGTCCAGCCCACGCTGACGGTCTGCCCCTGCCGCGCGACGAGGTTGAAAGTGTCGATGGCGGCCGGCGGCGTCGTGTCGGCCTCGGCCGCAGAGGCGAGCGCGCCCGCCGCGTTCAGACGGCGTCCGGTGGCGAAGCCGACCGAGAAGTTGGTCGGCCCCAGACCCAGCAACAGGTCGCCGCCGTAGAGGATCGACGCGCGCAGCCGCGCGAGCGAAACCGCGGGGTCGGCCGCGCAGACGAGCGCCGCCACGCCCGCGACGTGCGGCGCGGCCATCGAGGTGCCGGCGGCGCGCGTGTAAGTCCCGCCCGGCGTGGTCGAGAGCACGTCGTCGCCCGGCGCGATCATGTGAACCGAGCGCGCGCCGTAGTTGGTGAAGCCGGCCGCGTTGTCGTAGCGCGTCGAGGCCCCGACCGTGATGACGTTCGGCTCGTTGTAGGAGGCCGGGAAGACCGGCGAGCGGTCGTTGCTGCGCCCTTCGTTGCCGGCGGCGGCGACGAAAAGAATCCCGAGGTCGCCGAGCGCGCGGATGGCGTCGCGCTCGGCCTGCGACTCGCCGTAGCCCCCGTAAGAGTTGTTGAGCACGCGCAGGTTCGCGCCCTTCGCGCCGCCCGACGTGTTGTAGAGTTCACGCAAGGTCTTCGCGTAGCCGTAGGCGCGCACCGTCTCAAGCACCGAAGAGGGCGCGGCCGACTCGCCCTCGCGCCCGAGAATCTTCAAGGGCAGGAGCTTGACGTTCCAGTTGACGCCCGAGACGCCCTGCCCGTTGTTGCCGGCCGCGCCGATGATGCCGGCGACGTGCGTCCCGTGCGCGTCGGTCTCGTCGTCGGGGAACGAGCCCGCCGCGTCGAAGACGCTCGCGTCGTTGTGGAAGAAGTCCCAGCCGTGGAGGTCGTCGGCGTAGCCGCTGCCGTCGTCGTCGAGGCCGTTGCCGGGCGTCTCGCCCGGGTTAGTCCAGACGTTGGGCATGAGGTCGGGGTGGTTGATGTCGACGCCCTCGTCGATGACGCCGACGACGATTTGCGCGCTCCCCGTCGTCGTGTTCCAAGCGGGCTCGGCGTCGATGTCCGCGCCGGCGGTGCCGTTGGACTGGCCCGTGTTTTTGAGCGCCCACTGCGTCGGGTAGGAAGGGTCGTTAGGCGACGCGAACTTGCGTCGGACGTAGTTGGGCTCGGCGTAGAGCACGTCGGCGCGCGCGCGCAAGAGTTCGACGGCGGCGAGCGTGTCTTCGGTGCGGACGCGCGCGAGGCGCAGCCCGCGCACGACCTCAAGCCCGCGCGGGCTCTCGAACGCGACGGGAATCTGCCGCCCGCCCTCGGCGGCCAGAAGAGATGCCGGTTCGCTCTCGCCCGCGACCGTTTTCGACTCTCCGCGGAAGCGCACCAGAATCTCGCCGGGCACGAAGGCGCGACGCTTCTCGGGCGCAGGGGCGTCGGCCGTCTGGCGCGAGGCCGAGGCGGCGCGCAGAGCCAGCGCGTAGGCGACGGGTGCCGCGAGCGCGAGGCAGAGCAGAAGGAGTGCGATTTTTCGGCGGCGGCGCAGGGCTGTGCGCTCGGACGTGCGTGTACGCCGTGAGGGCGACATGGGGGAACGTTCCTTTCGGGGCTGTGTCTTCGGGGTTGTCTCGGGTGCCGAGGGGTCGGGGTCTTTCCCTCTCGGCCAATCGGGAGCTTGGGGCTCGCCCGCGTATTTTACGCACGGGCCGTCGAATTTCTCCACTCCGGCCTGACCGTTAAAGACACGGGTGGCCGTTTCGGGGAGGGTGTTTGATGCCGGAAGGGGTTTTGCGGATTGCCCGCCGCTTCCGTCGGGAAAGATTGCGGCAGGCTAAGACTTCACACCCCGGTCGGCCGTTAGGGCTTAACGGCGACGGCCGGTTTCGGCTCGTCCTTGCAAGGCTCGGCCGAGCCCTGTTCCGAGAGCCCGAGCCGCTCGCGTATGAATCGTTCAACGTCCTTCTCTATCAGCTCGCCGCCGACGACCCACGCGCGCTCGGTCAGGACTTCGCCCGACTTGTTGAGCTTGGCGGGCTCCAGAAAGACGTTGAAGGGCGAGCCCCATCGGCGCGCGTCGCCGCACGCCTTGCGGTAGCCGAAGTGCGTCGTCTGCTCGCGCGCCGAGGTGGCCTCGGACTCGACGACGACGTTGAAGGGCGCGCCGCCCTGCGACTCGAAATACTTGCGCGAGTCGTCAACCGACGCATACTCGCTGACGCCCACGACCTCGAACCCTTCGGACTTGTACTTCTCGTAGAGCCGCCAGACCGTCGGCGCTTCGGCCTTCCAGTTCCCGCACCACGGCGCGAAGTAGACGACCATCACGAGCTTCTTGCCCTTCGACAGCTCGCGCAGGCTCAGCGGCGAGCCGTCCTTCAGGCTCTTGAACGTCCAGTCCTTGTAGTCGATCTTCTGCTCTAAGATGGGAGCCCACTCGTGCCCGGCCTCGCTCTTCATCTGCGTGGACGCCTGCGGCGCGCCCTGCGGCGGCGCGGCGGCCGGCGTCGGTGTCTGCTGCTGCTGCTGCTGCGTCGGCGCGGTCTGCGCCGGCGTTGGCGTGCCGGCCTGCGCCCACGCCGCCTGCGCGGGCGCGAGCGCGACGGCCCCGAAGACGAGCGCCGCGGCCGCGTTGCGACTGAGACTCTTGAACATGATGCTTCTCTCCGTCCGGGCGGTCGGGTCGTTTAAGTGAAAGGGTGTCGCGGGCTCAGTCGCCCGCGGGCGCGGCGGTGGCCGCCGGCTGTTC
>JBEVKV010000155.1:0-4249 GCA_040509515.1 Pyrinomonadaceae bacterium | reverse complement strand
CCGCGCCGCCTTTGAAAATTTTTATGGCCGCATAGGAAAGGTTTATGCCGGGAGCTTCGCGTGCTGGCGGAGCACCGAGAGGAAGGCCGCGGCCGCGTGCGAGAAGGTCGCGTTGCGGCGGTGCGTGACCCAGAGCGTGCGCGTGTAGGAGAGGTCGCGGACGGGGACGGAGGCGAGCGTGCCGCGCTCAAGCTCTTCGCGCACGCACATGCGCGGGACGAAGGCGAGGCCGACGTTGAGCTGGACGAAGCGCTTGATGGTCTCGACCGTCGCCAGCTCCAGCGTGATGTTGAGCGGCGTGTGGTGCTCGGCGAACGCCTCGACGACCTTGTTGCGCGAGCCCGTGCGGACGTTGTGCGCGAGGAACGACTCGCCGCCCAACTCCTCTATCGTCACCTCTTCGCGCGAGGCGAGCGCGTGCGCGGGGTTGAGGATGAGCGCGAGGTCGTCGCGCAGCACGCAGAAGGATTCGAGGTCGCGGTCTTCGGGCTCGAAGGCGAGGACGGCGAAGTCCACGCTGCCCTGCAAGACTTCGCGCGGCAGGCGCTCGGAGACGTGGCGGTAGATTTCGACCTTGATCTCGGGGTGGCGCTCGCGGAAGGCGAGGATGACCTGCGGCAGCAGGTAGAGCGAAGTGCTCTCGTTGGCCCCGACGCGGACGAGGCCGCGCCGGAGCGCGCGCAGCTCCGAGACCGCGCCGCGCGCCTGATCGCGCAGAGTAAGAATCCTCCGCGCGTAGTCCTGTATGACTGTGCCGGCCTCGGTGAGCGTCGGCGTCTTCTGCGAGCGGTCGAAGAGGGGCGCGCCGACCTCCTCTTCGAGCCTGCGGATGGCGATGCTCACCGCCGGCTGCGTGCGCCCCACCGCGTCCGCGGCCTTCGAGAAGCTGCCCTCCGCGATGACCTGAAGGAAGAATTCGAGCTGGGTCATTTCCATGGCCGAGTGTCACCTCAACGAGAAACGTCCGGTGACAATAGCCACAGCCCCGCGAGTTTAGTCAAGCGGCACCGGCGTCGGCGCGCGCTTCAGGCCGCGCGATGGGCTTGAGCCTGCCTTACTCCTCGACGATGGCCGCCGAGGACGCGGAGAAGGCCGAGCGCGCGGCTCGTCTCTTGACTTGCCCCGCGCGCAGGTTTAGGTTTTCAGTCGAGAGCCTGGAGACTGCGAAGCCGCTCCCGGGAGCGGCTTCTTTATTTGCGGAGGGAGACTTCTGATGGCAGACGCGCGGCCGGCGATGGCCGTCTATTACGAACACCCGGAGTGGTTCCGGCCGCTCTTCGCGGAGCTTGAACGGCGCGGCACTCCTTACGTCCGCGTGGACGCCGCGCGCCACCGCTTCGACCCGGGCGCGGACGCGGAAAACTTCGCGCTCCTCTTCAACCGGATGAGCGCGTCGAGCTATCTGCGCGGACACGGCAACGCCGTCTTCTACACGCGGCAGTATTTGCGACACCTCGAACGCCTCGGCGTGCGCGTCGTCAACGGGAGCCGCGCGTTCGACTACGAGACATCGAAGGCTTTGCAGCTCTCGCTCTTCGCCTCGCTCGGCCTCGGGTTCCCGCGCACGCGCGTCGTCAACAGCCTCGACGAAGTGAGAGAGGCCGCGCGCGAGCTGAGCTTTCCCGTCGTCTTCAAGCCGAACATCGGCGGGCGCGGAGCCGGCATCGTGCGCTTCGAGACGGCGGCCGACCTTGAGTACGCGCTCGGCGCGGGACTGGTCGACCTCGGCATCGACAGCACGGCGCTCGTGCAGGAATACATCCACGCGGGCGGCGGCCACATCGTCCGCGTCGAGACGCTGGCGGGGCGCTTCCTCTACGCGATGAGGGTCTACACGGAGGGCGAGAACTTCAATTTGTGCCCGGCCGAAATCTGCGACGTGGAGCGCGCGGCCGAGGGTGCGGGCATCGCGGCGGCCGGCGAGCTGTGTCTGGCCGACGCGCCGAAGGCGGGTCTGAAGGTCGAGCGCTACGAGCCGCCGGCGGAGATTATCGAGAAGGTTGAGAGCATCGCCCGCGAGGCGTCGCTCGACCTCGGCGGCGTCGAGTACCTGATTGACGAGCGCGACGGGCGTCCGAAGTTTTATGACATCAACGCGCTGTCGAACTTCGTCGCGGACGCGGTGCGCGTCGTGGGCTTCGACCCGCACGCGCGTCTGGTCGACTACCTTGAGGAGGAGGTGCGCCGATGCGCTACGGCTACTGGCTCCCGGTCTTCGGCGGCTGGCTGAGGAACGTCGAGGACGAGGCGATGGAGGCGAGCTGGGAGTACGTCGAGCGCCTCGCGCGGCGCAGCGAGCAGATCGGCTACGACCTGACGCTCGTCGCCGAGCTGAACCTGAACGACATCAAGGGCGTCGAGGCTCCCTCGCTCGACGCGTGGTCGACGGCCGCCGCGCTCGCCGCTGTGACCGAGCGGCTTGAGCTGATGGTCGCCGTCCGCCCGACCTTCCACAACCCCGCGCTCCTCGCCAAGCAGGCGGCCAACATCGACCACATCGGCGGCGGCGGGCGTCTCTCGCTCAACGTCGTCTCCTCTTGGTGGGCGTCGGAGGCCGCGATGTACGGCGTGCACTTCGAGCAGCACGACGACCGCTACGCGCGCACCGCGGAGTGGCTCGAAGTCGTCGACCGCGCGTGGAAGGAAGACCACTTCTCGTTCGAGGGGAAGTTCTACAAAGTGTCCGACACGGTGCTGAGGCCGAAGCCGCTGACGAAGCCCCGGCCGGTCATCTACGCGGGCGGCGAGTCCGAGGCGGCGAAGGAGCTGATAGCCGAGAAGTGCGACGCCTACGTGATGCACGGCGACCCGCCCGCGCGCGTGCGCGAGAAAATCGCGGACATGTCCGCGCGGCGCGAGCGGCTGGGGCTCGGGCCGATGCAGTTCGGCGTGGCCGGCTACACAATCGTGCGCGACTCGGAAGAGGAGGCGCAAAAGGAGTTGGCGCGCGTCACGGACGTGCAACAGTCGGCGGCCGGTTATCACAACTATCAGCAGTGGCTCGCGGGGACGCAGCTTGAGCGGCGCGTGTCGCTCGAAGACTACTCGGTGTCGAACCGCGGCCTGCGCTCGGGGCTGGTGGGGACGCCCGAGCAGGTCGCGGCGCGCGTCGAGGAGTTCGAGGACGCGGGCGTCGATCTGCTCCTGCTTCAGTGCAGTCCGCAGCTCGAAGAGATGGAGCGGTTCGCCGCGCAGGTCATTCGGAACAGAATTTGAGATTTGAAATTAATGAGATTTGAAATTAAAAGGAGTTCCAACGGTGTCAATTCGTAAGCTCATCGTGCTCGCGTGCGCGCTGGCGCTCACGGCCGCTTGCGCGCGGACGGAGACGCCGACGCCGACGACGCCGGCGGCCACGCCGACCTCACAGCCGACGCAGCAGCAGGCGGCGGGCGCGTCGTACGAGCAGGAGTTGGAACAGTGGAAGGCGAAGCGTCTGGCGAGTTTGAAGAGCGAGGACGGGTGGCTGTCGCTCATCGGCCTCTTCTGGCTCAAGGAGGGCGAGACCCGTTTCGGGAGCGACCCGGCGGGCGAGATAGTGCTGCCCGAGGGCAAAGCCCCCGCGCACGCGGGCACGCTCCGGCTCGCGGGCGGGAAGGTGACGCTTGCGGCGACGCCCGGCTCGGGCATCAAGTCGGGCGGGCAGGACGTGTCCACGCTCGAACTCAAATCTGATGAAGACGGCGAGCCCACGATGCTCGAACTCGGGTCGCTGAGCTTCCACGTCGTCAAGCGCGGCGAGCGTCTGGGGCTCCGCGTCAAAGACCGCGCGAACCCCGCGCGCGCCGAGTTCAAGGGGACGGAGTATTATCCCGCGGACAGGACTTGGGTCGTCAACGCGCGCTTCGAGCCTTACGAGCCGCCGAAGCAGGTGCCCATCCTCAACGTCCTCGGGATGGAGACCGAGGAGACCGCGCCGGGCGCGCTCGCCTTCGAGGTCGGCGGGCGCGAGTACAGGCTCCAGGCGCTCAGGGAGAAGGGCAACGAGCAGTTCTTCATCATCTTCGCCGACCAGACGAGCGGCAAAGAGACGTACGGCGCGGGGCGCTACCTCTACGCAGACCCGCCCGACGCGGCGGGGCGCGTCACGCTCGACTTCAACCGCGCCTACAGCCCGCCCTGCGCCTTCACGCGCTACGCGACCTGCCCGCTGCCGCCGCGCGAGAACCGGCTCGCGCTGCGCGTCGAGGCCGGCGAAAAGTACCTCGGCCACTAAACCGAAGAGACCGGTAAACCGAAGAGACCGGCG